>NZ_JBEYYF010000007.1:0-294500 GCF_040645415.1 Pseudonocardia sp. NPDC046786 | reverse complement strand
AAGGTGCACGTGCTGGCGCTGGGCGGGGAGCTGACGAAGCTGTCCAAGGACCAGGCCGAGTACATCGGCGTCGACGTCGAGGGCCCGTACAAGCCCGAGCACTACCGGTACTGAGAGGCACGCATGACTGCTGTCGAGAGCCGTGCCGTGACGCCACGGACCGCGCCGACCGAGAACCCGGACGAGCTGGCCCGGCTGGTCGTCACCTGTATCGACCGGCCCGGGGTCGTCGCCCGGGTGTCGAGCTTCCTCGCCGAGCACGCGGCCAACATCGTCCAGTCCGACCAGGACACCACCGGCCCCTCCGGGGGACGGTTCTTCCTGCGGATCGTCTTCCACCTGCACGACCTCGCGATCCAGCTGCCCGCGCTGGAGCACGCCTTCGCGGTGGAGGTCGCACGCCCGCTCGGCGCGGACTACAGTTTCCGGCCGGTCGCCGCGCGCACCCGCACGGTCGTCTTCGCGTCCCGGCACGACCACTGCCTGCTGGACCTGCTCTGGCGGACCCGCCGCGGCGAGCTACCGGTCGACGTCGTCCACGTCGTGTCCAACCATCCCGATCTCGCCGACGACGTCGCCGCCTTCGGCATCCCCTTCACCCACATCCCGGTCGGCCCGGGCGGCAAGGAGGAGGCGGAACGCACGCAGCTGGAGCTGTTACGCGACTGCGGCACCGAGCTCGTGGTGCTGGCCCGGTACATGCAGATCCTCTCGGCGAACTTCCTGCACGCCGTCGGCGCACCGGTGATCAACATCCACCACTCGTTCCTGCCGGCCTTCGCCGGGGCCGGCCCCTACACCCGGGCCAAGGAACGCGGGGTCAAGCTGATCGGCGCCACCGCGCACTACGCCACCGAGGATCTCGACGAGGGCCCGATCATCGAGCAGGACGTGGTGCGGGTCGACCACCGCGCCACCGTCGCGGAGCTCACCCGCCGCGGCGCCGACATCGAACGGACAGTCCTGGCCCGCGCCGTGGCCTGGCACTGCGACGACCGCGTCCTCGTCGACGGACGCACCACCGTCGTCTTCTGACAGCGCCGTCCCCAGCGCCGTCTCCCAGCGCCTTCTGAGAACCAGGAGCACCCATCATGACCATCGGCACCATCGCCGTGTCCGGGTCGATCGCCACCGACCACCTCATGAGGTTCCCCGGCCGGTTCGCCGACCACATCCTCATCGGCAAGCTCGACCGGCTCTCGCTCAGCTTCCTGGTCGACCAGCTCGTCGTGCACCGGGGCGGCGTGGCCGCGAACATCGCCTACGGGATGGGCCTGCTCGGACGACGCCCGCTGCTGCTCGGCGCGGTCGGGTCCGACTTCGACGATTACCGGCGTCTGCTCGAGGAGCATCGCGTGGTCTGCGACGAGGTGCTGGTCGTCGAGTCCGCGCACACCGGCCGGTTCACCTGTACGACCGACGTCGACGAGTGCCAGATCGCGTCGTTCCATCCGGGGGCGATGAGCGAGTCGAAGACGATCACCATCGCCCCGGTGCACGCACGGCACGAGATATCGCTGATCCTGATCGGCGCCTGCGACCCGGACGCCATGCTCGCCCACACCCGGCAGGCCCGCTCGCTGGGCGTCGACTTCGCCGCCGATCCCTCCCAGCAGCTGCCCCGCCTCGACGGCCGGCAGTGCCGGGAGCTGGTCGACGGGGCCCGCTACCTGTTCACCAACGAGTACGAGTGGCAGCTGCTCCGGGAGCGGACCCGCTGGTCGGCCGAGGAGATCACCGACCGGGTCGGGCTGCGGATCACCACGCTCGGGCGCGCCGGGATCGAGATCGCCGACCGGAACGGGCTCGAGGTACGGGTCCCGGCCGTGCCGGCCCGCGACGTGCGCGATCCCACCGGGGTCGGCGACGGCTTCCGCGCCGGGTTCCTGTCCGGGATCGACGCCGGACTGGGCCCCGAACGGGCGGCCCAGCTCGGGGCGCTTGTCGCCGTGCTGGTCATCGAGAGCGAGGGCGCCCAGGAGTGGTCGATCTCCGAGGCCGACCTGCCTCGGCTGGCCGACGCCTACGGCGACGACGCGGCAGCCGAGGTCGCGCCGGTCCTGCGCCAGGGCAGGGAGTAGGCGTGCCCGCCACCGTGCTCGACGGCCGCGCCGTGGCCGCCGAGGTCCGGGCCGAGGTCGCCCGTGCGGTCGCCGCACTGGCCCGGCCGCCCGGTCTGGCCACCGTGCTGGTCGGCGATGACCCGGCGTCCGAGGTCTACGTGCGGAACAAGCGCCGGCTCTGCGTCGAGGCGGGGATGGCGGACCTGCACCGGCACCTGCCGG
Organism: Pseudonocardia sp. NPDC046786; assembly: GCF_040645415.1. Classification (NCBI taxonomy): domain Bacteria; kingdom Bacillati; phylum Actinomycetota; class Actinomycetes; order Pseudonocardiales; family Pseudonocardiaceae; genus Pseudonocardia; species Pseudonocardia sp. NPDC046786. The sequence continues at coordinate 292,215 of NZ_JBEYYF010000007.1, read as the reverse complement.
CCGACGTGCATCAGAGTGCGCTCGAGGCACTGGTCGACGAGCTCGCGGCGGACACCGCCGTCACCGGGATCCTGGTCCAGCTCCCGGACCATCTCGATCCCGATCGTGTCCTTGCCCGGATCCCACCCGGGAAGGACGTCGACGGGCTCACCACGACCTCGGCCGGGCGGCTCGCACAGGGCCGTCCCGGCCTGCGCCCGTGCACGCCGGCCGGGGTGCTGCGGCTGCTCGACCGCCACGACATCCCGGTCGCAGGAACCGAGGCCGTCGTCGTTGGGAGATCGGTCCTGGTCGGCCGTCCGCAGGCCCAGTTGCTGCTCAGCCGCGACGCGACCGTCACGACCTGCCACTCCGCGACCCGGGACCTGGTGGGAAAGTGCCGGCAGGCCGATCTGCTGGTGGTCGCCGCCGGGCAGCCGGGTCTCGTCGGCCCGGAGATGGTGAAGCCGGGTGCGGTCGTCGTCGACATCGGTATCCACCGGACCGCAGACGGACTGTGCGGCGACGTCCGTACCGCCGAGGTGGCCGAGATCGCTTCCGCCATCACCCCGGTACCGGGCGGTGTCGGCCCCATGACGATCGCCATGTTGCTGTACAACACCCTGACCGCCGCCACCGTGGTCGACCACACGGCAGCGGCAGGCGCGGGGTCATGACAGCCCGGACCCCGGTGGGGATCAGAACGGTCGCCGGCCGCCGAGCGTGCGGGTCAGCTGCTCGGCGGCGCCGACCAGCAGATCGACGTGCTGCTCGCAGCGCTCCCGGGTGAGCCGGATCGTCGGGCCGCTCACCGTCAGCGCGGCCGCGACCGCGCCCGCCTGGTCGAACACCGGCGCGGCCAGGCCGGAGCCGCCGTCGTCGCGTTCGGCGGTGGTGATGGCGAACCCGTCCCGGCGGGTCCCGGCGAGCAGCGCCCGCAGCGCCCCCGGATCGGTCACGGTGTGGTCGGTGATCGTCTCCAGCGGCCCGGCGAGCACCCGCCCGGCGAGCGCGTCGTCCCAGGCCAGCAGCACCCGGCCGGCCGAACCGGTGTGCAGCGGGGCGATCTTGCCGACGTGCATCTCGCGGCGCAGCGCGTGCCGGGTCTCGGCCATCGCGACGCAGACCCGCAGCCCGCGCTCGGTGCGGAACAGGGTGGCCGTCTCACCGGTGGTGTCGCGCAGCTCGCGCAGCACCGGGACGGCCAGCTCCAGCAGATCGGCGCCACGGGCGGCGGCACCCGCCCAGTAGGCCATCCGCACCCCGATCCGGACCCGGTCGCCGACCCGGTCCAGCATCCCGGCGGCGACCATGTTGGACACCAGCCGCTGCACGGTCGAGGTCGGCAGCCCGGTCGCCTGCTGGATCTCGCCCAGGCTGAGCACCGGGGCCTGCAGGGTGAACGCGTCCAGGATGTCGGTGATCTTGCCGAGGACCAGCAGCGGGCTGCGCCCGGCCGGCTCGGAGCTCATCCGCGCTCCAGGAACCGCTCGGCCGCCGCGCGGTAGCGCTCCCAGGCGTCCGGGGCCGGCTCCGGCTCGTACCGGGCGGGCTCACCGGCGGCGGTCCAGACCGGCGGCGTGGGGCCGCCGCGCAGCGCCCAGGCGGCCTGCCGGGCGGCGCCGTCGGCGACGTACTCGCCGGGCTCGGGCACCCGGACCGGCACCTCGAACACCTGCGCGGCGACCCGGCATACCGCCTCGGACCGGGCGGCACCGCCGACCAGGGTCACCCCGGTCACCGACACGCCCTGCGCGCGCAGCGCCTCCAGGCCGACCCGCTGGGCGAACAGCATGCCCTCGACGGCGGCCCGGGCCAGGTTCTCCCGGGTGCCGGAGGCGAGCGTCCAGCCGTGCAGCGCACCGGTGGCGTCCGGCAGGTTCGGCGTCCGCTCGCCCTCCAGGTACGGGACGACGACCAGGCCGCCCGCACCCGGCTCGGCGGCCAGCGCGAGCCTGCCCAGCTCGTCGTGGTCGACGCCGAGCAGCCTGCGGGTCGCGTCCAGCACCCGGGAGGCGTTCAGGGTGGCGATCAGCGGCAGGTAGGCGCCGGTCGCGTCGGAGAAGCCGGCCACGATGCCGGACGGGTCCTGGGCGCGCCGCGCGGACCGGGCGAACACGGTGCCCGATGTGCCCAGCGAGACGACGACGTCGTCGCCGGCGTCGACTCCCAGCCCGGCGGCCGCGTTGTCGCCCGCCCCGGCCCCGACGACGATCCCGCCGGGCCCCTCCACCGACTCCGCCGGGCCCAGCACCCTGGGCAGCACCGGCGTCCGGCCGAATCCGTGTTCCAGCAGGTCGGGCCGGTAGTCGCGGCCGTCGAAGTAGCCGGTGCCGGAGGCGTCGGACCGGTCGGTGACCAGCTCGTCCAGCCCGGGTGCGCCGCGCAGCCGCCAGGTGAGCCAGTCGTGCGGCAGGCACACCGCCGCGGTGGCGGCCGCGTGCTCCGGCTCGGCACCGGCCAGCCAGCGCAGCTTCGCCAGCGTGATCGACGCGACCGGCACCACCCCGGTCGCGCCGGCCCAGCCCTCGGCGCCGATCTCCTCGACCAGCGCGGCGGCGGCCGCGGCGGAGCGGGTGTCGTTCCACAGCAGCGCGTCCCGCACGACCTCGCCGGAGCCGTCCAGGCAGACCATGCCGTGCTGCTGGCCCGCGACGGCGAGCGCGGACACCCCGTCCAGGCCGCCCGCGTCGTCGACGGCGGCCTGCAGCGCGTCCCACCACGCCTGCGGCGCGACCTCGGTGCCGTCCGGATGGGCGGCCCGGCCGGACCGGACCAGCTCGCCGGAGTCGGCGTCACGGACGACGACCTTGCAGGACTGGGTGGACGAGTCCACCCCGAGCACCAGAGCCATGCGCACACCCTGCCATCGCGGGCCACCGGCGCGGCGGGCAGCGCGCAACCGGGTCCCGGTGCCAGGCTGGACCGATGAGCGACGAGCAATGGTTCTACTGCCTCCGGCACAACACGGTGGAGCCGCGGGAGGGCTGCCGCGCCGCCGACCGGCTCGGGCCCTACCCGGACCGGGCGACCGCGGCGCGCGCGCTGGAGATCGCCCGCGAGCGGACCGAGGAGGAGGACCGCCGCGACGAGCGGTGGAACGCCGCCGAGGACGACGACGACCGGTAGCCGCCGGCCGGTCAGCCGCGCGGGCGCAGCGTGACCGGGATCCCGCCGACCGGCACCGGCAGCGAGGTGTTGTCCCAGCGCAGCCGGTGTTCGGCGGCGACGGTCCAGCGGAAGCGCTGCAGCATCTCGTGCAGGATCGCGGTGACCTCGAGCGTGCCGAAGTGCAGGCCGATGCACTTGTGCACGCCGCCGCCGAACGGGATCCAGGCGTCCCGGTCGCTGCGGTCCTCGCGCCGGTCCGGACCGAACCGGTCCGGATCGAAGCTCTCCGGGTCGCTCCAGCAGGAGCGGTCGTAGTGGTTGACCGCCTGGGCGACGACGACCCGGGTCCCGGCCGGCACGTGGTGCCCGGCGACGGCGGTGTCGGTGACCGCGGTCCGCATGACGACCGGCACCGGCGCGTCCATCCGCAGCGCCTCGCGGATCACCAGGTCGATGTCGGTGAGCGAGCGCAGGTCGGCGACGGTGGGCACCGCGTCGCCGATCCGGGCGGCCAGCGCGTCGGACTGGGCGCGGCAGCGGTCCTGCCAGTACGGGTTGCGGGCGAGATGGAAGGCGGCCGAGGCGGCCGTCGTCGTCGAGGTGTCGTGCGCCGCCATCATCAGGAAGATCATGTGGTTGACGACGTCGTCGTCGGTGAACCGCTCGCCGTCGCCGGCCCGGGCGTGGCACAGCGCGGAGAACAGGTCGTCGCCGCCGCCCGCCCGCTTGGCCTCCAGATTGGACCGGAACCAGTCCTCCAGCAGCGCCCGCCCGCGCAGCCCGCGCCGCCACCGGGTGCCCGGCAGGTCCCGGCGGACGAACGAGTTCGCCGCGCGCACGCAGTCCACGAACGCCGTGTTGACGGCCTCGGCCTCCGGCCCGGACCGGCCGTCCATGAAGACCTTCTGCGCGACATCGAGGGTGAGCCGCTTGAGCGCCGGGTAGAGCCGCAGCTCGGCGGGCCAGGTCGCCATGACCTCCCGCAGCACCGGGGTGGTGGTGGCGACGTAGCCCTCGATCCGGTCCGCGGTGAACGCCTCCTGCATGATCCGCCGGTGCGCGCGGTGCTCGTCGAAGTCGAGCAGCATCAGCCCGCGGTGGAAGAACGCGCCGACGGTCGCCCGCCACCCCTCCTGGGAGAACGCCTTGTCCCGGTTGGTCAGCACCTCGCGGCTCGCGGCCGGCCCGGTCACCACGATCGCCCGGCCGGCGGGGCTGCGCATCCACCAGACCGGCCCGAGCGCCTCGGTGCGGGCCCGGGTGAAGCGGTGCCCGAACCGCACGTAGGCGAGCGCGTGGCCGAGCAGCGGCGCCCCGGCGTCACCGGGGACCTCGCGCAGTCCCGCCGGGACCGGACCGAACGGCGCCGGCCGGCGGCCGGTCGCCGCGGCCAGCAGGGCGCCGTCGACCCGCTCCGGCGCCGGCAGGGCGAGCACCGACGACCACCGTTCACGGGCGTGCTGGACCAGGCTCACGGGCGTGCCTCCTCGCTGCGACCACCGGACACCGGACGTTAGACAGTTCTCCGATAACTGTCCACTCGATTGACGGAAACCGTCGCACGGTCCAGGATCGGCGCGTGGAGCGGCGGACGATGGCCCGGCGGGCGCGCGACGACCTGCGCGCCGAGGTGCTCGACGTCGCCGAGCAGCTCGCCGTCGCCGGGGACCGCCCGTCGATGCCGGAGCTGGCCCGCCGGGTCGGGGTGAGCAGGCAGACCCTCTACAGCGAGTTCGGCGACCGCGACGGGCTGGCCGCGGCGCTCGTGCTGCGCGCGACCGGCCGGTTCCTCGACCGGATCGAGACCGCGCTCGACGGCGAACCCGACCTGCACGCGGCCTGGGTCGCCGCGGTGCACGCCGCGCTGACCGAGGCGGCGCGCAATCCGCTGGTCACGGCGCTGCTGACCGGCGAGGCCGCGGTGCCGTCGGCGTTCGGGAGCGGCTCGGGCCCGATCGTCGCCGCGGCCACCGACCGGGCGGCCGGCTTCCTGCGCCGCGTCCGGCCCGACCTGCCCGACGCCGACGTCCGGCTCGCTGCGGCCACCGCGTCCCGGCTGGTGGTCAGCCATCTGGTGCTGCCCGGCGGGACGCCGGACCGGGTCGCCGGGGACGTCGCCACCGTGGTGCTGCGGATCCTCGGCGCGGAGCAGCGCGGCTGACCGGCTGCCCGGGCCGGGAGCGGCCGCTCAGGCCCGGACCGGCTGCTCGCGGGCGCAGAGCCGGGCCAGCAGGTCCGCCGGCGGTCCGGCCCGGCGGAACCGGACCAGGCCTGGTCGGCATCGCCGTCGTCGTGGCCGCGGCCTGGTTCCCCGAGCACGCCGGGCAGCCGGGCGCCGAACCGGTCGACCAGCGACCCGACGAACGGCGGCACCACGATGTGCACCAGGTAGCCGAACAGCAGCACCGACGACAGCGCCGTCCGGGACCAGCCGAACTCGGCCTCCAGGCTCGGGATGAACAGGCCGTTGGTGTAGAAGGTGAACCCACCGATCCCGAACCCGATGCCGATCGTCGCTCCGATCAGCGCCGGCCAGCTCCGTCGGAACTCGCCGGCGGCGGTGGCCGGTCCCGGCCCGTACGACGTCGTACCCAACCAGTGCACCCCTGATTCCCGGCGGCACCGGGAGTGTCGGATTCGCCGCGCAGGACCGTCTCGGTGACGGAAGACGCCAGGGCGGGCCGGGTGGGTGGTCCAAGGCGAGTTCCGCCGATCGGCGATAGCTCTGCGGCTGTCGTCCTCGGCTCGCCGGCGCCGAGCGTTGCGAGATGGCGCTCGCCACCGCCATCTCGCAACGCTCGGCCGGGACGGGTCAACCGACGATCACGATGTGCAGGGTGCGCGGCCCGTGCACGCCCTCGACCCGGTCCAGCTCGATGTCGCTGGTCGCGCTCGGCCCGCTGATCCAGGTGTGCGGCCGCACCGGGTCCAGCCCGGCGACCGCCTCCGGCACTCCTGCGACGACCTGGTCGGCCCGGACCACGCAGACGTGCAGGTCCGGGACCAGGGTCGCGGCTCGCCTGCCCTGGCCGGGGCCGTGGTCCAGGATGATCGTGCCGGTCTCGGCGATGCCGACCGCGGCCGTCGACAGCACGCCGTCGCAGCGGTCCAGCTCGGGCACAGAGACGTCCGGGCCGTCCACGACCACCTCGATCCTGTCCGGCACCAGCTCCGGCGGGAAACCCGCCGGCACCAGGACCCGCAGCGGCCCGCTCCCGGCGAGCGGCTCCCGGCCGGCCAGCGCACCGGCGACCGCCCCGGCCGCCGACGCCGCCGACGCCCGCTCCACCACGGCCCGGTAGTCCGCGACCCGCTCGCCGAACAGGTCCACCACCTGCTCGTGCGTCAGGTCCCGGGCCGGGGCGGGCCGGACCACCGGGACGTCGAGCACCGGCTCGACGTCCGGCACGTCGGACAGGGCCCGGCGGGCCCTGCCCAGGATCGCCTCGCGCGCGCTCACGACCGGCCTCCCTCGGCGTCGCCGTCGGTGGGTGCGGTGGGGGTGTCGATGGTCCGGCTGCCGCCGTCGGTGTCGATGGTCCGGCTGCCGCCGTCCGTGTCGATGGTCCGGCTGCCGCCGTCCGTCCGCTCCCACCAGGTCCGGAACGACTCCCCGGCCGGCACCGGTACGTCCCGCGAGTCCGACCAGGCACCCGCCGGGCCGGGCACCGCGCCCAGCACCGTCCGCCCGCCCGGGTCGTGCCGCACCATCCGTGCCACGAGCCGGCCACCGAGCCCGGCGGCCTTCTCGGCCCGCTCGGTGCGCGCCGCCGACGACAGCGTCCAGGACGCCGCCTTCATCGCGACGTCCTGCACCGACGGCAGCCGGGACGTCCGCCGGTGCTCGGCGACCACCTCGCCGCGCAGGTGCACCAGCACCTCCGGGATGTCGATCCGCACCGGGCACACCTCGAAGCAGGCCCCGCACAGGCTGGACGCGTAGGGCAGCGAGTCGGTCTGCGGGTCCGAGCCCACCCCGCGCAGCTGCGGCGTCAGGATCGCGCCGATCGGGCCCGGGTACACCGAGCCGTAGGCGTGCCCGCCGGTGCGCTCGTAGACCGGGCAGACGTTCAGGCAGGCCGAGCAGCGGATGCAGCGCAGCGCCTGCCGCCCGGTCGGGTCGGCGAGTACGTCGGTGCGGCCGTTGTCCAGCAGCACCACGTGCACCTCCTGCGGGCCGTCGCCCGGGGTGACACCGGTCCACGTCGAGGTGTAGGGGTTCATCCGCTCGCCGGTGGAGCTGCGCGGCAGCAGCTGGAGCATCACGTCCAGATCGGCGAACGTCGGCAGCACCTTCTCGATGCCGACCACCGACACCAGCACCTCGGGCAGCGTCAGGCACATCCGGCCGTTGCCCTCGGACTCGACGACGGTCAGCGTCCCCGTCTCGGCGACCGCGAAGTTCGCCCCGGACACCGCGACCTTCGCCCGCAGGAACTTCTCCCGCAGGTGCGCCCGGGCCGCCGCGGCGAGCTGCTTCGGCTCGTCGGTCAGGTCGTCCGGCGCGGCCCGCCCGGCCCGGCCCATCTCGCGCAGGAAGATCTCCCGGATCTCCGCCCGGTTGCGGTGGATCGCGGGCACCAGGATATGGCTGGGCAGGTCGTCGCCGAGCTGCACGATCAGCTCGGCGAGATCGGTCTCCCAGGCGTGGATGCCGGCGGCCTCCAGCGTCTCGTTGAGCTCGATCTCCTGGGTCGCCATCGACTTGACCTTGACGACCTCGTCGGTGCCGTGCCGCTGCGCGATCCCGACGACGATCGCGTTCGCCTCCGCCGCGTCCCGCGCCCAGTGCACGGTGGCGCCGGCCGCGGTCAGCGACCGCTCCAGCTGCTCCAGGTAGTCGGGCAGGTGCCGCAGCACCCGCTCCTTGATCGCCGCGCCGGCCAGCCGCAGCTGCTCCCACTCGTCGACCTCGCCGACCACACCGGCCCGCTTCGTACGGATCGTGCCGGTGGCGTGCGCGAGATTGCGGCGCAGCTGCGAGTCGCCCAGCGCGGTGCGGGCCGCCGCCGGGAACGCCGGGGTGCCGAGGAAGGTGCCGCTCACGCCGTCACCCCCGCACTGCCCACCGAACGCCGGTCCGCCGCCCGGCCGGCGTCGGAGATCACCGGCTCGGTCTGCGCGAGCACCTCCGCGAGGTGCATCACCCGGAGCCCGGAGCGCTGCCGGGACAGCAGCCCGCCGATGTGCATCAGGCAGGAATTGTCCCCGGCCACCAGCACCTCGGCGCCGGTCTCCCGGACGTGCCGGGCCTTGTCGTTGCCCATCGCGATCGACGTCTCGGCGTTCTTCACCGCGAACGTCCCGCCGAAGCCGCAGCACTCGGCCGCGCCCGGCAGATCGAGCAGGGTGAGCCCGCGGACGGCGCTCAGCAACTGGGTCGGCCGGTCGCCGACGCCGAGCATCCGCAACGAGTGACACGTCGGGTGGTAGGTGACGCGGTGCGGGAAGTACGCGCCGACGTCGACCGTGCCGAGCACGTCGACCAGGTATTCGGACAGTTCGTGGACCGGCGGGGCGTCCCCGACGGCGCGGACCAGCCCGGGATCGCCGGACCGTTCGGCGACCAGCCCGTGCTGGTGGCGGACCGAACCGGCGCAGGAGCCGGACGGCGCGATCACCGCGTCGTACCCGGCGAACGCGTCGAGGTGGTTGCGCACCAGCGGGACGGCCTCGTCGAAGTAGCCGGTGTTCACCATCGGCTGGCCGCAGCAGGTCTGCGCGGCGGGGAAGCCGACGTCGACCCCCAGCCTGCGCAGCAGGGTGACGACGGCCTTGCCGGTGTCCGGGAACAGGGTGTCGTTCAGGCACGTGACCATCAGGCCGACGCGTGGCATGGCGCCTCCGTGGAAGTGGTGGGCGGAGGATGTCGGTACATGTGGTCGGACCAAGGTAGCGGTATGGTCGGACCACACACAAGTTCTGGGGGACGACGTGACCGACACCCGCAGGGCGCGCCCGGCCACCTACGAGATGGTGCTGGAGCACGTCGTGGGCCGCCTGACGACGGGGGAGTGGCGGCCCGGCGACCGGCTCCCGCCGGAGCGCGAGCTGGCGGCGCAGCTCGGTGCGAGCCGGCAGGCGGTGCGCGAGGCGCTGCGGGTGCTGCAGGCCCAGGGCGTGATCCGGTCCCAGGTGGGGACGGGCGCGGACTCGGGGACGGTGGTCGTCCCGGCCCCGGCGCGCGCGCTCGGGCGGGTGCTGGCGCTGCACCTGGCCGTCGATTCCTTCCCCGTGGACGACGTGACCGAGGCCCGGGTGATGCTGGAGCGGTTCTCCGCCGAGCTGGCCGCCCGCCGCCGCTCCGCCGCCGACCTGCTGACGATGGCCGCCGCGCTGGACGAGATGGACGCCGATCTCGGGCCCGAGGAGTTCAGCGACGCCGACATCGCCTTCCACGTCGCCATCGCGGGCGCCGCCGGGAACCGGCTGGTCAACGAGCTGACGGTGGCGATCCGGGAGTCGGTGCGCGGGTTCCTGCTCGGGGCGATGCGGGAGCAGGGGGACTGGCCGGCGCTGCGGGACCGGCTGCGTGCCGAGCACCGGGAGATCCACGCCGCACTGTCCGGTGCGGACGGGGTGGTCGCGGCGGACCTGATCGAGGCACACATCCGCGCGTTCCACGGGCGGCTGGGTGGGTGAGTCGGCGCTGCCGGCTGGGTGGGTGAGTCGGCGCTGCCGGCTGGGTGGGTGAGTCGGCGCTGCCGGCTGGGTGGGTGGGTCGGCGCTGCCGGCTGGGTGGGTGGGTCGGCGCTGCCGGCTGGGTGGGTGGGTCGGCACGGGCGTGCGGGCCGGGTGGGTGCGCCGCGACCGCGGTTGGTCGGGTCGGCGGGGCGGGTGACGGCCGGTCCGGGCCGCGCGCGCTAGGCTCCCGCCCCGCGGATCGAGGGGGAGCTCCATGTCGCAGGATGCGGTCGTCGCGGTGTCGGCCCGGAACCGGCGCGCGCTCGCCGACCTGGTCGAGTCGCTCGACGCGGACCAGCTCGCGGCCCCGAGCCTCTGCGCGGGCTGGGACGTGCGGACGGTCGCCGGGCACGTCGCCTCGGTGCTGACGATGTCGCTGCCCGGGCTGCTGCTCGCGATGGTGCGGGCCCGCGGTGACGTCGACCGGGCGATCGACCAGGTGGCCCGGCGGGTGGCGGAGCGCCCGGTGCCGGAGATCGTCGCGACCCTGCGGGACCGGGCCGACAGCCGGTTCTCCCCGCCCGGCACCGGCCCGCACGGCCCGATGACCGACTCGCTCGTGCACACCGCCGACATCGCGGTGCCGCTCGGGATCCCGTACGACCCGGATCCGGCGGACGTGCGGCTCGGGCTCGACCACGTCGTCGGGCGGGCGCCGACCGGTTTCACCACCCGGCGCAGGCTGGCGGGCCTGCGCTTCGTCGCCGACGACGCGGGGTTCGCGCACGGCGAGGGCGCCGAGATCCGTGGCCGCGGCATCGACCTGCTCGTCGCGGCCTGCGGCCGGCCCGCCGTGCTGGATCGCCTGGCCGGACCCGGTGTCGAGGTCCTGCGTGAGCGGATCGGCTGAACCGCCGGCCGGATCCGCACGGGTTCGCCGCGTTCGCACGGGATCCGCTCCCGTGCGAACACAGCGATCCCGTGCGAAGGGCGGGGCCGCGCCGGGGCCGGGCGGGTGGTCAGAGTCCGGCCAGCTGTGCCACGTGCTCCAGCCGGTCGACCGCGGCCCGGTGCAGATGCTCCCCGGTCGCCGGATCGGCCTGCCCGGCGTGCGCGCGGGCGTGCGTCCCCTCGATGACGATGGCCAGTTTGAACCCGGCGAGCACGGTGTACCAGTCGATCGCGGACAGGTCCCGGTCGGAGCCGCGGGCGTAGGTCTCGACCAGCTCGGCGGGCTCCGGGAGGCCGCCGCACTCGGCGAGCGCGGCGCCGGCGAGCGGGCCGGGGCGGTCCGGCCAGGTGACGAGCAGCCAGCCGAGGTCGAGCAGCGGATCGCCGACCGTGCACATCTCCCAGTCGACGATCGCGGCGACCCGCGGCTCGACCGGATCGAGCAGCACGTTGTTGAGGTGGTAGTCGCCGTGCACCAGGCCGGGCCGGGACTGTCCGGGGCGGTGCGCCCGCAGCCAGGCGGCGAGCTCGTCGATGTGCGGGAGCCGGTGCCCGGGGTAGCCGGGGACCCCGTCGTAGGACGCGAGATGGTCCAGCCAGCGCTGCACCTGCCGTTCCAGGAACCCGGCCGGCCGGCCGAGGTCGCCGAGCCCGATCGCCTCGTGGTCGACCGCGGCGAGCCGGGCCAGCGCGGTCGCGGTGTCCAGTGCGGCGGTCCGGCGGGCGCTCGGGCCGGTGCGGTAGAGCGAGCCGACGGACGCGCCGGGATTGTCGCCGTCGACGGCGTCCATCAGGTAGAACACGACGCCGAGGACGTCGGTGTCGGTGCAGCCGGCGACGAACGCCGGGTGCGGCACGCCGGTGCCGGCCAGCGCGGACAGCACCCGGATCTCCCGGGCCATGGTGGCGTTGCTGCCGGGCCGGGGATGCTCGGGCGGGCGGCGCAGCACCAGGTCCCGGTCGCCCCAGGTCAGCCGGAGCACGACGTTCTGGGTGCCGCCGCCGACCGGCCGGACGTCGGAGATCGGACCGGTCAGCCCGGTACGGGCGCCCCAGCGGGCCAGTGCGGTGAGATCGACGGTATCGGCGAGGGACACCGGGTGACGTTACGGCCGGTCCGCCCGGCTGTCGCGGGGGCGCGGCCGTCCGGTTTGGCGGAGTCGACAACGCGGCGGCCGGCCGGGGGGTGACAGCGCCCACCCCGGCGACCAGGGTGCCGCCATGACCAGCGTGCGCGAGACCTCCGCCGGTACCGGTCCGGCCTTCGGGCTCTGGTACGACTTCCGCAATCCGGTCCCGGACCGGCCCTTCGGCTCGTTCTACGCCGAGGTGCTCGACCAGATCTCCTGGGCCGAGCAGAAGGGCCTGGACTCGGTGTGGCTGACCGAGCACCACTTCTGCGACGACGGCTACAGCCCGTCGCCGTTCGTGCTCGCGTCGGCGATCGCGCAGCGCACGTCGCGGATGCGGATCGGGACGAATCTGATCGTCTCCCCGCTGCACGACCCGGTGCGGCTCGCCGAGGACTCGGCGACGCTGTCGCTGCTGTCCGGCGGCCGGTTCGATCTCGGCGTCGGGCAGGGCTACTGGGTCCGCGAGTTCGAGGCGTTCGGCCGGAAGGTCACCCAGCGGCCGAGCCTGCTCGAGGAGGGCGTGGAGGTGATTCGGCAGGCGTGGTCCGGCTCCGCGGCCGGTTACCAGGGCCGCCGCTACCGGTTGCCGCCGCTGCCGGTCACCCCGGTCCCGGAGACGCCGCCGCAGCTGCTGGTCGGGGCGATGGCCGACGTCGCGATCGAGCGGGCCGCCCGGATCGGCGACGGCTTCCTGTCCACCCAGAACGCGCACCACCGCAGCTACCTCGACGCCCTGGAGCGGCTCGGCCGCCCGGTCGCGGACGCCCGGATCTACGCCGGCCAGTGGGCGATCGTCGCCGAGGACCCGGAGCGGGTGTGGTCCCGGATCGGGCAGCACGCGCTCTACCAGCTCAACGAGTACATCTCCTGGGGCGCGTTCGGCCCGCCGGACGAGGTGCCGCGGTTCACCGACCCGGCGCAGATCGTCGAGGCGGGCGCCTACCAGCTGATGGACGCCGAGCTGGCGGTGACCCACTTCAGCGGGCTGCTCGCCGCGACACCGCAGATCCGGGACGTGCACTTCTGGGCGATGCTCCCCGGCGAGCCGGTGGACAGCGGCTCCGAGCGGATCGCCTACCTGGCCGACAAGGTCGTCCCGGCGGTGCGCGAACGGCTGCGGGCCTGATCCCTGGCCCGCACCGGACGACGGACGGCGGCGGCCGCACACGCAGCTCGACGCACACGACGAGAAGGAGTGATCGACGATGGCGTTCCTCGAGGTGGAGGACGGCAAGCGGGTGTTCTACGAGCACCACGCCGGGACCGGGCGGCCGGTGGTGCTGGTGCACGGCTGGGCCGCGAACGCGCGCTGCTGGGACACGACGCTGTCCGCGCTGCTCGCCGCCGGGCACTCGGTCACCACGATCGAGCACCGCGCCTGCGGCCGGTCGGACGCCGACTTCGCGGACGCCTCGATCGGCGCGATCGCCGGTGACGTGGTCGCGCTCGTCGAGCACCTCGGGCTGCGCGAACCGGTGCTGAACGGCTGGTCGCTCGGCGGCGCCGTGGTCGTCGAGGCGGCCCGCCGGCTCGGGTCGAACCTGGGCGGCCTGGTGCTGACCGGCGGGGCGACGCCGCGCTACACCTCCGCCGACGGCTGGCCGTACGGCGGCACCCCGGACGACGTCGAGGGCGTACTCGCCGGGCTCGCCGCGGACCGGCCCGGCACCTTCCGCGCCGTCGCCGAGGCGGTCTGCGCGAAGCCGGTCGGGGAGCCCGTCGTGCAGTCGATCTGGCTGGCTTTCCTGGAGTCCGGCCCGCGGTGCGGCGACACCCTGCGCGATCTCGCGCACATCGACCAGCGGGAGATCCTCCCGACGCTGGACGTCCCGGTCCTGCTGCTGGCCGGCCGGGAGGACGGCTTCGTGTCGTTCGACGCGGTCGCCGCCTCCCGCACGCTGTTCCCGGACGCCCGGCTGGTCGAGTTCGGCGGCGTCGGGCACGCGCCGTTCCTGGAGGACGGCGAGACCTACCGGACCGAGCTCCTGGGGTTCCTGGCCCGGTCGGGGAGCTGAGGGTGGGGCGGACCTGGGTGGTGACCGGCGGCTCCCGCGGGATCGGCCGCGCCGTCGTCGACCGGGCGCTCGCCGAGGGGGACACCGTGCACGTGCTGGCCCGGTCGGTGGACCGGGACGGCTGGCCGCCCGCGGTCCGGGACCGGGTGCTCCCGGTGCCGGCCGACATCGGCGACGCGGACTCGGTGCGGCGTGCGCTGGACGCCGTCGAGCGGGCCTCCGGCTCGGTCGACGTGTTGGTCCAGTCGGCCGGCGTGCACCGCGGCGGCCGGCTCGAACGGCTCGGCGACGACGCCTGGGACGAGGTGCTGACCACCAACCTGACCGGCGCGTTCCGGGTCGCGCGGGCGGCCCGGCCGCTGCTCGGCGAGGGCTCGTCGATCGTCAACATCGGGGCCGTCGTCGGGTTGCGGGGCTACCCGGGTGACGCCGCGTACGGCTCGGCGAAGGCCGGCCTGGCCGGCCTCACCCGGACCCTGGCGATGGAGCTCGCACCGGACGGCGTCCGGGTCAACCTGGTGGTGCCGGGCTTCGTCGACACCGAGATGACGGCCGGGCTCTCGGCGGGCTCGCGGGCCGCCGTGGTGGACGGAATCCCGCTGGGCCGCCCCGGCCGGGCCGGGGAGATCGCGGACGTGGTGTGGATGGTGGCCGGGGCGACCTACATGACCGGTTCGACGGTCGCGGTCGACGGCGGGCTGCTCGCGTCCTTCGGCGCCCCCCGGCCACGGCGCGGCTGAGTCAATGCTTTTGAGACACCCCCACCGTGCACGACGCCGCCGGCCCCGCAGCCGTCACGGCTGCGGGGCCGGTCGGCTCACGGCGTCACGAACACCGCGGTGGTGTGCTCGGTGTCCAGGTACTCCTTCACCGACGAGATGCGGCCGTCCCGCACGGTGAACAAGAAATGGTACAGGTTGTTGTAGACGCGGCCGTTCTTCAGCTCGGTGTAGGACTCGGTCTCCACCGCGACCCGGTCGCCCTCGGCGGTGAAGGCCAGCGGGGTCAGCCGGACCGCGCCGCTCGTGGTCGACGAGGCGATCCCGGAGACCATCTCCCGGAAGCCGGCCTTGTCCTTGGTGCCGGAGATCCCGGGGATGGTGCCGGCCACCCACCAGGTCGCGTCGTCGGTCAGCCGGTCCATGATCCCGTCGACGTCGCCGGCCGAGAACACCTCCATGAACTCGGTGACGATCTTCTTGTTCTGCTCGCTGCTCACGTGTCGCCGTCCCTCGTGGTCGGCCCGCCCCCGGCGGTGGGGGCTGGCGGGGCCAGCTGGCGGACGACCATCTCGGCGTAGCGGTCGGCGATCTGCTCGATCGTCAGCCGCCCGCCCGGGTCGAACCACTCGTTGGGCCCGTTGATCAGGTCCAGGATCGCCAGGGTGGCCAGCCGGGGGTCGGGGCAGTCGAACTCGCCCGCGTCGACCCCCTCGGCGAGATGCCGTGCGATCCTGCGCTGGTAGTCGCGCCGGTAGCCCTGCACGGCCTCCAGCCGGTCCGGGGACAGTGCGCGCAGCTCCCGTCCCGCGACGAGCCACGCGTCCCGGTTGGCGCCGATGTGCGTGATGTGCGCGCGCACCAGGCGGGCCAGCCGTTCGGCGTGGCTCTCCGGACCGTCCAGGAGCGGCATCTGCTCGACGACCATGTCGCGGTCCACGACGTAGATCGTGTGCAGGAGCAGCTCCTCCTTGCTGCGGAAGTGGTGGTAGAGCGACGCGGCCTGCATGCCGGCGGCGTCGGCGAGGGCACGCATGCCGACGCCGTGGTAGCCGTGTTCGCGGAACATGCGGCTCGCCAGCGCGACGAGCTCGGCCTTGCGGGTGCCTCCGCGGGAGGGCCGATGCCCGTCGCTCGGATCGACGTTCATGACCCGAGACCCTGTCACTGTCCCCACCTCCGGTGGAGGCCGGGCGCCCGGTCAGGCGGGCACCGGCGCCGTCACGCCCATCTTGTGCAGTTCGGGCACGACCTTCTCGCCGAACAGCTTCAGGCTGGCCCGGACCTTGTCGAACGGCAGGCCCGCGAACGACGGCGCCACGTTCGGCTGGTGGTCGCCGAACAGCTCCAGGCGGTGCCGGTACTTCTCGACGATCTGCTCCGGCGTACCCCAGATCTGGGTGTCCGCGTATCCGGCCGCGGCGGCCTCCATCCCGGCCTCGCGGATCATGTCCGCACCGGCCTGGTACGCCTCGTAGCCCTTCGTCTCGCGCCAGTGCTTCCCGGCGAAGTCGTAGTGCTTGACAACCGAGATGAAGTAGCGCGACAGGTACTCGCGGGCGGTCTGCTCGGCGACGTCGGGGTCCTCGTGGCAGTAGATGAAGTCCTGGGTGAGCACCGGGCCCGGTTCGGTGCCGTGGGTCTCCCGGTACACCTCGCGGTAGCGCTCGATCGCCGGGACGTGCTGCTCGGCCGGGTACTGCATGAAGGTCATCATCCGGGCGCCGATCTTCGCCACCGCGGGCACCGAGTCCGGGGACATCGCGACGCCGTAGAGCCTGCCGTCCCAGTCGTTCCCGGCCTCCGGGGCCGGACGGATGTCCACCCGGGGCTGGTCGTAGTAGGTGCCGTGGTGCTCGACGTAGCCCTTCCGCAGGCCCTCGATGATCAGCGGGGCGGCCTCGTCGAACCGGCCGCGGGACTCGTTCATGTCCTGGCGGAAGCCCTCGTACTCCATCTTCGCCAGGCCGCGGCCCATCCCGAACACGACCCGTCCGCGGGACAGGATGTCGAGCATCGCGACCTTCTCGACCACCCGGAGCGGGTCGTTCCACGGCAGGATCACCGCGCCGGTGCCGAGCTTGATCCGGCTGGTCCGGCCGGCCAGGTAGGTCATCAGCTGCAGGTTGTCCGGGCACATCGAGTAGTCGTCGAAGTGGTGCTCGGCCGCCCAGGCGGAGTCGAAGCCGTACTCCTCGGCGAGCACGCCGAGCTCGGCCTCCTGGCGGAACATCTCCGCGTCGCTCAGATCCTCGTGCCAGTTCTGGAAGACAAGCAGGACACCGACATCCATGGCGGTTCGCCTTTCCTCGGATCAGGGGTTGCCTAACGATCGTTAGGGCTGCGAGGGTAGTGTGACTCGTCACAGCGGGTCAAGGCGCCGACGGAGGTGGCAGCGAGCGATGGCCAGACCCCTCATGGCCGAGCCGGACCCCGGTACGCGGCCCGGGCCGGTACTCGTCCCGGACCCGCCCGATCCGCTGGTCCGGCTGCTGGGCGGGCTGTCCGCCGCGGTGCTCGACGGCGCCGGGCCGGAACGCCTGGTGATCCGCGCCGCCGAGCTGCTCGGCCTGCCGGTGGCGCTGCGGTCGCCCGACCTGGGCCGGGTGCGCTGCTGGTCGGCACCCGCCGCCTTCCGGCTGGACGCACCGCCGCCGCTGCCCGCGACGGCGCTCGCCGTGCCCGGGGTGCGGCGCGCCGTCGCGCGGCTCGGCCCGGCCCGGCCCTCGGTCGTCCTGCCGCCGGACCCGGTGCACGGCCCGGCCCGCCGGCACCTGCTCGCCGTGCTGACGGGGGAGGACGGCGTCGCCGGCTACCTCGACGTCGCCGAGCTCGGGCGTCCGCTGCGCCCGGCGGACACCCCGGCCGCGGAACAGGCGGCGGCGATCCTGTCGGTCCAGCTGCTCGGCGAGACCGTCGCCGAACGGGCGGTCGCCCGGGACCGCGACGACGTCCTCACCGATCTGCTGCACGGCACCCGGGACGAGCCGGACCTACGCCGGCTCGCCGTCCGTGCGGGGCTCGATCCGGCCGCCGCCCACCTGCTGGTGCGGTTCCCGGTGCGCGACGGCCGCTCGGCGTCGGGCTGCCGGGACGCGGTCGCGGATGCGCTCGGCGGGGCGGCCGGTGATGCGGTCGGTGACCTGCCCGGCGCGGTCCCGGCGGTGCTGCCCGGGCCGGACGCCGTGCTGGCGCTGCTGGAGCTGCCCGCCGATCCGGCCCCCGGCGGGCTCCGCGCCGTGCACCGCGCGCTGCGCGGACGGCTGGACCGGATCGCGGCCGTCACCGGGGTGCGGCGCGCGGTCGTCTCCGGCGCGGTCCGCGAGATCAGCGGCCTGCCCGCGGCACTCGCCGAGACCGGCGACGTCGACCGGCTGGCCGCCGCGCTCGGCGGGACCGCCGACGTCGTCGGGGTGCCGGAGCTGCGGACGCTGCGGCTGGTGGTGGACGGCGGCCGGGCCGCGGCCGCCGCCCGGTTCGCCGAGCAGTGCCTCGGGCCGCTGCGCCGCAGCGACGCCGAGACCGGTGGCGACCTGGTCGAGACCCTGCGCCGCTACCTGGCCGCCGGCGCCCAGGTCCGGGCGGCGGCCGCCCGGCTCGGCGTGCACGAGAACACCGTCCGCTACCGGCTCGGCCGGATCGAACACCTGACCGGGCTGGACATGCGCCGGTTCGACGCGCTGCTCACCGCCCAGCTCGCGCTGCAGGTGGACGTCCTCGCCGCCGGCGCGGCACCACTCCAGGAGGGAACACCATGACCGTGCAGGACACCCTGCGGGCCCGGGTCGCGACCGTCGCCGGCGCCGAGGAGACCGCCGCGACGGCCGCCCACCCGGCCCGCGAGGGCGACTTCTGATGTGGGACTTCGAGACCGAGCCGGAGTACCAGGAGAAGCTGGACTGGGTGGACGCGTTCGTCCGGGACGAGATCGAGCCGCTCGACCTGGTGCTCGGCGACCCCTACGACAAGTCCGACGCGACCGCGCGCCGGCTGGTCCGGCCGCTGCAGCAGCAGGTCCGCGACCGCGGGCTGTGGGCCGCGCACCTGCGGCCCGAGCTGGGCGGCCAGGGCTACGGCCAGGTCCGGCTGGCGCTGCTCAACGAGCTGCTCGGCCGGTCCCGGTGGGCGCCGACGGTGTTCGGCTGCCAGGCCCCGGACTCGGGAAACGCCGAGATCCTGGCGCATTTCGGCACCGACACGCAGAAGCAGCGCTACCTGCAGCCGCTGCTCGACGGCGAGATCTCCTCCTGCTACTCGATGACCGAGCCGCAGGCCGGCGCCGATCCGACGCTGTTCAGCACCCGCGCGGTCCCGGACGGCGACGGCTGGGTGATCGACGGCGAGAAGTGGTTCTCGTCGAACGCCCGGCACGCGTCGTTCCTGATCGTGATGGCGGTGACCGATCCGGACGCCGCGCCGCACGACCGGATGTCGATGTTCATCGTGCCCCGGGAGACGCCCGGCCTGACGATCGTCCGCGACGCCGGTGTCGGCACCGAGTCACCCGAGCACTCCAGTCACGCCTACCTGCGCTACGACGGCGTGCGGGTGCCCGGCGACCACCTGCTGGGGGAGCGGGGGCGGGCGTTCGCGATCGCCCAGACCCGGCTCGGCGGCGGCCGGATCCACCACGGGATGCGCACCATCGCCCAGATGCGCCGCGCGTTCGACCTGATGCTGGAGCGGGCCGTGTCGCGCAGCACCCGGACCGGCCGGCTCGCCGACATGCAGTCCACCCAGGACAAGGTCGCGGAGAGCTGGATCGACCTGGAGCAGTTCCGGCTGCTGCTGCTGCGGACGGCCTGGCTGATCGACCGGCACCAGGACTACCGGGCGGTACGCAAGGACATCGCCGCGGTCAAGGTGGTGATGCCGCGGGTCTACCACGACGTGGTGCAGCGGGCGATGCAGCTGCACGGGGCGCTGGGCATCTCCAACGAGATGCCGTTCTCGGCGATGATGGTCGACGCCCAGGTGATGGCGATCGCGGACGGCCCGACCGAGGTGCACCGGCAGACCCTGGCCCGGCAGCTGCTGCGCGACGTCGAGCCGGGCGAGCCGCTGTTCGGGTCCGGGCACCTGCCGGCCCGCGCCGACGCGGCCCGCGCGCACGTCGCGGCCCGGCTGGAGCACCTGGTGGCGAACGCCTGACGCCGGATCAGCCGTCCGCGGTCGCGGCCCGATGCTGCCCGAGCAGGTGCACGTACGCCTCGGCGGAGAGCGGGATGGACTTCCGCTCGTCGTCGGTGAGCTCGCGGCGCACCTTCCCGGGCAGCCCGGCGACCAGCGACCCGGGCGGGACGACGGTGCCCTGGGTGAGCACGGCGCCGGCCGCGATCAGCGAGCCGGAGCCGACCCGGACCCCGTTCATCAGCACCGCACCCATCCCGACCAGCACGTCGTCGTCGATGGTGCAGCCGTGCACGACGGCCCGGTGCCCGATCGTCACCCGCTCGCCGATGGTCACCGGGAAGTCCGGGTCGGCGTGCACGACGGTGCCGTCCTGCACGTTCGACCGGGCGCCGACGGTGATCGACGCGAAGTCGGCGCGGAGCACGCAGGTGTACCAGACACCGGCGTCCGGGCCGATCCGCACGTCGCCGGCCAGCACGGCGCCGGGGGCGATCCAGGCGTCGGCGTGCACGTCGGGCCGGTGGCCGTTGATCTCGATCACGGGGTTCCTTCCGGGCGTCGATGACCCGGACCGGGGTGCCGGCCCGGAACGCGGCGACGTCGTCGGTGACGTCCGCGAAGTACTCGGCGTAGGACTGCCGGGAGGCGTAGCCGGTGTGCGGGGCGAGCACCGTGCGCGGGGCGGTCCGCAGCGGATGGTCGGCGGGCAGCGGCTCGGTGTCGTAGACGTCCAGTGCGGCGCCGCCGAGCCGGTCGGTGTGCAGCGCGTCGAGCAGCGCCTGCTCGTCGACGATCGGGCCGCGCGAGGTGTTCACCAGCAGCGCGGTCGGCTTCATCAGGGCCAGCTCGGCGGCGCCGACGGCGCCCGCCGACCGCGCGGACAGCACCAGGTGCACGCTGAGCACGTCCGCGGTGCGGAAGAACGTGGTGCGGTCCGGCGCATCGACGCCGATCTCGGCGGCCCGCGCCGCGGTCAGGTACGGGCCCCACGCCGTCACGTGCATGCCGAGCGCGCGGGCCACCGGCACCATCGCCGCGCCCAGGGTGCCCAGCCCGAGCAGCGCGAGGGTGGATCCGGCGAGCACCGTGCCCAGGCCGAGCTGCCAGCCGCCGGAGCGGATCGCGGCGTCCTGCGCGGGCAGGTTGCGGGCCAGCGCGAGCATCAGCGCCCAGGTGTGCTCGGTGGTGCTCGCCCGCGCGACGGGGCCGCGGGCACCGCAGACGGTGACGCCCCTGGCGTGCGCGGCGGCCACGTCGATCGCGGCGTTGCGCAGCCCGGTGGTGATCACCAGCCGCAGGTCCGGCAGCCCGTCCAGGACCTCGGCGGTGACCGGGGTGCGCTCGCGCATGCAGACGACGGCGTCGTACCCGCGCAGCCGGGCGACGAGCTGCGCCGGATCGGCGACGTGATCGGCGAAGGCGACCTCCTCGACGTCGCCGGGGAATCCGGTCAGCGACAGCGCGACCTGCTGGTGGTCGTCGAGCAGCGCGACGCGGAGCGGCATGCCGGCGATCCTACGTCCGCACCGCGGCCTCGAAGGCGGCCTGGACGTCGTCGTTGAACAGGACGAACCGGACGAGCGCGACGGACGTGTCCGCGGACCGGACGGTCTCCACGGCGATCCGCGCGGCGTCCGGGATCGGCCAGCCGTAGATGCCGGCGGAGACCGCGGGGAACGCGACGGTGCGCGCCCCCAGCTCGTCGGCCACCCGCAGCGACTGCCGGTAGGCGCTCGCCAGCAGGTGCGAGCGGTCCTCGCGCTTCGCGTACACCGGGCCGACGGTGTGGATCACCCAGCGGGCCGGGAGGTCGCCCGCGGTGGTGGCGACGGCCTGCCCGGTCGGGAGACCGTCCGGGTAGCGACCGGCGCGCAGCTCCCGGCACTCCGCGAGGATCGCCGGGCCGCCGCGGCGGTGGATGGCGCCGTCCACCCCGCCGCCGCCGAGCAGCGACGAGTTGGCGGCGTTCACCACGGCGTCGACCTCGGCCTCGGTGATGTCGCCGCGCTCGGTGCGGATCTCGGTGCGGATCTCGGGGCTCATCGGCGCGCCTCCTCGCGCAGCCGCCCCAGCAGCGGGATGGCCGCGATCTTCTCCTCGGTCAGCGACTCCCACACGATGCCGCCGTCGGGCCGGGTCCGCCGGTGCTCCCGGCAGTCGATCACCCGGTCCGGGGTGACGACGATGTCGACCGGCGCGTCGTGAGAGGCCCACGGGATCACCCCGGCGTCGCGCAGCTGCAGCTCGTGCACGGTGGTGACGACGAGGGTGTCGTCGGAGACCAGGCCGGCCTCGCGGGCCAGCGCGAACTCCAGGTCGGCGAATCCGCCGCCCTTGCCGAGCCGGGCGCCGTCCGCGCCGACCGCGACGCAGCCGGTGACGACAAGGTCGACCGGTTCCAGATCGGCGACGGCGATCCGGCGCGCGGAGCGGGTGGCGTGCGCGATCGAGACGGCTTTGCGCGGCGGATCGGACAGGTGGTCGGGGTCGAGCAGGAAGAACGGATCGTCCTCGGCGAGCCGGGGGACGGCCATGTAGACAGTCTTGCCGTCCTCCAGCGCGTACCGGCGGACCGGCAGCTGCGCGGAGTCCGGGTTCGACTTGACGGTCCGGGCGGACCGCCACGCGTCCAGCTCGCGCAGCCGCCGGGCGGCCCGCTCGGCGCCGACGAAGTTGGAGATCCGGTTGCGGGCCCCCGGGAACCGGGCCGCGTGCTGCTCGGTCAGCGCCGTCCACACCTCGTCGCGCAGCTCCGCCTTGCGGGCGAGGGTCTCCGGGTCGCCCCCGGCGTCGTGGTCGTGGCGGCGGCTCATCCGCTCAGTGTTCCCGCAGCGCCTCGATCAGCTGGTCGCGGGTCATGTCGGAGCGGCCCTCGATGCCGACCCGCTGGGCGCGCTGGTAGAGCTCGTCCCTCGTCATGTCCTCGTAGTCGCCGGACTCGCCGCCGCGGGCACCGACGGTGCCGCGGCCCTCCGCCGCCGCGGCGTTCGCGATCCGCGCGGACTTCTCCTTCGAGTTGCCCTCCTCGCGGAGCCGCTCGTACATCTCCTCGTCCTTGATGCTGCTCGCCATGGCCGGGGACTACCCGGCGACCAACGCCTCCAATCGGTCCAGGAACGGCTGCTGGGCGACGACGATGCGCTCCCGCGCCGTCGCCAGGTCGCACCACTGCGCGCGGTCCAGCTCCGGGAACCGGATCCGCCGCCCGGACCGGGGCGGCCACTCGATCTCGACCCAGCCGCCGTCGTCGGGCCGGTCGGCGACGGCATCGGCGCCGTCGAAGCCGGTGCCGTCGAGGGCGAACACGGTGATCGTCTTGCGGGACTGCCGGACGCTGCCGAGCGCGATCGGCTCGCCGTCCGGGGCGGGACGGCCGATCTCCTCGGCGAACTCGCGGCGGGCGGCGTCGAGCGGGGTCTCGTCCGGGCCGTGCTCGCCCTTCGGGACCGTCCAGGAGTGCTCCTTGCGGGCCCAGAACGGGCCGCCCATGTGCCCGAGCAGCACCTCGCTGCCGTCCGGTCCGGGGCGGTGCAGCAGCAGCCCGGCGCTGGTCACGGGTGGCATCGTGGTTCCTCACGGTCGATCCGGTGCACGTGGTGGCGCGGCGGGTCGACCGGGTTGTCCGGGGCGAGATCGCCGGAGGCGACCCGACGGAACCCGACCTTCTCCAGCGCCCGCCAGGACGCCCGGTTCGCTGCGCACACCGGCACGATGATCGCGGTCGCGTCCGGGTAGCGCTGCCACACCCCCGTGACGGCGGCGGCCAGGATCCGCGGGCCGAGACCGCGCCCGGTGAGCTCCGGCGGGCCGATCAGGTAGTCGATGGTGACGGCGCCGGCCGGGATCGCCATGATCGGGGCGATCTCCTCGACGTACTCGGGAAAGTCGTGCCAGCGGGCCCGCTGCAGCAGTCCGGCCGGGGTGCCGCCGACCGACACGACGAGGTCCTCGCCCGGTTCCTCGCCGCGCATCGTCGGGCCGAAGTCGCGCTGCACCGCCTCGGGGGAGGTCTCGTGGTTCCACCAGCGGCGCACGTGCGGCTCGGCCAGCCAGCCGGCCAGCATCGGGAGGTCGGCGGGGGTGAGCGGGCGGAAGGCGATCGCGCCGTGGGGTGTCGCCCTGCCAGGTGTCGTGGACTCGCCGGGTGTGGTCGCGCCCGGTGTGGCGTCGCCGGATGTCCCGGCGTCGGCGGCTGCCGTGGCGTCGACCGCTGCCGGCGCGTCGGCGGGTGCCGGATGCTCGGCCATGCCCGGACGGTAGCGGCGTGCGGGGAACCGGGCAGCCGGTTATCCGCCGGGGGGGAGTTCTGCCGCTCGCCCCGCCCGCTCGCCCCGCCGAGTGTCAGCGCCCGGCCGCTCGTCCGCGGGGACGAGACCGCCGCGGCGCCGAACTCGTCCCCGCCGACGACGTGCCGGGGCGGCGCACCGTTTAGCGTCGTCACGGACGCGGCGTGCGGGGGTGCGCCGCAGGAGGGGGAGACGGTGACCGACGAGGAGCAGCAGCCGGCCGCGGCGGCCGGGACGACCCGGGCCCGGCGGGGCCGGTGGTCACGGCGCGAGTACACCCCGGAGGAGATCGAGGCCGGCAAGCAGGCGTGGCGGGACGCGGTCCCCTGGGAGACCCCGATGAACCGCGGCGACAAGATCCTGGTCTTCTCGACGCTCGGGATCATGGCCGTGATGTTGCTGTCGCTGCCGCTGCGACCGTTCCTGCTCGCCACCCACCCGGTCGCGCTGAGCGTCGTCACCGGCAGCCTCTCGGCGATCGGCGCCGGGGCGGCGTTCGCCCGGATCGGCGAGATCGAGCTGTGGCTGGTGATCGTCGCCGGGATCTTCGGGATGATCAAGTTCGACTGGCTGTTCTGGCTCGCCGGACGCCGCTGGGGACCCAAGGTCGTGACCTTCTTCGCGCCCGGTGACGTCGCCCAGCGGTTCGTCGCCCGGGTCCGGGCCTGGCCGCGCTGGGCGATGCCGCTGGTCGTCGTCGCAGCCGCGCTGCCGGGCATCCCGGCGGTCGCGGTGTTCGCGCTGGCCGGGCTCGGCCGGATGCGGCTCGGCACGTTCCTGCTGTTCGACGCGATCGGCGCGGCCATGATCACCGGCCTGGTCGCCGGGCTGGGCTACGGCCTGGGCCAGCAGGCGGTCGACGTGGTGCTGGCGATCGACCGGTACGCGCTGTGGATCAGCCTCGCGCTGGTCGTGTTCGTCGCCTGGAGTTCCGGTCGCAGGCAGAAGGCTGCGCCCCCGGCGACCTCCGCGCCCCCGGCCGGCCCGGCCACCCCCACCGACGGTCCCGGCTGACCGGCCCACTGACCACCGGCGCCCGGCCGCACAGCCCTCCGCCACGGTGCGTCAGCTGCCGGCGAGGCGCAGCCGCAGGCCGCTGGCCCGGCCGGCGGGACGGGCGATCGCGGCCCGGACAGCGGCCTCGGTGCCGATGATCCGCACCTGCTCCTTGGCGCGGGTGACCGCTGTGTAGAGCAGCTCGCGGGTCATCAGCGGGGAGTCGGCCGGCGGCAGGACCACGGTCACCCGCCGGAACTGGCTGCCCTGGCTGCGGTGCACGGTCATCGCGTAGACGGTGCCGACGCCACCGAGGCGGGCCGGTTCGAACGCGGCCGGTGAGCCCTCGCGCACGAACACCGTCCGGCGCCCCTCACCGGTCCGGACGACGACGCCGGTGTCACCGTTGAACAGGCCCAGGTCGTAGTCGTTCGCGGTGACCAGCAGCGGCCGGCCGGGGAACCACGGTGCCTCCGCGTCGTACCCGGGGCGGGCGGCCGACAGCCACCGTTCGACCTCCGCGGTCCAGCGCGCGACTCCGTACGGGCCGCGGCGGTGCCCGCAGAGCAACCGGTGGTCGTCGAGCACCCGCAGCGCCGACGTGACGTCGCCCGACTCGGCGGCGCCGATCAGGTCGACGGCCGCCTGGACGACCTGCGAGCGCAGCGGGGCCAGCCGCTCGGGGGCGATCTCGGCCGGGTCCGCCGCGACGAACGACAGCTCCGCCGGTGTCCCGGCGAGCAGTGCCATCGCCCGGTCGCCGTCGCCGGCCTGGACGGCGGCCGCGAACGCGGCGATCGCGCCGCTGAACCGCCAGTTCCGCTGCAGCCGGACGACGCCGTTGCGCACCACGACGGGCTCGCCGGCCACACCGGAATCGGGCCCACCGGTGCCGGCGGGCGCGCGGGTGCCGGGCTCGCCGGGTGCGCCAGCGGCCGGCCGGCCGGGGGCATCGGGCTCGCCGGAGCCGGGCCTGCTCGCGGCGCCCGCGCCGGTGCCGGCTGTGGTGTCGGCGTCCGTGCGGCGGACCGGGCGCTCGGCCCGGAACGCGCCGCAGCGTTCCAGCGCCTCCTGCAGCTCCGGCTCGACCCGGCCGGGTGCCTCGGCGAGATCCCCGAGCACGGCGCCGGCCTCCACCGACGCGAGCTGCTCGGGATCGCCCACCAGCACCAGCCGGGCGTCCGGGCGGACCGCCTCCAGCAGCCGCGCCATCATCGTCAGCGACACCATCGACGTCTCGTCGACGACCACCACGTCGTGCGGGAGCCGGTTGCCGCGATGGTGCCGGAACCGGCCGGACGCGCCCCGCGAGCCGAGCAGCCGGTGCAGCGTGGAGGCCGTCGTGCCCTCGACCGCGATCCGGTCGCCGGGCGGCATCCGGACGACCGCGTCGGCGACCGACTGGGTGAGCCGGGCCGCGGCCTTCCCGGTGGGGGCGGCCAGCGCGACCCGCAGCGGCGGCCGGCCGGGCCGGTCGGCGTGCAGGTCGTGCAGGACGGCGAGCAGCCGGGCGACGGTCGTCGTCTTGCCGGTGCCCGGACCACCGGCGATGACGCTGACCGGGCGCAGTGCGGCGACGGCGGCGGCGAGCCGCTGGCGTTCGGCGCCGGGATCGTCGAGCAGCCGCTCCAGCGCGACGCGCAGCCGCTGCGGGGGCACGTCGGCGACCGGGCCGGAGCGGGCGGCGAACTCGCGGCGCACCAGCTCCTCCTCCTGCCAGTACCGCTCCAGGTAGAGCAGGTCGCCGAGCAGCCGCAGCGGCCGCCCGGCCGGGCCGGCCTCGCCGTCGGCGACCAGCGGGCTGGCCGCGCAGGCCGCCCGCCACGCGCCCGGCTCGGGCCACGGCAGCCCGGACACGTCGACCGCGATCTCGCCCTCGCCGGCGGTGGTCGTCGCGACCTTCCCGAGATCGACGCAGACCGAACCGTTGCGGATCGCGCGCACCGCCAGCGCGGCGGCGAGCACCACCGGCTCGGGTTCCGCGGTCGCCGGGTCGGGGGCGCCGACCGGGTCGCCGCGGCCGCCGAGCCGGGCCAGCCGGCGTGCGACGTGCACGTCGCCGGGGGCGAGCACGTCGGCCTCGTTGAACGTGGCGAGCACCCCGGCCGCGGTCCGCGCGGCCCGCGGGCCGTACGGGTCGCGCTCGGGGGCCGCGGTCGCCCCGGTCGTCATGCGCCGCCTCCGTCCAGCAGCTCGGACAGGTCCTCGACCAGCGCGGCCGGTGGCCGCCAGGCGAACACCCCGCACGGCGCGGCCAGCGGGCCGTCGCCGCTGACCGGGGTCGCCGGCCCGCACATGCCGCGCAGGAACAGGTAGCCGACGCCGCCCAGGTGGGTCTCCGGGGCGTAGCCGGGCAGCCGCCAGCGCAGGAACCGGTGCAGCGCGACCGCGTAGAGCAGCGCCTGCAGCGGGTAGTGCGCGTCGCTCATCGCCTCGGCCAGCCGGCCCGCGGTGTAGTGCGCCGCGGTGAGCGGCTCCCGGCCGGCCGCGCCGATCGGGCCGAGCCAGTTCGTCTTGTAGTCGACGACCAGGTAGCGGCCGTCGACCCGCAGCACCGAGTCGATGCTGCCGGTCAGGTAGCCGCGCAGCGCCTGCCCGGCCAGGTCGGGGCCGTCCAGCCGGTCGGCGTAGCCGTGCAACGGGTCGCCCGCCCCGATCCGGCGCCGGATCGCCGACGCCAGTCCGGCCAGGGTCAGCCGGCCGGTCGGGGTGTCGCCACCGCACAGCGGAAGCTCGAAGTCGAGCTCGGAGAGCCGGTCGGCCGGCGCGACGTCGGCGAGTGCCCGGCCGGGCGCGAGCGGGCCGAGCGGGGTGCGCAGCACCGGGACCAGGGCGTCGGCCAGCGCCTCGGGATCGACGTCGGCGGGCTGGCGGGCCAGCTCGGCGGTGACGTGCGCGACCAGCTCGGCGCGCAGTGCCTCGTCGCCGTCCGCGGCGACGGTCGTGTCCAGGTGCTCCAGGACGGCGTGCACCAGGGTGCCGAAGCCGGCACCCATCGGGAGGTCCGCCATCGGCGACGGCACGCCGGCCGGATCGGGCCCGGACGACGGCGTCGCGACGGCCGCGCCGGCCGCCGGCGCAGCGGCATCGGGCCCGGCGGCGCCCCCCGGCACCGTGGCATCGGGCACGGCGCCGATCCCCGGTGCGGCGGCGTCGGGCACGGCTGCCGGGCGGCCCACCGGCGACCCGGTCGGGTCCGGCTCGTCGCGGATCCCCTCGGTCTCGGGCTCGCTGAGCACCCCGGGCGTGACCGCGGACTCCTCGTCCGGCTCGTCGTCGAGCGGGATCCGGTGCGCGGCGTGCGCGGCCGCGGTGAGCGCGGTGTAGGAGGTGCGCCGCCACGCGGTGTCCAGGCCGCGGCGGAACTCGGCGGCCGCGGGCCGCTCGTCGTCCGGATCGGCGGGCCGGCGCACCGGCTCGCGGTCGTGCAGGGTCTCCACGGCCGCGCCGCCGCCGTCGAGCCGCTCCCGCAGGTACTGCAGCGCCACCGCGTCGCCGGGGACCTTCGCGGTGCCGGCCGGTTCGGCGCCGGGCCCGCCGTGCCCGAACAGGATCCGGTGCAGCGACGATGCGGCGGTGGTGGTCGCGGGCACCCACCAGGCGACGACCTGGCTGCACGCCCGGGTCAGCGCGACGTAGAGCAGCCGCAGGTCCTCGCCGGCCTCCTCGGCCTGGTGCAGCGCGGTGCGGCCGGGCCGGTCCGGGCCGGTCGATCCGCCGACGTCGAGCAGCCGGCGCGGCCTGCCGCCGGGGCCGGTGTCGTGATAGAGCAGCGGATCGGGGCTGTCGTTGACCCACCGGTCCCAGGCGAACGGCAGGTAGACGACCGGGAACTCGAGCCCCTTCGACCGGTGCACGGTGACGATCTGGACGGCGTCGGCGTCGGACTCGAGGCGCCGGCTGCGCTCGGCGGAGGTGTCCCGGGCGGCCTCGCCGATCCGGTGCCGGAGCCACTCGGTGAGCGCGGTCGGGCCGAGATGGCGCTCCAGCGCGGCCGAGTGCAGCACCTGGCCGACGTGCCGCAGGTCGGTGAGGTCGCGCTCGCCGTCCGGCCGGGACAGCAGCCTGCGGGCCGGGGCGTACCGGGCGAACACCGCCTCGGCCAGCGCGGCGACCCCGCGCTCGGCGAGCACCGCGTGCCAGCTGCGCAGGTCGGCGCCGAGCGCGTCGACCAGCCGATCGGCGTCGGCCCCGCACAGGTCGGCGACGGTGTGCCCGACGAACCGGGTGAGGGCAGCCGCCCGCAGCCGCAGCGTGCGCTGCGGCTGCTCGACGGCCTCCAGCAGGGTCAGCCAGTCGGCGGCCGCCGGGGTGGTGAACACGCTGGTGCTGCCGGTGAGCACGGCGGGGACGCCGGCCTCGGCGCAGGCGTCGCGGACCAGGACGCCCTGCGCGTTCGTCCGGACCAGGACGGCGACCTGGCCGGGCCGCAACGGCGCGCCGTCGTAGGCCGCGGGGCCGGCCAGCAGCTCCGACAGGTCGACGGCGACGTCCCGGGCGACGACCTTCCGGGCGCCCGGCGCCCGGCCCAGTTGCCGCCCGGTCAGGTCGAGCCGGTCCCGGTCGACCAGCCGCAGCCGCAGCGGCGCGTCCCGCGGCGCGCTCAGCCTGCCTGCGGTGTGGTGCGCGTCGACCGGGTGCACGACGATCTCCGGGTTGCCCAGCGTCGCCTCCCCGAACACCTTCTCCAGCGCGCCGAGCAGGGCGCGGTCGCTGCGCCGGTTCGTGGCCAGCGTGCGCCGGTCGGTGGCGGCGGCCGCGGCCTGCAGGTAGCTGTGCACGTCGGCCCCGCGGAACGCGTAGATCGCCTGCTTGGGGTCGCCGATCAGGACCAGCGTGGTGCCGGGTGCGGAGTGGAAGGCCAGCGACAGGATCTCCCACTGCAGCGGGTCGGTGTCCTGGAACTCGTCGACCAGCACCACCGAGAACCGGGACCGCAGCCGCTCCCGGGCGGCCGGGCCGCGCAGCGGGTCGCGCAGCGCCTGGGCCAGCCGGGTCAGCATGTCGTCGTAGCTGTAGATCCGCAGCCGCCGCTTGCGGGCGTCGACCTCGCGCCGGACGGCGGTGGCGAACCCGTGCCGGACGGCCGCGTCCGAGCGCGGATCGGCGTCCCGCGGTTCCAGCTCGGCCTGCGGGTCGGCGACGGCGCGGCGGGCCAGGGTGAGCGCCTCGGCGCGGGTGAAGGCGGGCCGCCCGGCGTCGGGGTTCGCGTACTTGCGGACGTAGAAGTCGTCGACGACCTCGGTGACGACGTCGTCGACGTGCTCGACGAACTCGGCCTCCGGGTCGTTGTCGCCGGCCACCCCGAGCCCGGCCAGCATCTGCATGCAGAACTGGTGGGTGGTGGCGATGGTGGCCGCGTCGAACGACGCCGACGCCTCCGCCAGCCGGGCCCGCCGCCGCTCGACGACGGCCGGGTCGCCCGCGGCGAGCAGCGCGACCACCGGGTCCCCGGCGGGTGCGGCCCCGCCGTCGAGCACCGCGGCCAGTGCCCGCTCGGTGCCGACCAGCCGCTCCCGGACCCGCTCGCGCAGCTCCTGGGTGGCGTCCCGGCCGAAGGTGACGAGCATCAGCCGGTCCAGCCCGGCGATGCCCTCGGCCACGTAGCGGGTGGCGAGCGCGGCGATCGTGTACGTCTTGCCGGTGCCGGCGCTGGCCTCCAGCACGACGGTGCCCTCGGGCAGCGGCCCGTCGACGGCGAAGGTCTGGTGGGAGAGAACCGCGGTCACGGCGCGTCCTGCCTCTCGTGGTCGAGCAGCGGGGCCCACACCCGGGTCGCGAGCGCGCCGAACCGGGTGGGCTCGGCACCGGCACCGGGCTCGTCGCGCAGCAGCAGCGGGGCGGCCGGTCCGCGGACGAAGGTGTGTGCGGCCTCGTCGCGCTCGAACCGGGACCACTCGGCGTCCGCCGCGGCCAGCGCGTTCGCCGGGGTGACCCCGCGGGACCGGTTGCGGGCGTAGACGGCGGCCGCGTCGGTCGGCAGCGGCAGCGGTTCGCGCAGCCCCTCCCGGCGCAGCGCCACCAGATCGGCCAGCACCCGGCGGGCCAGCTCCGGATCGACCGGCCCGAGCGTGGACCGGGCCGGGCCGCCGCCACCCCGGCCGATGGTCACGGCCGTCCAGCGGCGGTCCGGGTGCGCGGCGGTCAGCGCCAGCAGCTGCACCCAGGCGCGGAGCCGCTGCCTGGCCTTGAGCCGCGAGTACCCGACCCGCACGACGACGTCGCCGTGCAGCCCGGGGACGGTGCCGGTCACCGTGAACCCCTCCAGCACGGCCACCAGGTCCTGGGAGGTCGCCTCCCCGGTGCGGACCGCGGCGGCCAGCGCGACCAGCGGCTCCACCCGGCCGCCGACGTCGGTCAGCACCCGCCGCCCGATGCCGCCCGGCGGCAGGTCGCCGCGCAGCGTCTCGGCCCGGGCGACGGCCTGCGGCGGCGCCCCGGCGAGCCGGTCGGCGAGCAGCCGGTCCCCGATCCGCCAGCTGCCGAGACCGTCGAGCTCGACCGGCAGCGCGTCGTCGGGCTCGGCGTTCTCCTGCGGTGGCAGCACCCGCACCCGCTGCCGCAGGAACGCCCGCACCGGGTGCTCGACGAACGCGACCAGGTCGTCGAGCTCCACCGGGTCCCCGGCGTCCTCCGGGGCGGGCAGCGGTCCGGGCGGGAACAGCGGCACCGCGGCCCGCGGACCGGCGGCCATCTCGGCGCCACCCAGCGCGGCCCGGTCGAAGCTGAACGGCCCGTCGGCGAGCAGCGCGCCGGGCCGGAAGTTCCGCCGGTCGAACGGCTGCAGCGGATGCCGGGCACGCAGCGCGTCGGACGCGGCCACCGGCCGGTCGCCGGGGACCTGCACGCAGGCGTCGATCGCGTCGCACAGCTCGCCGACCGGCACCGACGGCGGCCGCTCCGCGCCGGTCCGCTCGTCGGCCCCGGAGCTCACCACGACCAGGGCGGAGGTGGCCGAGCAGATCGCGTCGAGCAGCAGCTGGCGGTCCTCGCCACGCGGGTCCCGCTCGCCGACGATCGGATCGCGGGCGAGCACGTCGTCGCCGTCCGGAGCGCCGGCCCGGGGGAACACGCCGTCGTCGCAGCCGAGCAGGCAGACCACCTTGTGCGGGACGGCGCGCATCGGGACCAGGGTGGCGACGGTGAGCGTGCCGGTGCGGAAGTTCGCCCGGCTCGGCCTGCCGCGCAACCGCTCCGCGAGCAGACCGCGCACGTCGGGCAGGTCGAGGTCGACGGTGTCGGCCTGCGGCCCGGCCGAGTGCAGCACGTCGGCCAGCTCCGCGCGGGCCTGGCCTGCCTGCCAGGCGTCGGCCGGTGCGGTGTCGGTGAGCGCGTACAGGGCCTCGGTGAGTGCGGCGACCCAGGCCGACAGCGGCTGCGGCCCGCGCAGCGCGGCGAGCGCGGTCGCCAACCGGTCCACGATCTCGGCCAGCCTGCCGACCAGGTCGACGTCGGAGGAGTCGACCTCGTCGAGCGGGAGCGCGCTGCCCAGCCAGGCCGGCGCGCCCGGCGTCTCGGCCATCGCGACGCCGACCAGCAGCCGGTCCAGCCCGGCCCGCCAGGTGTTCTGCTCGATCCCGTCGAGCCGGTAGGGGGCGCGGTGCGCGGCGTCCAGGCCCCAGCGCACCCCGGCGGCGGTGACCAGCTCGGAGATCCGCTCCAGCGCGTCGTCGTCGAGCCGGAACCGGCGGCGGACCGGGCCGGACGCGATCAGGTCGAGCACCTGGGACGCGGTCAGCCGGGACCCGGCGAGCTC
Organism: Pseudonocardia sp. NPDC046786; assembly: GCF_040645415.1. Classification (NCBI taxonomy): domain Bacteria; kingdom Bacillati; phylum Actinomycetota; class Actinomycetes; order Pseudonocardiales; family Pseudonocardiaceae; genus Pseudonocardia; species Pseudonocardia sp. NPDC046786. The sequence goes on along the minus strand of NZ_JBEYYF010000007.1, from coordinate 259,512 downwards.
CAGCAGGGTGGACACCGTGCCCAGCAGCGGATTGGCCTGGCGCAGCGCCCGGTCGGCCAGCCGGACCCGCAGCAGGTGCCCGGGATGCAGCTCGTCGTGCGACGGCCCGGCCCCTTCGCCCGCGGTGCCGGGCTCCGGGGCCAGCCCGAACGACGCCGTGATCAGCGGCGCGAACGCCTCGATGTCCGGGCACATCACGATGATGTCGCGCGGTTCCAGCCCCGGATCGGCGGCCAGCAGCCCCAGCAGCACCTCGCGCAGCACCTCGACCTGCCGGTCCGGGCCGTGGCAGGAGTGCAGCACGATGCTGCGGTCAGCGGGATCGAGCGGCGGGCGGTCGGCGGGCCGCGGCGGCGGCGTGTCGTCGCGCAGCGCGCGCTGCACCCGCTGCAGCAGGGTCGGCGGCCCGGCCGGTCCGGCCGCCGGATGGTGGGTGTCGGTGACGCCCGGCCCGGCCGCGGGCAGCCGCAGCGCCAGCTCCCGGACGTCGCGGCCCAGCGAGCGCAGCAGCGGGTTACGGACCAGCGCGGCGCTGCCGTCGGCGGCGCGGGCGGGCGGATCGGCCGGGCGGGCGGCGCGGACCGCCTCCCACATCGCCGGGGACGGGTGCGGCAGCCACAGGTGCACGTCGCGGTGCGCGGACAGCGCCTCCAGCACGGCGAGGTGCTCGGCGGCGAGCCGGGTCGGCCCGAACAGCGAGATCCGCCCCGGCAGCTCGCCGGGATCGGCCCCGGCGCGCAGCGCGGCGACCGCGTCGGCGAGCCGCTCGGCCGGGCCGGGCGCATCGAGGCCGGCCCGCAGCCGCCGCCACAGCTCGGGCTGCCAGGCCAGGTCGGGCGGCACCGCGTCCTCGCCGAGGGCCCACGAGCGCAGCAGCGCGGGCCGGTGCGTGGCGTAGGAGCCGAACAGCCCGGCGAGCGCGCGGGCCAGCGCGTAGCGGCGGCCGTGCCCGCCCCGCTCCAGGTGTGCGGCCAGCCCGGCGAACCGCCCGTCGCCGGAGGTGACGGCATCGTCGATCAGTTCGAGCAGCGGCCACACCGCACGCCCCGGGGCCCACGGGCCGGTCTCCGGATCGGTGCCGGTGACCCGGGAGACGACATCGCCGAGCAGGGCGGCCGGGGACGGGAACCGCACGTTGGCGCACACCCCGTCACCGCCACCGCCGCGGGCGCCGAGCCGGTGCGAGAGCCGCTGCGCCAGCCACCGCTCCACCCCGCGCTCGGGGACCGCGACGATCTCCGGTGCGAACGGGTCGGCGCCGCCCGGTGCCGGGTCCGCGAGCAGCCCGGCGAGCGCCTCGACGAGGGTGTCCGCGCGTTCGGACCGATGCAGCTCCAGCACGCCCGGCACGGTATCGGCGAGCACCGACAGCGAACGCGCGGCCTACCTCACCAGCGGGACACGCCGTAGTCCTTCAGGAACACGCCGTAGAGGTCCTCGCCGCGCTCACCGGCGACGATCGGGTGGTACACCCGGGCGGCGCCGTCGGACAGGTCCAGCGGCGCGTGGAAGCCCTCCTCGGCCAGCCGCATCCGCATCGGGTGCGGGCGCTCGTCGGTGATCCAGCCGGTGTCCACCGAGGTCATCAGGATCCGGTCGGTCGTGAACATCTCCCCGGCGCTGGTCCGGGTGAGCATGTTCAGCGCGGCCTTCGCCATGTTCGTGTGCGGATGGCCGGGCCCCTTGTAGCCGCGCCCGAACACGCCCTCCATCGCGGACACGTTCACCACGTACTTGCGGTGCGGGCCGGCTGCGGCCATCGCCGGCCGCAGCCGGGACACCAGCACGAACGGCGCGGTCTGGTTGCACAGCTGCACCTCGAGCAGCTCGACCGGGTCGACGTGCTGGACGTGGTCGACCCAGCTGTTGACGGCGGCGGTGTCGGGCAGCAGCCCGCCCGCGTCCACCGCGGTGCCGGCCGCGATCCGTTCCGGCGACGCCGACCGGGCGGTGACGGCCAGCGCCGCCAGGTCCGCGCCGGGCACCGCCCCGGCGAGCAGCGCCGGGTGCTCGCGCGCCGCGCTGGTGAACGACAGGATCTCCGGCAGCTCGCCGGCCGGCAGCGGCTCGGACTCGGCGGCCTCGATCGCGGCGTAGGAGCCGGGGGAGCGGCGCACCGTCTGCGCCGCGTTGTTGATCAGGATGTCCAGCGGCCCGGCCGCGGCGACCTCGTCGGCCAGTGCGACGACCTGCCCGGGATCGCGCAGGTCCACGCCGACCACGCGGAGCCGGTGCAGCCACTCCGGGCTGTCGGCGAGCGCGGCGAACCGGCGGGCCGCGTCCCGCGGGAACCGGGTGGTGATCGTGAGGTGCGCGCCGTCGCGGAGCAGCCGCAGCGCGATGTACATGCCGATCTTGGCGCGGCCGCCGGTGAGCAGCGCCCGGCGGCCGGTCAGGTCGGTGCGGGCGTCCCGGTGCGCGTGGTGCGCGGCCGCGCAGTCCGGGCAGAGCTGGTGGTAGAACGCATCGACCACGGTGAACCGGGTCTTGCAGGCGTAGCAGCCGCGGGCCCGGTGCAGCACGCCCGCGGTCGCGCCGCGGGCGGTGGAGACCAGCGGGATGCCCGCCGTCTCGTCGTCGGTCCGGCCGTCGGCACCGGTCGCGGTCGCCGCGGTGACCGCGGCGTCGGACGCCCGCTCGCGCTCCCGCTTCTCGGCCCGCCGGCGCATCCGCACCGACTTCCAGATCCCGGCGGTCGCCCGGCGGACCCGGACCGCGTCCGGGTGCTCGGGCGGCAGCTCGTCGACCTGGGCGAGGACCTTCAACGCCGTCGCGAGTTCGCCGGGGTCGATGCCGCTGCTCACGACCCCAGTCTAGGAGTCACGACGCGAGCGGCTGTTCCAGCCCGACCTCCTCGGCCATCTCGGACAGCACCGCGATGTTCAGCTCGAACCCGAGCACCGCCTCGGCGGCCACCCGGGAGCGGGCCGCGGCGTCCCAGCCGGTCGCGTCGAGCAGCTCGCGGTAGCGGGCCCGGAACCGCGGCGGCGCGCCGAGCGCGGTGAAGTCGTAGAAGCGCACGCCGTCGCCGGACAGCCCGTAGGTCCGCTGCAGCAGCTTCCCGATCACCTGGCCGCCGGACAGGTCGCCCAGGTAGCGGATGTAGTGGTGGGCGACGAACCGCTCCGGATCGGTCGCCGCGGTACGCAGCCGGTCCACGTAGCGGGTGGTGGCGGGCAGGATCCGCGGGACGCCGCTGCCCAGCGCGTCCAGGTCGTCGTGCAGGGCGGGCAGCCGGCGCAGGTCGTCGATCACGAACGGGCCGGCGACCGGATGCCCGGCCATCGCGTCGGACGCCGCCTCCAGGGCGGTGTAGATCGCGCCGTACTGCTCGGCGAGCAGGGTGTAGGCGTCGAGCGGGAGCGCGCCGTCGAGCAGCGCGGCCATGTAGGTGGAGCGGTGGGCCTGCTCGTGGACCTCGGACGTGGCCTGCCGCAGCTCGGCGGACAGCGTCCCGCCCACCGGCGTACCGGAGATCGGTGTCGTGGCGCTCATCGGCCCTCCCGGACAGCGGGGCGTCACGGCGCCGGATCTGACACCGTGTCAGATCATGATGCTAGGGGCTCGGCGGCGGTAAGGCTAGCCTCAGTCGGATGCCGTCGTCGAGGGGGTGACCATCCGCAGCACCGCGCGCACCGCCGTCTCGACGGTGTCGTCCAGCTCGGCGGCGGGCACCTCGACGATCTTCCGGCTGGACAGGGCGGCCGAGACCAGCCCGGCCAGCACGACCGGGTCGTCGCCGGACATCGAGCCGTCGAGCGCGCCGTCGGTGAGGATCGCGGTCAGCCGGTCGCCGATCGGGTCGGCGTGCGCGGCGATCCGGCGGTACGCCTGCGGGTCCAGCGCGCCGGCCAGCGCCTGGCCGGGCGGCAGGTGGAACTCGGCGAGCCGGCGCAGCTGCATCCGGGCGAAGACGGTGAGCCGGTCCGCGGGGGAGCGGGCGCCGGCCAGCGCGGCGTCCAGGTCGGCGACGTAGCGGGCGGCCTCGGCCTCGACGAACGCGACGAGCAGGGCCTGCCGGTCCGGGAAGTGGTTGTACATCGCCGACCGGCCGACGCCGGCCGCGGCGGCAACTCCGGACAGCGTCACCGACTCGAAGCCGCGACCGTAGAGCTGCTCGCGCAGCGCGCCGAACACGCGCTCGCGGACCTGCTCGCGATGCGTCGCGAGCGAACCCCCGATCACCTTCGGCACGCGGGCCAGTCTAGGCCCGCGTGCCGGGGACCGGGTGCGGCCGGAGGAGATTCAGAGCTGCTTGAGCACCGACTCGACGCCGGACACGTCGACCGAGGACGGGACGTCCTCGACGCCGATCCACTGCACCACGCCGTCCTTGAGGATCGCGGCGTAGCGCTTCGAGCGGGTGCCGAGGCCGAACTTCGAGCCGTCCATGTCCAGGCCGGCGGCGGCGGCGAACTCGGCGTTGCCGTCGGCGAGCATGAGCACGGCGTCGCCGACGTTGCGGGACTCGGCCCACGCGCCGAGCACGAACGCGTCGTTGGCCGCGGTACAGGCGACGGTGTCGACGCCCTTCTGCTTCAGCTCGTCGGCGCGCAGCACGAAGCCGGGCAGGTGGGTGTCGGAGCAGGCCGGGGTGAATGCCCCGGGTACGCCGAACAGCACGACGGTGCCGCTGCCCAGGACGCTGGCGCTCTGCACCGGCTTCGGGCCGTCGGCGGTCGGGGTCATGAGCTGGACGTCGGGGACGGTGTCCCCTGCGGCGAGTGCCACGGATCCTCCTGTGGATCGGCGATCGGATCGGTACCGACACTAGTGCCCGGCCCGCACCAGAGCAGTGCCCCGGCCAGGCCGCAGGCCCCGGCCTCGGCGTGGGTGAGCGGGCGGGCGGGGTCCGGGTGCAGCGCCTGCGCGACGACGACCGCGGCCAGCCCGCGCGGGTCCGGGTCCGGCACCCGGTGCCGGGCGCCGTCCGGGCCGACCCAGCCGGTGCGCCCGGTCCAGCCGGCGGAGACCCCGGCGCCCCGCCCGCCCGGCCGCCGGGCCCGCAGCCGGCGCTGCGGGCCGGTGCCCTCGACGACACAGTCCAGCCCGGCGCGCCGGACGATCGAGGCCACCAGCTCCAGATCGGGCTCAGCCCGCATCGCCGGGCCGCAGGTCACGGTCCGGCCAGCCGAGCAGCCGGGCCCCGAGCACGGCGGCGTGCAGGGTGAACCGGTGTCCGGGATCGGTCGGGTCGTGGCCGGTCAGCTCCGCGATCCGCTCCAGCCGGTAGGAGACGGCGCGCACCGACAGGTGCAGCCGGCGAGCCGTCTCGGCGACCACACAGCCGGTGCCGAACCAGGTCTCCAGGGTGTCCAGCAGCGGGGCGGCGCCGCCGCGGGCCCGCGCCAGCGGCACGGCGACGGTCTGCACGAGGTCGGTGATGGCCGGCTGGTCACGCAGCAGCACCCGGTAGACCAGCATGTCCTCGGCCCGTAGCACCGGCGCCGGCAGCCGCAGCCGGCCCGCCGTGGTCAGTGCCTCCCTGGCCTCCTCGTAGGAACGGGCGATCCCGTAGGACCCGGGGTGCGCGCGGCCCACCGCCACCCGCCAGCCGGCACCGCGCCCGGTGCGGGTGAGCTCGCCGTGCAGCAGGCCGCCGAGCTCACCGGCGCCGGTGCCGGCCGGGGCGATGACGACGATCCGTCCGTCCTTGGTGGCGACCAGCACGTCCCGGTCGCCGACCCCGCGCACGACGGTGCGTTCCAGGGCGGCCGGTACGGAGTCCACCCGGGCCGGGCGGCCGTCCGGCGCGGCCAGCGCGACCTGGTGCGGCCGGCCCAGGTCCATCCCGAACGGCTCGGCCCGTCCGACCAGCCCGCCGGCGTCGCCGTCGCCACGCAGCAGGTCCTCGATCAGCTCCCGGCGCAGCGTCTCCTCGTGCCGCACCAGGTCCCGGCGGGCCGCGGTGTAGCCGTCGGCGAGCCCGGCCACCGCCAGGTCCACCGCCCGCATGACCGCCTCCGCGGCGTTCGCCGTGGTCCCGGCGTCCCGGAAGTGCGCGGTCGGCGGGAGCTCCCGCCACAACCGCCAGGCGGCCGACAGGTACAGCTGCACCGCGTTCCCTGCGCTGACCCCCAGTTCGGCGGCCCGGCCCCCGTTGCGTCGCACCGCGTCGAGCTCGGGGTCCGAGGGGAGCCTGCCGGACGCCGCGGCGTCGGCCAGCACCCGCAGGAAGTCGCCGAGCAGCTCGGGCGGGACTCCGCCCGCCCCGCGCCCGGCCTCGTCGGCGACCCGGCGCAGCCACCCGTCCGACACCGGTGCGCCCGGATGCCGGACACCGTTGCGGCTCTCGGCCCGTTCGGTCCCGTACACGGTTGCGTCGGTTCAGTGCTCGAACGGCACGGCGCGGAGCAGCGTGCACCCGGCCCGCCCGCCGTCGGGGAGCTGGTACCGAACGGCGTCGCCCTGGTGCGCGCCGTGCAGCGCGCGACCGAGTGGGGAGTCCGGCGAGCAGATCATGGTCCCGTCGGGACGGATCCGGTTCTCGTCGTGCGAGAGCAGGAAGGTCTCGGTCTCGCCGTCGTCGTAGCGCACGGTGACCGCCATGCCGGGCTCGGCGACGCCGTCGTCGGGCGGCCGGTCGCCGACCACCGGATCGCGCAGCAGCTCCTGCAGCCGCCGGATCCGCTGCTCGCGGTCGCGCTCCCCGGCACCCGGTCCGTCCGGGCCGTCGTGCTCGCGGCCCTCGGCCGGGGCCACCGCCTCCCGCTGCTGCAGCAACGACTGCAGCTCGGCACGCAGCTCCTGGTGGCTCCGCTCGGTCAGCCAGACCCGGGTCACGCTCATCGTCCACTCCTCGTACGCCGGGGTGCGGCGATGTGCCGGACCCCCCGCAGGGAGACCTACCACGAGCGGCGCCGGACGCCGATCTCGTTGCCGGGGCCCGGCAGGCCGGGACGCCAGGACGTTGCCCGGGACGACCGTGCAGGGAGCGATGCCGGGGACCCGCCGGGACGCCCGCGGGCGGGCGTCCCGGCGGGCGCACCGGTCAGTGGCAGCCCTTGGTCCCCGCCGCGGGCACGTCCAGCGCCGGATTGCGGTCGAAGAACCCGGCCGGCTTGAGGGTGAACCCGGTGTAGTCGACCGGCATCACCGGCCAGTCCTCCGGCCGCGGGAAGTGGGTCAGCCCGAAGGTGTGCCACAGCACGACGTCCTGCCCGTCGATCTCGCGATCGGCCGCCACGTAGGCGGGCAGCCCGGCCCCGCCCGGGTTCTGGTTGACGAAGTCGCCCGCCGAGTAGCGCTCCGCCGGGTCGTAGCGGGTCACCCACAGCGCCTTGGACGCGAACGTCGCCCGCGCGTGGATCGACGACGCCTCGTCGGCCAGCAGGGTCGGCTGCCCGAGCGGGTGCAGCACGTACCCGACCGGCCGGCCGAGGCCGTTCGTCTTCTCGGTGTTGACGACGTGCCAGACCCGCCCGGTGTCCGGCGAGGCGTCCCGGGCGGCCGCCGACTCCCGGGTCAGCCGGGTCGCCGAGCGGCCGAACGCGTTGCCGTGGGGATTGCCCTCGCCCATCGGGACCCGCACCGCCTCCACCTCCTCGACCGCGTTCGCGAGCCCGTCGACGGTCATGTCGAGGCGGGCCGAGAACAGGTGCTGGTGGTAGGGGGCGCCGAGGCCGGGCGCGACCTCGGTGGCGTACTCGCCGGGCGTGCCGGAGGTGAACACGATGCCGGTCGCCTTGCACTCCAGCTCGATCGTGCCGTCGAGGTAGAGGTACCAGTAGAAGCCGTAGTCGTAGTTGCCGATCGGGGTGAAGAACGAGATGACCAGCCGGCGCTGGCGGCGCACCTCGCGGGAGCCGGTGAAGATGTCGGTGTGCTTCCAGAGGACGCCGTAGTCCTCCTCGTGCATGCAGATCGCGTTCCGGATGGTCTTCGGGTTGCCCAGGTCGTCGGCGATGGTGGCGTCGACGTAGTGGATGTCGCCGAGGCAGTCGCAGCCCAGCTGCAGCGAGTCGGCGTAGCGGGCGAACATGTACTCGCCGCAGTCGAAGTAGTTCTGCCAGAACCGGACCGGCGCCGGATCGGCGTAGGGCACCACCATCTCGGCGACCGACGCGCGGTAGCAGATGGGGCGGTCGCCGAAGGCGATCTGGTGCAGGGTCAGGCCCTCGCGCTCGTTGAACCCGATCCGCAGGTCCCAGTTGCCCCAGCGCACCCGGCCGTCGTCGACGGTGAACGACCGGCCCTCCGGCTGGGTGATCTCGATCGGCCGCAGCGAGTCCAGCGGCGGGCCCTGGACGGCCGGGTCGTCGAAGTTCCCGCTGGTCGCGGGCACCGGCACCACGCCGGTGTCGATCACCCGGTCGACCGTGCGGGCGGTGAGGTCGATGTAGGCGACGAGCCCGTCGACCGGGTGTGCCCAGGCGTGGTCGGCCTCGTGGTCCTGCCGGAACCCGAACGCCCTGGCCATCCGGCGGCCGGTCTCCTCCGGGTAGTCGTAGACGCCGGCGGACAGCGGCACCGCGCGCACCGTGGCCGGCTCGATCCCGCGCTTCTCCAGCGCGGCGAGCCAGTCCGGGGAGGCGTTGAGGACGTCCTCGATGAACTCGAACTCCGAGTCGATGATCGGCGGCTGGCCGTCCCGCGCGGGCTCCAGCTCGCGCGAGGAGACCAGCTCGCCCGCGGTCACCGACACCACGGTGTCCCAGGACCGGCCGGTGGACAGGTCCAGCAGCACCGCGCGGAACCGGCGGTCGGCCGGACCGCCGGCGAGCACCTCGTCCTTCGGGGGCTCCTCGGGCGCGAAGAACGCGTACCGGACGTGCTCGGTGAGCAGTCCGGCCGCGTCGAGCACCTCCCGGACGACGGACACCTCGGTCTCGGTGGTCATCCCCAGCGGGTGCCCGGTCGCGGTCCGTGGCTGGACGGCGGTCATCGGATCTCCTCGTGTCGGGCGGTGCCGGGGCCGCGACGTCATCGGCCGGCCGTCGGCGTGGGTACGAACGGGACCGGAGGGTCACGTGCCCGACCGACCGGCACAACTGCCCGTCCCGAGTGGTGCGAATCACTCTGCCATCCGTTCCCGCCGCGTGGGAACCGCTGTGTCGATTTTCTCGTTCGAGTCATCGCTGCTGGTCACGGCACTGTGACCGGAGGTTAGGGTCCGCAGCGGACAATCGTGCGACCGGGCGGCCCGGCGACCGCCGATGATCCGGAGGGGAGAGGTGCCGAGGTGGCGACGCTGCGCGACCGCTCGCCCGTGCACGGGCTGGAACGCCGCAGGCTCGGCCCGGCCGACGTCGTGGCGCAGTCCATCGCGGGTTCGGCCCCGTCGGCGGCGATGGCGGCGACCCCGGTGATCGTCGCCGGGCTGGCCGGACCGTGGACGGTGTGGTCGTTCGTCGCCGCGGCCGTGATCGCGCTGCTGGTCGCCGCGTCGATCGGCCGGTTCACCACCAGGATGGCCGCGCCGGGCGGGCTGTACCCGCTGACCGCGCAGGGCCTCGGGTCCGGGCCCGCCTTCGCCGGGGGCGTCGCGGCGGTGCTCGGCTACCTGCTGCTCTGCGCAGCGGCACTGGGCGGGGCGGTGCTGTACCTGCCGCCGCTGCTGGGGGCGGGCCCGGCGCAGACCCGGTGGGGCGCGACGGCGGCGGCGGTGCTGTGCGGGCTGATCGTGACGGCGCTGGTGGCCCGCGGGGTGCGGCCGGCCGCGCGGGTGGTGCTGCTCGTGGAGGCGATCGCGGTGGGGGCACTGGTCGGGGTGTTCGCGCTGCTGCTCGCCGGGGGTCCGCTGCCCGGGCCGGGCGCCGGGCCGCAGCCGGCGATCGGGGCGGCGGGCCTGGTCGCGGGGGTGGTGCCCGCGCTGGCCGCGTTCATCGGGTTCGAGGTGGCGACCTCGCTGGGCGCGGAGACCCGGCGCCCGTTCCGGACGGTGCCGCGGGCGGTGTTCGCGACGGCGGCGGTGACCGGCGTCCTCTACGTCTTCGCGGCCGCGGTGCAGACGAGCGGATTCGCGGCGGTGCCCGGTGGGCTGGGCGGCCAGGTCCAGCCGGTCCAGGTGCTGGCGACCACCCGCGGCTGGTGGTGGATCCCGCCGGTACTGCACGCCGCGCTGGTGCTCTCCTTCCTGGCCTGTGCGGTCGCCACCGCGACGGCACTGTCGCGGGTGCTGTTCTCGCTGGCCCGCGACGGCGCCGTGCCCGGCGTGCTCGGCCGTACCCACCGCCGGTTCCGCACGCCGCACGTGGCGGTGCTGGCGGCCGTCCCGGCGGCCGCGGCGGCGGTGGCCGTGCCGCTGGCCGCCGGTGTCCCGCCGGAGGTGCTGCTGGTCGGGCTGCTCGGGGCGGCGACCGTCGGGTTCCTGGTCACCTATCTGCTGGTCTGCCTGGCCGCGCCGCTGTTCCTGCGCCGGATCGGGGAGCTCACCCCGGCGGCGGTGGCGACGGCCGCGCTCGCGGTGCCGGCGTTGTTCGCGGCGCTGGTGGCGTTCGTGGTGGCGGCCCCGCTGTCCGGGCTGGTGCTGGCGGTCGCGCTGCCGGCCGGCGCCGGCTGGGCGGTGCTGCAGCGTCGCCGGGGCGATCTACCCGCGCTCGGCGTGTACGACGAGACCGTCGCCTCCGACGTCTGGCACCGCGTCCGGTGAGCGACCCGCCCCCGATCAGCGGCCGCCAGCCACGCGCCGTGCGGACCGCGCTGGCCGTGCTGGAGGAGGTCGTCGCCGCCGGGCCGGGGGTGACCGCGAAGGAGATCTCCGCGGCGCTGCGGCTCCCGCCGGCGACCACCTACCGGGTGCTGAACCTGCTGGTCGGCGAGGAGTACCTGGTGCGGCTGCCGGACCTGCGCGGGTTCGCGCTCGGCCGGCGCGCGGCACGGCTTGCACCGGTCGGCGTCCCGCGGCTGCCGACCGCGGCCCGCGGGGTGGTCGACCACCTGCGCAGCCGGGTCCGCTGGGGCGTGCACCTGGCCGTGTTCGACGGCGGACGGCTGCACCTGCTCGATCCCGATCCGGATCACCCGCCCAGCGATCCGGACCTGCTGGCCCGGCTGCCGCAGGCCTCGGCGCTGGGCAGGCTGCTGCTGGCCGACCAACCGGACTGGCGGGCACTGGTGCGCGAGCTGCGCCCGGTCACCGAGCACACGGTGACCGACCCGGACCGGCTGTCCAGGCTGCTCGACGAGGTCACCGAGCAGGGCCTGGCCAGCCAGACCGGCGAGCTGCGCCCGGACCGGGGGTGCCTGGCGGCGGCCGTCCGCTCGCCGGCGGACGGCCGCCTGGTGGCCGGGCTGGCGCTGTCCGGCCCGGCCGCCCGGGTCGCCGATCCGGATCCCGAGCTGGTCGCGCTGCTGCGCGAGCACGCCGGGTCACTCGGCCCGCTGCTGGGCTGATCCGATCACTCCTCCAGCGCGGCGAGCGCCTTGCGGGCCTGCTCCAGCTCGGCCTCCAGCTCGGCGACCCGGGCCGCCTTGGCCGACTTCGCGCTCTCGATGACCTCGTCGACCGGCCCGGCCAGGTCGGCGTGCAGGGTGGCGGCGGCCGCGGACACCGCCGACGCGCTCACCGGCAGGCCGCGGGCGACCCAGCTGGAGCCCTGCTTCAGCTCGGCCTGCCACTCGCCGTCGGCGGAGCCGCTGACGGTCAGCGTCATCGTCACCACCCGGGTGGTGCGGGCGGTCGAGGAGCCCTTCGGGCGTCCGCGCCTGCGCTTGGGTGCCTCGTCGCCGGTCACCTGTGTGTCGTCGCCGGTGTCGGCGTCCTGGGTCTCGTCCACGTGCGTCCCCGCTTCCCCTCGACAGTTCCACTGTGGCAGGCCCAAGGGTGAAGTCAGAACAGATGTTCGATGAATGCACCCCCGGAGGTCGGACGACCGCGGGATGTGCCTACGCGAGGGTTGTCCCACGACGCCTGGTACCTATACCTTCGAGACAATTCCTATAGGACGAGGTGCAACGGTGCGTCGATTCCCGGTGCCGGAACTGGTCGCGTTCGCGGGGCGGGCGCTGACCGCGGTCGATGTCCCGGCCGACGACGCCGAGCTCGTCGGCGACTCGCTGGTGGCGGCCGACCGCCGCGGCATCGGCTCGCACGGCCTGCTGCGCCTCCCGCTGTACGTGCGCACCATCCGGGCCGGCGGGGTCACCGCGCGGGCCCGGCCGCGCTGGCTGCGCGAGCACGGCGCGACCGCCCTGCTCGACGCCGACGGCGGATTGGGGCAGGTCGCGATGGCGGTCGCGGTCGACCGGGCCGCCGCGCTGGCCGGCACGCACGGCGCCGCGGTCGTCGCCGTGCAGGGAAGCTCGCACTACGGGGCGGGCGGCTACTGGACCGACCGGCTCACCGACCGGGGCATGGCCGGTCTGCTGACCTCCACCACCGGCGCCTCGGTGACCCCGTTCGGCGGCGCCCGGCCGGTGCTCGGGACCAACCCGCTGACCGTCGCGGTGCCGAGCTCGGGGGACGGTCCGCTCGCCGTGGACATGGCGACCAGCACCGGCGCCTACGGCAAGGTGGTCGCCGCCCGCGACGAGGGCCGGGAGATCCCGCAGGGCTGGGCGGTCGCCGCCGACGGCAGCCCGACCACCGACCCGGCCGCCGCACTCGGCGGTGCGCTGCTGCCCTTCGGCGGGCCGAAGGGCTCCGGCCTGTCGGTGCTGCTGGAGGTGCTCGCCGCCGGCCTGACCGGGGCGAACTACGCCGACCAGACCATCGACATGTGGATCGACCCGGGCTCCCGGATGAATGCCGGGCACCTCCTGCTCGCCGTCGACACCGCCGCCTTCACCGGCCGCGCGCACACCGAGGCGCGGGCGGCCGACATGCAGGAGCGGGTGCGCGCCGCCGGCCCGCCCGGCGGGACCGTGCACGCCCCGGGCGACCCGGAACGGGCGCAGCAGCGGCGGACCGGCGACCGGGTCCCGCTCGCCGCACCGACCGTCGACCAGCTCGACCGGATGGCCGCCGAGCTGAGGATCGAGGGCCTCGGCAGCGGCCGATAGCAGCGGGAGCATCGGACGACGACGTTCGAGGGAGCGTGACCATGACCAACCGACGAGGGCGCCTACGCCGGGCCGGGGCGGGAGCGGCCGTCGCGGCCCTGCTGCTGTCCGGCTGCGGCCTGGGCGGACCGATCGACGCGAGTGACATCCCGGTGGCGCCGGGCGAACCGGACGACACCGTGCTGCGGCTGGCGCACGCCTACGACCTCAGCCACCCGGTCGAGCAGTGCGGCACGCCGCTGATCCAGCAGGAGCTGCTCGGCAGCGGGATCACCGTGGAGAGCTATCCCTCGGCGCAGCTCGGCACCGAGGCCGAGTCGCTGGAGCAGGTCGCCGCCGGCGGGCTCGACCTGACCGTGGCCGGGCCGTCGTTCCTGGGTGTCTGGTACGAGCCCGCCGCGGTGCTCGACGGCGCCTACCTGTTCGACGACGTCGGCGAGTTCGTCGCCGCCGTCGAGGGGCCGGTGGTCGCCCGGGTGCACGAGGAGTTCCGCGAGCGCAGCGGGATGCGGGTGCTGTCGAGCTGGTACTACGGCACCCGGCACATCACCGCCGACCGGCCGGTCGAGCGGCCCGAGGACCTGGCCGGGGTCAAGATCCGCACCCCGGACGCGCCGCTGTACCTCACCAATCTCGGGATCATGGGCGGCGCGGCGACACCGATGGCGCTCGGCGAGGTCTACCTCGCGTTGCAGCAGGGCACCCTGGACGCCCAGGAGAACCCGGTCCCGACCATCTCGTCGTCCGGGTTCCATGAGGTGCAGGATCACCTGAACCTGACCGGGCACATCGTGCAGGGCGTCCACCTGGTCACCAACGACGAGCTGAACTCGGCCCTGGAACCGGAACAGCGGGACCGGCTGGACGCGGCCGCCGCGGCGGCCGGCGAGGCGATCCGGGAGTGCATCGTCGCCGAGGAGACCGAGATCGTCGAGCAGTGGCGGGCCGAGGGCACGCTCACAGTCCACGATATTGACACCGCCCCGTTCGCCGACCGGGTCCGGGCTGAGCTGCCCGGCCGGGTGTCCTGGGGCGCGGTCTACGAGGAGATCCGGGAGTCGGTCCGATGAGCTCCCCGGCCGGTACGGACCTGCCCGAGGAGGCCCCGGAGGCCCCCGACCTGCTGGAGCGCCGCAGTCGCGGCTACCGGTTCCTGGTCGACGTCGAACGCGTCCTGTCCTGCCTGCTGCTCGCCGGGGTGCTGGTGGCGGTGCTGCTGCAGGTGCTCACCCGCTACGTCTTCGACAGCCCGCTCAGCTGGACCGAGGAGATCGCCCGGTTCCTGCTGGTGTGGCTGACCTTCGTCGCCGCGGGCTATGTGATGTCCCGGCGGCTGCACATCGTCGTCGACCTGCTGGTCGACCGGCTGGGGCGGCGCGCGTCCCGGCTGGTCGACGTGTTCGCCGGGATCGTGGTGCTGACCGCGTCGGCGACCCTCTCCGTCGCCGGGGCGGTGTTCGCGGCCGGCAGCTCCTCGCTGCTGGCGCCGGCCACCGGACTTCCGCTGACCGTCGTCTACGCCGCGGCCGTCGTCGGGTTCGCGCTGGTCGCGCTGCACGGCGCGCTGAACCTCTACATCGCGCTGCGGCATCCCGAGGAGATGCCCGGCGCCGTCGAAGCGCTCACCGCCGGAACCCCGAGGAGCATCCCGTGACGCTCGCACTGATGGTGGGCGCGCTGATCGCCCTGCTGCTGCTGCGGGTACCGGTGGCGATCGCGCTGCTGGTCCCGTCGCTGGTCTACGTGGTCGTCGATCCCACGGCGTCGCTGGGCATCGCGGCCCAGCAGACCGTGTCCGGGGTGAACAGCTTCCCGATCCTCGCCGTCCCGATGTTCATCCTGCTGGGCAACCTGGCGAACGTCTCCGGGATCACCGACAAGCTCTTCGACGCGGCCACCGCGGTCGTCGGGCGGGTCCGCGGCGGCCTGGGCTACGTCAACGTCGGCACCAGCTTCGGCTTCTCCTGGATGAGCGGCGCCGCCATCGCCGACGCGGCCGCGATGGGCCGGGTGCAGGTCCCGGCGATGGTCAAGCGCGGCTACCCGCTGACCTTCAGCGTCGGGATCACCGGCGCGTCCTCGCTGATCGCGCCGCTGGTCCCGCCGAGCATCCCGGCGATCATCTACGCGGTCACCGCCGGGCTGTCGGTCGGCGCACTGTTCATGACCGGCATCGTGCCAGCTCTGCTGCTGGTGCTCACCCTGTGCGCGACGTCGTGGTGGCTGATGCGCAAGCGCGCGGACCTGCGGGAGGAGAGCCTGCCCGCGGCACAGCGGTTCCGCGCGGTGCTCGGCTCGCTGCCGGCGCTCGGTGCCGCGGTGATCATCCTCGGCGGGATCCTGTCCGGCGTCTTCACCCCGACCGAGGCCTCCGCGATCGGCGTGGTCTACCTGCTGCTGCTCGCGCTGGCCTACCGGGCGCTGGACCTGCGCCGGCTCTACCGGACCCTGCTGCAGACCGTCGAGACCTCCGGCTCGGTGCTGTTCATCGTCGCCTCCGCGGCGCTGTTCGGCTGGGTGCTGGCCCGCGAGCGGGCCCCGCAGCTGGCCGCCGAGCTGATCTTCGGCCTCACCGTGTACCCGATCGTCTTCCTGATCCTGGTCAACCTGCTGCTGTTCGTGGTTGGCGCCGTCCTGGAGCCCACCGCGGCGATCCTGATCCTGGTCCCGGTGCTCGCCCCGGTGGCCGAGGTGTTCGGGATCGATCCGCTGCACTTCGCTGTGATCGTGATCTTCAACCTGATGGTCGGGCTGCTCACCCCGCCGGTCGGCCTGGTCGTGTTCGTGCTGTCCAGCGTCACCCGCACGCCGGTGCCGACGGTGATCCGCGGACTGCTGCCGTTCTACGTCGCGCTGGTCGCGGTGCTGATCGTCATCACCTTCTTCCCGCTGCTGGCGACGTGGCTGCCCACGGCGCTCGGCTTCGCCTGACAGGTCCCCGCACCGAAGGAGTCCCATGCCGGTCATCACGTCTGTGCACACCCGCGACGTCCGCTTCCCGACGTCGCTGGAGCTCGACGGGTCCGATGCCGTCAACGTCGATCCCGACTACTCGGCCGCCCACGTCACCGTCACCACCGCCGCCGGGGAGACCGGGTACGGACTGGTCTTCACCGCCGGCCGCGGCAACGAGCTGGTGGTGCACGCGATGGAGTCCTACGGGGCGCTGCTCGTCGGCCGGGACGCCGACGAGCTGCTGGCCGATCTCGGCTCGGCGTCGCGGCGGCTGGTGCACGACTCGCAGCTGCGCTGGCTCGGGCCGGAGAAGGGCGTCGCGCACATGGCCTGCGGCGGCCTGGTGAACGCGCTCTGGGACATGCGGGCCCGCCGCGAAGGGGTGCCGCTGTGGCGGCTGCTGGCCGGGATGCCGCCCGCCGAGCTGGTCGGCGTCGTCGACTTCACGCACATCCGCAACGCGCTCACCCCGGACGACGCGCTCGGCCTGCTGCGCGACGCCGAACCCGGCCGCGCCGAGCGGATCGCCGAGCTGGAGCGGTCCGGCTACCCCGCCTACACGACGACGCCCGGCTGGCTCGGCTACAGCGACGAGAAGCTGGTCCGGCTGTGCCGGGAGGCCGTGCGGGACGGCTTCGACATGATCAAGCTGAAGGTCGGCGGCGACCCGGCCGACGACGACCGCAGGCTGGCGCTGGCCCGCTCGGCGGTCGGCGACGGCGTGCGGATCGCGATCGACGCCAACCAGCGCTGGGAGGTCGGCGAGGCGATCGAGCGGGTGAGGGCGCTCGCCGCGCACGAGCCGTACTGGATCGAGGAGCCGACCAGCACCGACGACGTCCTCGGGCACGCCGACATCCGGGCCGGCGTGCACCCGGTGCGGGTCGCGACCGGGGAGGCCGTCGCGAACCGGATCGTGTTCAAGCAGCTGCTGCAGGCCGGCGCGATCGACGTCATGCAGATCGACGCCACCCGGGTCGCCGGGGTGAACGAGAACGTCGCGAACCTGCTGCTCGCCGCCCGGTTCGGCGTCCCGGTCTGCCCGCACGCCGGCGGTGTCGGGCTGTGCGAGCTCGTCGTGCACCTGTCGTTCTTCGACCACGCCGCGGTCAGCGGGCGGATCGGCGAGCGGGTCGTCGAGTTCGTGGACCACCTGCACGAGCACTTCGTCGATCCGGTCGTGGTCCGCGACGGCCGCTACGCCGCACCGTCGGCCCCCGGCACCGGGGCAGCGATGCACGAGACATCGCTGCGGCACTGGGAGTTCCCGGACGGGGCGGGCTGGCGCGACCTCGGGTCGGCCCGGTGAGCGCGCCGGCCGGTCTGCTCCCCGCCGACGCCGCCGACGCGCTGCTGATCGGCCGGCTGTGGGATCCGGGCACCGGCGGGCCGCGCCCGGTCGCGGTGCGCGGCGACGGCCTCGCCGACCTGTTCGGCACCGCCGCGACCGTGTCCGGGCTGTTGGAGATGCCGGCCGCCGACGTCGCGCGGGCCGCCGCCACCGCGCCCGTCCGGTGGAGCCTGGACGCGGTCACCGGCGGCGCCGGGCCGCGGCTGCTCGCGCCGGTAGACCTGCAGGTGGTGAAGGCGTGCGGGGTGACGTTCGCCGGCAGCCTGCTGGAGCGGGTGATCGAGGAGCGCTGTGCGGGCGACCCGGCACTGGCCGTCGGCGTGCGGGCGGAGGTCACCGCCGCGCTCGGCGGCAGCCCGGCGGCCGACCTGTCCGCGATCGTCCCCGGATCGGCGCAGGCCGCCCGGGTCCGCACCGTGCTCCGCGAACGCGGGCTGTGGTCGCCGTACCTGGAGGTCGGGATCGGGCCGGATCCGGAGGTGTTCACCAAGGCCCCGGTGCTGTCCTCCGTCGGCCCCGGTGCCCGGGTCGGCATCCCGGCGTTCTCCGACTGGAACAACCCGGAGCCCGAACTGGTGCTGGTGGTCGACGCGCGGGGCGTCCCGCGCGGGGCGACGCTGGGCAACGACGTCAACCTGCGCGACGTCGAGGGCCGCAGCGCGCTGCTGCTGGGCATGGCGAAGGACAACAACGCCTCCAGCGCGCTCGGCCCGTTCGTCCGGCTCTTCCACGACGGCTTCACCCTCGACGCGGTCCGCACCGAGCGGATCGCGCTGCGGATCGATGGCCCGGACGGATTCGTGCTCGACGACCACAACGACGTCGGCCGGCTCAGCCGCAGTCTCGAACAGCTCGTCGCCGCCGCGTACGGCGCCCACCACCAGTACCCGGACGGTTTCGTCCTCTACACCGGGACGCTGTTCGCGCCGACCCGCGACCGCGGCGCCGCGGGGCACGGCTTCACCCACGTCGTCGGCGACCGGGTGACGATCTCCAGCCCGCGGCTGGGCGCACTGGTCAACGAGGTCGGCCGGACCGAGGAGCTGCCGCCGTGGGAGTTCGGCATCGGGGCGCTGCTCGGGTACCTGCACCGACAGGCGGCGGGATCGGGATGAGATCGCGGTGACCCGCTACCGTCCGTCCCGGGTGGACGTGTCGAGAGGAGGCGCCGGTGACCGGGGAGCTGCCGGTTGCGGGCCGCAGGAGCACCGCCGAGGTCTACGAGGAGATCCGGACGATGATCCTGGAGAGCCGGATCGAGCCGGGGGAGCGGATCAACCTCGACGCGCTCGCCCGCGACCTGGGCGTGTCCCAGACCCCGGTCCGGGAGGCGGTCCGGCACCTGGAGGGTGACCATCTCGTCGTCCGCACCGGGGAGGGCCGGGGCTACCGGACGACCACGCTGCTCGACCGCGCCGGCCTGCGCGAGCTGTTCGAGTTCCGGCTGCTCGTCGACCTGTGGGCGGTGCGCGCGGTCGCGGTGAACCGGCTGTCCAACCCGGCGGGCCGGCTCGCCCGCGAGGTCGACCGGTTCGAGCGCGCCGCGGTCGGCGTCGCCGACGTGCGCCGGCTGCTCGTCACCCACGACACCACCTTCCACGGCGAGATCCTGGCCGCCTGCGGCAACGACGTCGCGCGCCGCGCCTACACCGGGACGCACGGGCACCTGCACGCGTTCCGCCTCTACTCGCCCGACATCGACGGCACCGCGACCGTGCGCGAGCACCGCGCGGTGCTGGACGCGATCGCCGGCTGTGACCCGGACGCCGCCGAGGAGGCGATGCGCAGGCACCTCGTCAACGCCTACCACCGGTTCGACACGGCGTTCGCGGCCGGTGACCGGGCCCGGTTGCGGGTACCGGGTCGGCAGAGCCTGTTCTGACCCACCAGCCGACGACACGATCCCGACGACCGGAGGAGGACTATGCACGACGAGCTGGAGACGGTGCTCGCCGGGGCCGCGGCCGCCGCGGCCCCGGTGGCCGCGGCCGGGACCACCGGGCGGCGGGCCTGGCTGTGCGCCGTCGCCGACGCCCTGGAGGACGCGTCCGGCGAGCTGCTGCCGCTCGCGCACGCCGAGACCCACCTGCCGGAGCACCCCCGGCTGGCCGGCGAGCTGGTGCGCACCGCGTTCCAGCTGCGCTTCCTCGGCGACGTGATCGCCGAGGGCTCGGTGCACGACGCGGTCGTCGACACCGCCGACCCGGACTGGCCGATGGGGCCCCGCCCGGACCTGCGCCGCCATCAGGTGCCGCTCGGTCCGGTGCTGGTCTTCGCCGCCGGGAACTTCCCGTTCGCGTTCTCGGTGGCCGGCGGGGACACCGCCGCCGCGCTCGCCGCCGGCTGCCCGGTGGTGGTGAAGGCCCATCCGGGGCATCCGGAGCTGTCCCGCCGCACCGCGGCGATCGTCCGCGACGCGCTGCGCGCGGCCGGCGCGCCGGACGGGGCGTTCGCGCTCGTCGAGGGGATCGAGACCGGCGTCGACGCGCTGCGCGACCCGCGGATCGGCGCGGCCGCCTTCACCGGGTCGGTGCACGGCGGCCGCGCCCTGCACGACATCGCCGCCGCCCGCCCGGTGCCGATCCCGTTCTTCGGCGAGCTGGGCAGCGTGAATCCGGTCGTCGTCACCCCGTCGGCGGCCGCCGGCCGGCCGGCCGAGATCGTGTCCGGGCTGGTCGGCTCGGCGACGCTGGGTGCGGGGCAGTTCTGCACCCAGCCCGGTGTCGTGTTCGTGCCGGCCGGGTCCGGGCTGGAGGGCCGGGTGCAGGAGGCGATCGCCGCAGTCGAGCCGCAGCCGATGCTCACCGCGGCCGGCGCGCAGGCGTTCGCGCAGCGGCGTGCCGCACTGGCCGCGCACCCCGGCGTCCACTCGTCGATCGAGGCGCGTGACACCGGGGACGGGCTCGCCCCGCGGCCGTCCGCGCACGTGACCACGGCCGCTGCGCTCGCCGCCGATCCGGACGCACTCGGCGCCGAGTGCTTCGGCCCGAGCACCCTGCTGGTCACCTGGTCCGGCACCGGGGAGCTGCACGCGGCGCTGCGCGCCCTCGGCGGTGCGCTCACCGCGACCGTGCACGGCAACCCGGGCGACCCGGAGCTCCCCGAGCTCCTCCCGCTGCTCGCCGGGCTGGCCGGGCGGCTGGTCTGGAACGGCTGGCCGACCGGGGTGACGGTGGGCTGGGCGCAGCAGCACGGCGGCCCCTACCCGGCGACGACGGCGCCGTCGACCACCTCCGTCGGGGCCGGCGCGGTGTCCCGTTTCCTGCGCCCGGTCGCCTGGCAGGGTTTCCCGCAGGAGCTGCTGCCACCGGAGCTGCGCGACGACGATCCCGGGGTGCCGCAGCGCCGGGACGGTGTCCGGTGACCGGCTCCACGGTGCGCGCGGTCCGCTTCCACGAGACGGGTGGCCCGGAGGTGCTGCGGATCGAGGACGTCGAGCTGCGCGACCCGGGCCCCGGCGAGGTCCGGATCCGGGTGCGCGCGGTCGGGCTCAACCGGTCCGAGGTGAACTTCCGGCGCGGCACGTACCTGGAGGCCCCGGTGCTGCCGGCCGGTCTGGGCAGCGAGGGCACCGGGACGGTGCTCGCCACCGGGCCTGACGCCGGGCCGTGGCGCCCCGGCGACGAGGTGTGCGTGCTGCCGGCGTCGTCGCAGAACACGCACCCGGTGTACGCCGAGGAGGCGATCGTCCCGGCCGGTGCGCTGCTGGCCCGCCCGTCCGGTCTCGACGACGCCGGCGCGGCCGCGCTCTGGATGCCGCTGCTGACGGTGTGGGGGATGACCCGGCACGCTGTCCGGCTGCGCGAGGGGGACCGGCTGCTGGTCACCGCGGCGTCGAACAGCATCGGCGCCGCGGCGCTGCAGATCGCCCGGCACGTCGGCGCCCGGGCGGTGGCGGTGGTGCCGGACGGCCGGCACGGCGACGCGCTGCGTGCGGCCGGTGCGGACGAGGTCCTCACCGGCACCCCGGACGCCGAGCGGCTGCGCGAGGCCCTCGGCGGCGGTGCCGATCTGGTGCTCGACGCCGAGGGCGGGCCCGGCGTGGAACGGCTGGTCCGGGCCTGCGCGCCGGGCGGTGCGGTGATCGTGCACGGCGGCCTGTCCGGTGAGCCGACGCCGCTGCCCGCCGCCGGGTACGCACCGGTGTGGCTGCGCCGGTTCCACGTCCGCGAGGTGGTGGGCGATCCGGCGGTGCTGGCCCGGGCGGTGGCGTTCGCGCGGGCCGGGCTGGCGGCGGGGACCCTCACCCCGCTGGTCGACCGGATCTTCGATCTCGCCGACGTCGCCGCCGCGCACGACTACCTGGAGTCGCCGGACCGGGCGCCGGGGAAACCGGTGCTGCGGATCGGATGAGGTCACCCGCCCGCTGCTGGGGGGCCGTCGGCCACCCGGTCGGGTGTGAATGCGTTGTGGGGAATGGGGATCGGGGGAGTCCGGCCTAGATTCGGTGGATGGCGTCCTCCACCGCGAGCAGTACGGCCGGCACCCGGATCCGCCGGGTGCTGCTGCCCACCGCCGGGGTCGTCGCGCTGGTCCTCGCCGGCGGCTACCTGCTACTCGCGATCAGCCGGCTCACCGGGCTACCGGCGGACGGCTGGCGGGGGTTGGCGATCGGCGACCTGATCGCCTTCCTACCGCCGCTGATCGTGCTCGTGCTGTGGCTGCGGTTCCGCGAGGGACGCGGCATCGCCGATCTCGGCTTCCGGGTGCCGCGCCCGGCGGTCGGCGTGCTCGTCGGGGCGCTGACCGCGATCGTCCTGTTCGCCGCGCTGCAGGTGCTGGTCGCGGTGCTCGCCCCACCGGCGGGCGGCGGCCCCGATGCCGGGCCCGATCCGGTGTCGCCCGGTCTGCTCGTCGTGCTGGTGCTGCTGGTGACCGTCGCGGTGCAGGCGTCGACCGAGGAGATCCTGTTCCGCGGCTACCTGATGCAGGCCGTCCGGCGCGACCTGGGCAGCTACGGCGCCGTCCTGTTCAGTGCGGTCGTCTTCGGCCTGTGCCACAGCCTGAACCCCGGGGTCACGGTCGCCTACGTGGTGAGCACCGGTGCGCTCGGGCTGCTGCTCGGCTTCCTCGCGCTGGGCCGGGGCGGGCTGTGGGTGTCCTGCGCCTTCCACACCGTCTGGAACCTGATCCCGGCGGTCGTCGCCGCCGGTTCCGAGCCGGACGCCGGGGACGGCGGTTCCGGCTCGGCCGCGGCCCGGGTCACCGCCGGGGTGCTGCTCGCCTTCGCCGTCGGCGCCGGGGTGCTGCACCACCGGCGCAGCCGCCGCGCCGCGGCCGCCGGCGCCGCCTGACCGGGCTCACGCCGTACCGACCGGGCTCACCGCCGGGCCGTCCGGGCTCACGCCGCGCCTGACCGGGCTCACGCCGGGCCGACCAGGGCCGCGAACCGGTCCAGGTCGACGTTCCCGCCGGACACCGTCACCCCGATCCGCCGCCCGGCGAACCGCTCCGGATCGGCGGCGACGGCCGCCCGCATACCGCAGAACGCCAGCGCCCCGGTCGGCTCGACGACCACCTTGTACCGGGACGCGAACAGCGCCATGGCCCCGACCAGCGCGTCGTCCGGCACGGTCAGCACGTCCTCGGCGTGCCCGGCGATGATCGGGAAGGTCAGCTCGCCCAGGTGCGTGGTCGCGGCGCCGTCGGCGAGCGTGCGCGGCTGCGCGATGGTGACGATCCGGCCCGCCCGCAGTGACTGCCGGCCGTCGTCGCCGGCCTCGGGCTCGACGCCGAACACGGCGCAGCCGGGGGAGAGCGCCTGCACCGCCAGCAGCGAGCCGGACAGCAGCCCGCCGCCACCCAGGCAGACGAACAGCGCGTCCAGCGGGCCGTGGTCCTCCAGCAACTCCAGCACCGCGGTGCCCTGCCCGGCGATCACGTGCGGATGGTCGTAGGGCGGCACCAGGGTGAGCCCGTCGCGGGCGGCGAGATCGGCGGCGATCGCGGCCCGGTCCTCGGTGTAGCGGTCGTAGTGCACGATCCGGGCGCCGTAGCCGCGGGTGGCGGCGACCTTCGACGCGGGCGCGTCCTGCGGCATGACGATCGTCGCCGGGATCGCCAGCAGCCGTGCGGCCAGCGCGAGCGCCTGGGCGTGGTTGCCGGAGGAGAAGGTGACCACCCCGGCGCGGCGCCGGGCGTCGTCGAGCCGGGACAGCGTGTGGAACGCACCGCGGAACTTGAAGCTCCCGGTGCGCTGCAGGTTCTCCGCCTTGACCAGCACGGTGACGCCGAGTTCGGCGTCGGTCAGCCGGGAGGTCAGCACCGGGGTGCGGTGGGCGGTGCCGCGCAGGATCCGCGCGGCGGCGCGGACGTCGTCGGGGGTCGGGAGGTCGGCGGTGGCCGGGGTGGGCGTCACGGGGCCAGCCTCCGTCGCCGGTCACGTCCGGTTCAAGGTCGTCCACGATCGGGTGTAACGCAAGCCACAGGTGAATCGTTAAGGAGATGGGCTCCCCAAGCCGTTCGAACCGTTCCCCCGGAAGGACCACCCCGATGCGTCTGCGTACCCTCCCCGCCGCTGCGCTGCTCGCCGTAGCGGCCACCGTGCCGCTCGCCGGAGCCGCGTTCGCGCAGGACCGCGACTGTGCCGACTTCTCCTCGCAGGAGGAGGCGCAGGCCGCGCTGCTCCCCGGCGACCCGGAGCGGCTCGACGCCGACGGCGACGGCGTGGCCTGCGAGAACCATGCCTACGCCGGCACCGCCCCGACCGGCACCGGGTCGAGCGACTCCGGCGACGGCGCCACCCAGGTCAGCGCGACCCCGGTCGGTGGCGTCGAGGCCGGCGGCGGACCGGCCGAGATGCTCCCGGTCGCGCTGGGTGCGCTGGCCGCCGGCGGGGTCGGAGCGTTCGCGGCCCGCCGGATGGCCGGCGCCCGGCGCGGCTGAGTCCGGCGACCGTGACCGTCCCGCCGTTCCCCACCCGGCCGGTGCGCGACCGGGCCGGGCGGGGAACGGCGGATCGCGGCGCGCGGCGGCGGGCCGGCCGGGCGCGGTGGGTGCTGCGGGTCGCCGTTCCGGTGCTGGCGATGTCGGCACCGGTCGCACTCGCCGCCCCGGCCGGCGCCCCGCCCGCCGGGCCGGCGACCACCCCGGTCGCCGGGACCGGGGTGCACGACGGCGCCCTGGCCGGCTCGACGCTGCTGCCGGACGGCCCGGGCACCCTGCTGCGCTCCGAGCCCGTCCGACTGCGGGTGGACCGGCTCGGCCTGGACACCGAACCGGTGCCGCTCGGCCTGCACCCGGACGGCACGATGGAGGTCCCCGGCTCGGCGGGAACCGTCGGCTGGTTCACCGGCGCGCCCACCCCGGGCGAGCTGGGGCCCGCGGTGCTCGCCGCGCACGTCGACTGGAAGGGCCGCCCGGGCGCCTTCGCCGCGCTGGCGACGCTCGTTCCCGGCGACCGGATCGTCGTCGACCGCGCCGACGGCGGCACCGTGGCGTTCGTGGTGACCCGGACCGGCCAGTACCCGAAGGCGGAGTTCCCGACCGCCCAGGTGTACGGGGACCTCGACCACGCCGGACTGCGGCTGATCACCTGCGGCGGCGCCTTCGACCGGTCCGCGGACAGCTACACCGACAACGTCGTGGTGTTCGCCGAGCGGATCGGCTGACCGGTCACCGGCGGCGCCCGGTGCCCCGCGCCGGGACGGCGGTCCGCGGGTCCTCCGGCCACGCGTGCTTCGGGTAGCGGCCGCGCAGCTCCGCCCGGACCTGCGGGTACCCGGTCTTCCAGAACGACGGCAGGTCCGCGGTCACCGCCGCCGGCCGCCCGGCCGGGGACAGCAGGTGCAGCACCACCGGCACCCGCCCGCCCGCGACGGCCGGTGAGCCGGTCCAGCCGAACACCTCCTGCACCCGCACCGGCAGCGCCGGCGCGTCCCCCGAGTAGTCGAGCGCGATCCGCGACCCGGACGGCACGGCGAGCCGTTCCGGGGCGAGCTCGTCGATCCGCCCGGCGAGCCCGCCGACGTGCGCGGCCAGGTGGGCCCGCAGCGCCTGCCCGGCGTCCACCCGGGCGAGATCGGCGCGCCGCCGGGCGGTGGCCAGCGGCCCGGCGAGCCAGCCGGCCGGGTCCTCCGCCGAGGCCAGTAGCGCCTCCTCGCCGACGTCCGGCCACGGCTCGCCGAGCACCCGGTGCAGGAACCCGAGCCGCTCCCGCAGCGACGACGCGGCCGCCGTCCAGCGCAGCAGCCCGGTGCCCTCCGCGCGCAGCCCGGCGACCAGCGCCGAGCGCACGGCGTCCCGTGCGGGACGCGGATCGGGCCGCTCGGCGAGCACGATCGCGCCGAGCCGGTGCACGGTGCGCGCGCGCACGTCGCCGTCCGCCCAGACCACCTCGGCGCCGCTGACGAGCAGCGCCGCACCGGCCCGCTCCGCGGTCTCCCGGTCGGTGGCGGCGGCCAGCCGGACCCGGCCGTGCACCTCGCCGGGGCGCCGGTCGGCGACGGCGACGGCGAGCCACTCGGCGTCGCGCAGCGGTCCCGGCGGCACCTCGACGGCGGTCCCGCCCGCCATCAGGTACACCCCGGATCCGGTGTCCCGGCGCCGGGCGAGCCGTTCCGGGTGCGCGAGCCCGGTGACCAGCGCGGCGAGCTCGGGCCCGGGCGTCCGGCTGTGCTGCCCGGCGCCGCCGGGGCCGGTGCGCCGCAGCGTCCCGGCCAGCCGGTCCCGCTCACCCCGCCAGCGCCGCGCCCCCGGCGCCTCCCCGGAGCGCAGCCGGACGAGCGCCGCGACCAGGTCGTCGGCCGGGCCGGCGAGGGTGTCGTCGTCGAGCACGGCCACGATCCCGGCGACGTCGGCCGGGGGGCCGGCGTCGGCGCCGTCGAGCAGCGCCCTGGCCAGCCGCGGATGCAGCCCGAGCGCGGCGATCCGGCGGCCGCGGGCGGTGACCGCCCCCGCGGCGTCCAGCGCGCCGAGCGCGGTGAGCACCGCGCGCCCGGCGGCCAGCGGGCCCGCCGGCGGCTCGTCCCACCAGCGCAGGCCGGCACCGTCCGGGGTGCCCCAGACGGCGAGGTCCAGCGCCAGCCCGGTCAGGTCGGCGGTGCGGATCTCGGGTTCCGGCGCGTCGGCGAGGCCCTCGCCCTCCGGCCAGCACCGGTAGGCGACGCCCGGTGCCTCGCGCCCGGCGCGCCCGGCCCGCTGCGTCGCGACCGCCCGGGACACCCGCCGGGTGACCAGCCCGGACAGCCCGCGCCGGTGGTCGATGTGCGGCACCCGGGCCAGTCCGGAGTCGACGACCGCCCGCACCCCGGGCACGGTCAGGCTGGACTCGGCGACCGCCGTCGACAGCACGATCCGCGGTCGCGGGCCCTCCCGCAGCGCGGCGTCCTGCTCGGCCGCGGGCAGCCTGCCGTGCAGCGGCAGCACGTCGGCGTCGAGTTCACGCCCGCGCAGCGCGGCGGCGACCCGGCCGATCTCGGCGACGCCGGGCAGGAACGCGAGCACGCTGCCGTGCTCCAGCGCGCGCACCGCGGTCCGCGCGACGACGGCCTCGATCCGCTCGCCGCGGGCCGGCGGCACGTGCGTGACGGCGACGTCGTGGGTCCGGGCGGCGACCTCCAGCACCGGGGCGGGCCCGCCGGTGCCGCCGAGCAGCGCGGCCGGGCGGGCCGCGTCGAGGGTCGCGGAGGTGGCGAGCAGCCGCAGATCGGGCCGCAGCCCGTCGCGGGCGTCGAGGAGCAGGGTGAGCAGCAGGTCGGCGTCCAGATGCCGCTCGTGCACCTCGTCGAGCACCACCGTGGACACCCCGGCCAGCTCCGGATCGGCGGCCAGCCTGCGCAGCAGCAGCCCGGAGGTCACCACCTCGACCCGGGTGTCCGGCCCGGTGCGGGCGTCGCCGCGGACCCGGTAGCCGACCGTCCCGCCGACCGGGGTGCCCAGCAGCGACGACATCCGGGCGGCCGCGGCCCGGGCGGCGACCCGGCGCGGCTCGGCGACCAGCACCCGGCCTGCCGGGGCAGCCCGGACGTCGTCGCCGGCGGGCAGCCCGGCCAGGGCGAGCGGCACCAGGGTGGTCTTGCCGGTGCCGGGCGGCGCGACGAGCACGCCGGAGCCGTGCCGGTCGAGCGCGCGTCGCAGGTCGTCGAGGACGGCGGTGACCGGGAGATCGGGCAGCGGGCGGACCGGCGGGGGAACCATCGCCCCCAGTATCTCCTCCCCGGGATCTCCTCCCCGGGACCTGCTCAGCCGATCCCGACGAACGGCAGCACCAGCAGCGCCCCGACGGCGAGCGCCAGCAGCGCGGTGATGAGCAGGACCACCCAGGTCGGGACGCCGCGGTCGTCGAGGAGCGCGGGATGCGGGCGGTGCAGCAGGGTCATGGCGGGTCTCCGTCGACCGTGGTGGGAGGCGGCGGAACTCCACCGCTCGGACGAACGGGATGTCGCGGACGGAGCAGCCGGTGTGAGCGTCGGTCATCCGAATCGACGACGCCCGGGCCCGCGACCGGCGGCCTCAGCCGCGGTGCAGGCCCGGCTCGCGGTCGGGCACGGTGAACGTCGCCGCGGTGCGGACCGGCGCGCCGGGGCGGCTGACCCGCTCGACCACCCGGAAGTCGGCGCGCAGCTGCGCCGGCTCGAACCGGGTCAGCAGGTAGCCGCGCCGGTCCTCCCGGTAGCGGATGTGCGGGTTCTCGGAGCCACCGTCGCCGTCGCCGTCACCGCCGTCGCCGCCGGAGGTGACCGAGGTGGTGACCAGCTCGGTGCCGACCGGGCGCGCGTCCCGGTCGCCGCTGGGGAGGATCTCGTTGGCGTGGTGGACGTGCTCGTCGCCGGTCAGGACGACCGCGTTCCGGACGCCGGCGTCCGTCCAGCCGCGGACGATCCGGTCCCGGGACTCCGGGAACGCCTCCCAGGTGTCCCGGGACTTGCGCCCGCCGCTGCGCCGGGCGAAGAAGACCTGCTGGCCCAGCACGTCCCAGCCGGCGGTGGAGCTGCGGAACCCGTCGAGCAGCCAGCGCTCCTGCCCGGCACCGGTGATCGAGCCGTCGCCGCGGTACTGGCGGGTGTCGAGCATGTGGAACGTCGCCAGCGAGCCCCAGCCGATCCGGCGGTAGAGCTGCAGGTCCAAGCCGCGCGGCAGCGACGCCCGGCGCAGCGGCATGTGCTCGTAGTACGCCTGGAACGCGGCGCGCCGCCGGTCCGGTGCGCGCCCGCGGTCGCCGCCCGCCCAGTTGTTGACCAGCTCGTGGTCGTCCCAGACCACCAGCCAGGGGGCGACGGCGTGCGCGGCCTGCAGGTCGGCGTCGGTCTTCTGGTGGGCGTGCGTGCGCCGGTAGCCGGCGAGGTCGGTCGGCTCGGGCCCGCCGGGATCGCGGACCTCGCCCTCGTCGGTCTCGTAGATGTAGTCGCCCAGGTGCAGCACGAGTTCGGGTTCGTCGGCAGCCAGCGCCCGGTAGGCGGTGAAGTGCCCGGCGCCGAACTTCGCGCAGGACGCGGTGGCCACCGTCAGCGCGGGCACCGCGGCCCCGGCGGCCGGGGTGGTGCGGGTGCGGGCCGCGGGGGACAGGTGCCCGTCGGAGCGGAACCGGTAGAAGTAGTCGCGGCCCGGCAGCAGCCCGGCCGGCTCGGCGTGCACGCTGTAGGCGAGCTCGGGCACCGCGGTCTCGCTGCCGCGGCCGACGATCCGGGTGAACCGCTCGTCCTCGGCGATCTCCCATTCGACGACGGCCGGCCGCCCGGCCATCCCGCCGAGGCCGTCCCCGGCCTCCGGGCGCGGTGCGAGCCGGGTCCAGAGCACCATCCCGTCCGGTGCGGGATCGCCGGACGCGACGCCGAGGGTGAACGGGTCCCCGGTCCGTCGCGACGGGACCGGGGCCGCCGGGAGCTCCGGGAGGAGGCCGCCCAGCGCGGTCCCGACGATGCCGGTGAGCACGGTGCGGCGGGTCGGGCCGGGCACGTCATCTCCTCGGGATCGGTGGGGCCCGCCCATCATGTGCGGCGGGTTCGCCGCCGTCCCGGTGCACGCGCCGGTGGGCGCCGCCCGTGCGGGTGAACCCGGCGCGACATGTGAGCTGTATCACAAGCGGACTCACGGTGAACCGCCGCGCAACGACCCCCGAAGGTAGTGATGCGGGACACGGACACCGTGTCCTCGTCGACCGCGCCGGGCGTGGTGATGCTGTCCCGGACCCTGCCCGCCTGCCCCGACCTGCTGACCGTCGGGGCCCGGACGGTGCTCCGCAAGGACTCGCTGCTGGCCTGCTACCGGGCCGAGCCGGGCCGGCTACGGACTCGGGCAGCTGCTGGTGCTGCTGCTGGTGTGGCTGCCGCTGGGCACCGGTGTCGCCGACGCGGTGCTGCTGCGGGTGCCGCAGTCGGAGACGATGCTCGGCACCGCCACCGCCGATCCGGGATCGCCGCTGCTCTACCTGGACGCGATGGCGCTGGCCGCCGCGCTGCTGGTGCTGGGGATCGTCGCCGGTCTGCTGTCGGCGGCCGTGCTCGGTCGCCCGGGACGGCCGGTTCGCCCACCTGGAGACCGGCCTGGACCTGCACCGGCGGCTGCGCGCCAATAACCGGTACAGCCGGCGCACCATCGGGTTGGCGCTGCTGGTGCGCTGGGCACGGTCGGGGTGGTCCTGCTGACGTTGCTGCTCGCCGACGTGCTGGTCCCGCTGGGCCCGGTCGCTGGCACGAGCGCTACTGGAAGCTCGTCGTGCAGGGCTGGGACCGGAGGCTCGCCGGGACCCCTTTCAAGAACTTCGCCTCCCGGGCGCTGGGCGTCCGGATCGGCAGGCGGGTGTTCGACGACGGCGGCGCCTTCGTGCACGACGGGGCCGTCGCCGGCGACGGCGCCCGGATCGGCTACGACGCCTTCCTCAAGATGGGCGAGGAGGTCCCGGCCGGTGCGCTCTGGGAGGGCAACCCGGCGTGCGCCCCCACCACGTCCGAGCGAACGGAGCGACCGCACGATGACGAGCATCCCCACCTCCCGGACCGGCCTCCCGGCGGGCCGGGCACCGGGCATCGAACAGCGCCGGGTGGTGCTGACCTGGTTGCCCGGTCGAGGCGCCGGCACGGTTCGCCGCGGCCGGGTTCCCGCCGGGGCTGCGCTCCGGCGGGCCGCTGCACACCTTCTTCCCGAGCGTCGACGCACCATCAAGATCGATTTTCAGCAGCCGCAGCCCCGGGTGTTCGATCCCGATGACCACCACCCCTACGTGGAGCCCGGGTACGCGCTGCCCTGGGCCGCAGCGGTGGCGGACCGGATCGCCGGCATGCGGGAACACCCGGTGCGGATCGAGTCCTACGTGGAGGGGTACACGGTGGACCGGCGCGGGACGGTCGAGCTGTCCGACACCGGCCCCGGGGCGTCGTGCTCGGCGGCTTCTCCGGGCAGGGCTTCAAGTGCGCCCGCGGTCGGCGAGATCGTCGCCGGCCTCGTCCGGACCGGTATCACCCACTGATCACGGATCGGGAACCCGGACGGTCGCCCGCGGGACGTTCCGGTGCCCGATTCGTGATCACCGCCGCAGCCACCCCGCGCCGGGAACCCGCCGGCCGGACCCGGGAGTTGACCGGGGATGACCGTCCCACCCCGTCCGGCGCTCGCGGTGCTGCTGCGCGCCGTGATCGTGCTGTGTGTCGTGGCCGTGCTGGTCGCGGTAGAGCTGACCTCCCGCTCGGGCGTCGGCTGGCGGCTGACGACGTTCACCTACCAGGCCAACGTGCTCGCCGCCGTGTTCTACGCCGGCACGCTGCTGACCCGCAGGCTCGACGCCCGGCCCGGGCTGCGTGGCGCCGTCGTGCTGTACCTGCTCGGCGCCGGGCCGGTGTGGCTGGTGTTCCTCATCGACCGGAGCACGGGATTCACCCCGGCGAACGTGCTGCTGCACCTGGTCGTCCCGGCGCTGGCGCTCGCCGACTGGCTGCTGACCGGCCGGGACCGGCCCGGGGCGCGCTGGTGGCATCCGCTGCTGTGGCTGCTGTACCCGGCCGGGTACCTGGCGCTGGTGCAGCTGGTGCTGGACGGCGCCCCCTACTACTTCCTCGACGTCCGCGTGCTCGGCTCGACCGGGCTGGTCCTGAACGTCGTCGGGCTGGGCGTCGGCTTCCTGGTGCTCGGCCTGCTCGTGGTCGCGCTCGGGCCGCGCGGTCAGGACGACAGGAAGCGGTCGATCTCCGCGGCGAACGGCTCCGGGTCCAGCAGCATCTCCAGGTGACCGCCGGGATAGCGGTGCACCCGGGACCGGCGGATCCCGCGGTTGAGCATCGTGGCGTTGCCGCGCGGCACGATCGGGTCGTCGTCGCCGGCGATGATCAGGGTGTCCGCGGTGATCGCGGGCAGCAGCGGCAGGCTGGTCCAGCCGGACAGCGCGAGCAGCTGGTAGTAGTACCCGCGCAGCGGGCCCCGCCGGGAGCCCGCCCCGAGCGCCTCGGCGGCGCGTTCCGGGTGGTGCCGCAGCGACCCGCCGTAGATCTTCGAGGCCACCGCGTCGACATAGGACGGGTCCTGGTGGCGTTTCGGCGAGGTCAGCACCGCCATCACCCGAGGTGACGCGGGCACCATCAGCGCGCCGGGGCCGGTCGCGACCAGCACCAGCTTCCGGACCCGCCGGCGGCGGCCGATCGCGAGCTGCTGGGCCAGCATCCCGCCCCAGGAGAAGCCGAGCACGTCGGCCTCGCCGATGCCCAGCTTCGTCAGCACCTGGCCGACCCGGTGCGCCATCCACGACAGGTGGTACGGCATCCGGGGGGCGGGCGAGCCGCCGATCCCGGGCGGATCGAACCGGATGATGTCCAGGTCCGCGGGCAGCGCGGCGACCAGCGGATCGAGGACGTCGGTCGCGGCGCCGATCCCGTTGCACAGCAGCAGCGGCGTGCGCCGCGCCCCGGGGCCGGACGCGGGCCGGCGCACGACGCGCAGTGAACGACCGCCGACGAGGACGTCGTGTTCCTCGAGCGGCGCGGGGCGGGGAGCTGATCCGGACATCACGGGCGAGCGTAAGCCTTGGCGGCGCCACCGACGGTGTGAGAGTGACCCGTCAGATAGGTGCCCGGCGCCGGGAACAGCGGCCGGAGCCTGCGCCCGCCCAGCTCGGGCGGCGCGTCCCGCAGCGCGCCGGACCGCTCGGCCAGCCAGCCGGCCAGGTCGTCCCACCAGGAGCCCTCGATCCGGCTCGCGGCGGCCAGCCAGGACTGGGGGTCACCGTCGCCGGTCCCGCAGCTCGCCGCCCGGAACGAGGCGCCGGGCCGGGGCGGGGCGATCAGCGCGCCCGCCTGGTCGCCGGGCGCGAGCACCAGACGGCAGGAGCCGCCCAGCATGCGGGCCGTGCGGTGGCCGCCGGTCCACGGCTGGACCGGATCGTCGGCGGCCGCCACCAGGTAGCCGTCGCGGCGGAGCTCGGCGGGACGGACCGGCGTGCCCAGCACCCTGACACCGCCGCCGCCACTGCCACCGCCGTCGTCGTCCGCGTCGAAGGCGGAGTCGGCGAGCGCCGCGAGATCGGTGTGCAGGGCCGCGGGCAGCGGCAGCAGATCGGCGGCCCAGGCCCGCATCGCGCGGGCCGCACGGCCGGGGGCCGCCCCGCCGGTCCCGTCCGGGACCGCCCACGGCAGCACCCGGTCCGGCCCGCGCCGCCACGCCCAGGCCGCGACGGCGGTGGGACCGTCCAGCACCCCGTCCCGGGCGGCCCGCTCGGCTGCGGCCCGGGTGACCGCGGGATCCGGCCGGAACCCGGGCAGCGCGTCCGACTGGTCGAGCACGGTCGCCAGGTAGCCGACACCGGCGACCCGGTCGTCCAGGCCGATCGCGGCCTGGTGCGCCTGCACGGCCGCGGCCAGCAGCCCGCCGGTGCGGACGCCGAGCAGCGAGACCCGGGGTGCGCGGGCGATCCGGGTGCATGCCTCCAGGGCGTCCAGGACGGCGGCGGCGTGCGCGTCGAGGTCCCGGCCCGCGTCGGCCGGTCCGGCCGGTCGCCAGGACAGCGCGAACACCTGCAGCCCGCGCCCGACCAGGTGCTCGACGAGCGAGAAGCCGGGGGCGAGATCGGCCAGCCAGTACCGGTGGACGAGCGGCGGCACGACCAGCACCGGCGCGTCGTGCACCCGTTCGGTGACCGGCAGGTACTGCAGGAGCTCGAACACCGGGGTGCGCAGCACGACGGCGCCGGGGGTGGCGGCGACGTCCCGGCCGACGACCGGGCCGCCGCGGGCGTCCCGGGCACCGGTGTCGAACGGCACGTCCGGGCCGCCGGGGGCGGGGGCGGTGAACACCCTCCCGGAGGCGTCGGGCCCTGACTCGTCGGGCTCGGTGGCGTCGGGTCCGGGTCCGGGTCCGGGTCCGGGTCCGGTGCCGGGCTCGTGATCGGGATCGGCCTCGGGATCGGCCTCGGGATCGGCCTCGGGATCGGCCTCGGGATCGGCCTCGGGATCGGCCTCGGGATCGGCCTCGGGATCGGCACTGCCCGCCGGGCCCGCCGGGTCGCCCGCCGGCGTCCCGGTGCCGAGCAGCAGTGCGCGCAGCCGGGCCGCGTCCGCGGCGGGCAGCGGGGACCCGTCGGCGGCGGCGTCGTCGAGGAGCCCGGACAGCGCGTCGGCGGTGACCCGCTGCAGCTGCGCCAGCCGGCGGCGGACCGGATCACCGGCCCGGTCACCGGGCACACCGTCACCGGGCACACCGTCGCCGGGCGGGGAGCCGGACATCCCGATCCCGACCCGGCCGAGCTCGATCACCCAGCCGGCGCCGCGGCGCAGCAGCAGCGACGGCCGCGCGGTCAGCGCCGCCGCCAGCCGCAGCCCGGCGGCGGGCAGCGCCAGCGGTCCACCTGCTGCCGGCCCGCCGGCACCGTCCGCGCGTCCCTCACCCGTCGTCATCGGCTCCATCATCCCCACTACCGGCCGTCGGGGCGCGTTCACCCCGCGTCCGTCGCCCGGTCAGGCCGGCCCGGCAGGGTGGGCCCGTAACCCGGCCCACCCCGCCCGCCCCGTAACCCGGCCCACCCCGCCCGCCCCGTAACCCGGCCCACCCCGCCCGCCCGTAACCCGGCCCACCCCGACCCGCACCCCGGAGCCCCGATGCCGACACCGTCCCCGGCGCCCGCGCCGCCGACCGGTCCGCGTACCGCCCGGCCCGGCGCGTTCCTGCGGGAGTTCCTGCGCGACCCGCTGCACACCGCGTCGCTGCTGCCCAGCTCCCGCCCGCTGGCCGCCGCGGCGAGCGGACCGGTGCCCGGCACCGGCGAACCGGTCGTCGTCGAGCTGGGGCCCGGCACCGGCGCCTTCACCGGGGCGATCGCCGAGCGGCTCGGCGGGCGCGGGCACCACCTGGCGGTCGAGCTGAACCCACGGCTGGCCGGGCTCCTGGAGCGCGCCCGTCCCGGGCTCGACGTCGCCGTCGCCGACGCGCTCGCGCTGCCCGCACTGCTCGCCGAGCGCGGGCTCGGCCGGGCCGACGTCGTCGTCTCCGGGCTGCCCTGGGCCGCCCACCCGGCGACCGGCCGGACGCTGTCCGCGGTGCTCGCCGGCTCGCTGCACCCGCACGGCGTGCTCACCCAGTTCGGCTACACCTGCACCCGCTCGCTTCCGCCGGCCCGCCGGCTGCGCCGCGAGCTGGCCGCCGCGTTCGCCGACGTCACCTGCGGCCCGACGGTGTGGGCGAACCTGCCGCCCGCCTTCGTCCTGACCGCCCGCCTGCCCCGCCACCCCTGACCTGGACCGACGGCGGGCAGCGCCCACCCCGGATCGGCGGGCGGGCGCCGGGCTACCCTGATCGGCGCCCCGCGGCCGGGTCGCCGCCGACCGAGACGCCCGCGGGAGTTCGCAGGTTCCCGCCCGGGAACGACCCACGGACCAGGGGAGACGTGTGTCGGAGACCCAGCTCGTGTCGCCGGAGACCCGCCCGCTGCGGGCATGGCAACGCAGCGCGCTCGCCCGTTACCTCGCCACCTCGCCGCAGGACTTCCTCGCGGTCGCGACGCCCGGCGCCGGCAAGACGACGTTCGCGCTGCGGGTCGCCTCCGAGCTGCTGCGCGACCGGGTGATCGACGCGGTGACGGTCGTCACCCCGACCGAGCACCTGAAGTTCCAGTGGGCCGAGGCGGCGGTCGCCGCGGGCATCGCGATCGACCCGGAGTTCCGCAACTCCGCGGGCGGCACCTCGCGGGACTACCACGGCATCGCCGTCACCTACGCCGGCGTCGCCGCACACCCGATGCTGCACCGCAACCGCACCGAGAACCGCCGGATGCTGGTGATCCTCGACGAGATCCACCACGCCGGCGACGCCCGCAGCTGGGGCGACGCCGTCTACGAGGCGTTCGAACCGGCCACCCGCAGGCTGGCGCTGACCGGTACCCCGTTCCGCTCCGACGACAACCCGATCCCGTTCGTCGAGTACGTGCCCGACTCCGACGGTGCGCCCCGCAGCCGGGCCGACCACCAGTACGGCTACGCCGAGGCGCTCGCCGACAACGTCGTCCGGCCGGTCGTGTTCCTCGCCTACTCGGGCACCTCGAACTGGCGCACCAGCGCCGGCGAGGAGATCTCCGCCCGGCTCGGCGAGCCGCTCACCCGCGAGCAGACCGCGATGGCGTGGCGGACCGCGCTGGACCCGGCGGGCGACTGGATGCCGTCGGTGCTCGCCGCCGCGGACCGGCGGCTGCAGAGCCACCGCGACGGCGGCATGCCCGACGCGGGCGGCCTGGTCATCGCCTCCGACCAGGCGACAGCGCGCGCCTACGCCGGGCTGCTGCGCCGGATCACCGGCGACCAGCCCGCCGTGGTGCTGTCCGACGAGGCGGGCGCCTCGGACCGGATCGCCGAGTTCGCCCGCTCGCAGGAACGCTGGATGGTCGCCGTCCGCATGGTGTCCGAGGGCGTCGACGTGCCGCGCCTCGCGGTCGGCGTCTACGCGACCTCGGCGTCCACGCCGCTGTTCTTCGCCCAGGCGATCGGTCGCTTCGTGCGGTCGCGGCGGCCGGGGGAGACGGCGTCGGTCTTCGTCCCCAGTGTGCCGGTGCTGCTGGGGCTGGCCAGCGAGCTGGAGGCGCAGCGCGACCACGTCATCGGGAAGCCGCAGCGTCCGGAGGAGATCTGGAACGACGCCGAGCTGAACGAGGCGAACAAGCAGCGCGACGAGCCCGACGACGACAAGGCGTTCACCTCGCTCGGTGCGGACGCCGAGTTGGACCAGCTGATCTACGAGGGTGCCACCTACTCCGCCGACGAGGAGGACTACCTCGGCCTGCCCGGGCTGCTGGAGCCCGATCAGGTGCGGACGCTGCTGTCCCAGCGGCAGGCGGACTGGATCAAGAAGGGGTCGCCGCGCACCGGCGCCCAGGCCCGGGCGACCCCGGCGACCGAGCCGCCGCCGCCCCCGCAGGCGCAGCGCGGGCAGAGCGTCCGGGAACGGCTGCAGACCCTGCGCAAGGAGCTGAACACGCTGGTCGCGCTGCACAACCACAAGACCCGCAAGCCGCACGGGAAGATCCACAACGAGCTGCGGACGCACTGCGGCGGACCGCCGGTGGCGATGGCCACCATCGAGCAGCTCGAGGAGCGGATCGCGACCCTGCGCTCCTGGCGCTGACGGCCGGCGGGGGAGCCGATCAGGGAGCGCGTCCGGGCCGTTCCGGGAGCGCCCCTCCGGTGCCGACGTCGCCGGGGGCGGGCTCGTCGCCGTCCCGGGACCGGAGCGCGACGGCGAGCACCACCAGCAGGATGCCCACCGCCTCCAGCCCGCCCGGCAGCTGTCCGAGCATGACCACCCCGATCCCGGTCGCCGTCGCCGGGAGAAGCGCCAGCAGCACCGCGAACCGGGCCTGCCCGACCCGGCGGAGCACGACCTGGTCCAGGACGTAGGGCACCACCGACGACAGCACACCCAGCCCGACGGACAGGGCGAGCACACCCGGGTCCAGCAGCGGTGCGAGATTCGCCACACCGGCGGATCCGTCGGGGTCGACCAGCAGCAGCGGCAGCAGCACGACCGCGGCCACGGTGAAGCCGGTGGCGAGATCGTCGATCCCGGTCCCGGCCCGGGCGACCCGCTTGCCGAGCAGGATGTAGGCGGCCCACATGGCCGCGGCGGCGAGCGCCCACAGCACGCCGGACGGGCTGCCGGACCACCGGACGTCGGCGATCAGCAGCACCCCGGCGGCGGCCAGCCCGACGGCGCCGAAGTCGCGCAGGCGGCGCGACGCCAGCGCAGCGACCAGCACCGGCCCGGTGAACTCGATGGCCACCGTGGTGCCCAGCGGGAGCCGGGCGATCGCCTCGTAGTACGCGACGTTCATCAGGGCCGTGGCCAGGCCGAACAGCCCGGCACGCAGCAGCCGTACGCCCCGCCACGCGGCGCGCCCGGGGCGCCGCCAGGCCAGCAGGACCAGTGCCGCGCCGATCAGCCGCAGCTCGGCGACCGCGGACGGCGCCAGCCGGTCGAACAGGCCGACGGCGAGCGCCGCGCCGACGTACATCGACGTGCCGCCGGCGAGGAACAGCAGCGGGGCCGGTACGCGTTCGCCGAACGGTCGTGCACTCACCGGAGCACGGTAGCCCCCGACACACCCTGTTTACCGACGCCCGCTTGCACGGGTGGCTCCCGTCCCCGCATGATTCACACGCAGTCAACTTCATACGCAATCGGTCACCGCGGGTACATCGCGGCGTCACCTGCTCGATCCGGACCCGGTTCGGACGTGACGGGCGTCGCGACTCGCCCCGGGAACACGTGCAGGGGCTTCGAGCGTCTGCTTTAGTGTGGGCGACCCGCCTGGTGCGGTCGTCACAGTGATACGGCGGAGGGCCGCCCGAGGCCCGCCGCCGCGACGGAGGGAGACCGCTATGCAGCCCGAAACGCTGACCCGGCCCGAACTGACCCTCGCCGACCGCTGTGACCGTTGCGGTGCGGCGGCCAAGGTGCGCGCGATCCTTCCCTCCGGTGGGGAACTCCTCTTCTGCAACCACCACGGCCGTGCTCACGCCGACAAGCTGCGTGAGTCCGGTGTGGAGGTGCAGGGCGGGGAGTGATTGCCCGCGGGCGTGACTCGTCGCGCCCATCAGACTCGACCGAGCGGGGCGGGGATCCGACCAGGATCCCCGCCCCGCTCGCGTGTGCGATGCCCCGTTCGGCGCCTGAGATGCGCTGAGCGGGCCGCGGTGCCGGTCCCGAGGGGGTCACCCCGGCCCGGGCCCGAGGCCGGGCGGTGGACGACGAAACGCCGCCGGGACCCGATGGGTCCTGGCGGCGTCGTGGACGGTGCTGCGGCTCAGGCCTCGACGAGCCGCCCGGTGACGACGTGGTTGCCGTTGCGCGACGCCGCCGCGGCCGGCTTCGGGTCGGGCGGCAGCGGCGTGTTGCCGAGGATCAGGTCCGCGGCCCGCTCCGCGACCATCACGACCGGCCCGTAGGTGTTGGAGTTCGGGACGTCCGGGAACACCGAGGCGTCGACCACCCGCAGCCCGTCGACCCCGTGCACCCGCATCGTGGCCGGATCGACGACCGCGCCCTGGTCGGTCCCCATCCGGCAGGTGCTGGTCGGGTGCAGCCCGTTCTGGGCCCGGCGGCCGATCCAGTCGAGCACCTGCTCCGGGGTGCGGACGCTCGGCCCGGGGAACGTCTCGCCGCCGTCCAGCCCGGCGAACGCGGGCTGGTCCAGCAGCGTCCGGGCGATCTGGATGGCCTCCACCCAGCGCCTGCGGTCCCGCTCGCTGCCGAGGTAGTTCAGCCGGATCTCGGGCGGCACACCGATGTCGCGGGAGGTGGCGCGGACGGTCCCGCGGGCGTCCGACGTCATCACGCTCACGTGCATCTCGTAGCCGTGCCCGGCCGGCCGCACATCCGGCGCGAACCGCATCGCGACCGGCGCGAACAGGATCATCACGTCCGGGATGCCGCCGGCCAGCGAGGTCGAGGCGAAGCCACCGATCTCGAAGTGGTTGCTCGCGCCGATGCCGGTGCCGGAGACGAGCCAGCGGGCCGCGGCACCGGGGAGCTTGTGCACCCGCCGGTGGGTCGCCAGCGAGACCGGGCGGACGCAGGCGTGCTGCAGGTGGATCGCGAGATGGTCCTGCAGGTCGGCGCCGACACCGGGCAGCTCGGCGCGCACGTCCACCCCGATCGATGCCAGGTGCTCCGGGTCACCGACGCCGGACACCTGCAGCAGCTGCGGGGTCGCGATCGCGCCGGCGGCGAGGATCGTGTCCCCGGCGTCGACGTCGCGGAAGGTGCCGTCGCCCGCCCGGTACCGGACCCCGATCACCCGGGTGCCGGTGTGGTCGAACCGCAGCTGGCGGACGTTCACGCCGGTCCGGACCTGCAGGTTCGGCCGGGACGCCGACACCGGGTGCAGGTAGGCGTCGGTCGCGGAGTACCGGCGGCCGCGGAAGATGGTCCGCTCGGTCCGGGAGAAGCCCTCCTGGCGCGGCCCGTTGACGTTGTCGACGACCGCGTGCCCGGCCTGGCCCGCGGCGATCAGGAACGCGTCGTTCAGCGGCCCCGCGGCGGGGGCGCGCTCCAGGATCTGCGGACCCGACCCGTCGGCGTCGAGCGCGATGCGGTGCTCGGAGAGCCTGCGCTCCAGCCGCCGGTAGTACGGCAGGCAGTGCGCCGAGCTCCACTCCTGCAGGCCAGGACCGGTCGCCCAGCGGTCGTAGTCGCCCGGGTTGCCGCGCTGGTAGACCATCCCGTTGATGCTGCTGCTCCCGCCGAGCACCTTGCCCCGGGGGACGGCGACCCGGCGCCCGGCGAGGCCGGGCTCCGGCTCGGAGGTGTAGCACCAGTCGTACCGCGGGTTGCCCCAGGCGTGGGAGAGCGCCGCGGGCATCCGGATGACCGGGTCCCAGCGGTGGTCGGGCTGACCGGCCTCCAGCATCAGCACCGTGCGCGACGGATCCTCGCTCAGGCGATGGGCGAGCACGGCACCGGCCGACCCACCGCCGACGATGACGACGTCGTACCGCGCCATACCGATTCTCCCGTTTCCGAAGTTGGCACTGTTGGCACTCACCTGCACGGATTGACCCATTCGAGTGAGCAACCCCCCTTGCGGGCTCTCACGGTACGCCGTTCCACCG
This sequence comes from Pseudonocardia sp. NPDC046786, assembly GCF_040645415.1. Taxonomy (NCBI): domain Bacteria; kingdom Bacillati; phylum Actinomycetota; class Actinomycetes; order Pseudonocardiales; family Pseudonocardiaceae; genus Pseudonocardia; species Pseudonocardia sp. NPDC046786. The sequence continues at coordinate 219,252 of NZ_JBEYYF010000007.1, read as the reverse complement.
GGCCGGGCTCACCGGCCCGTACCCTCACTCGTGTGACCACGGCGGAGGACAACGCTGACGACCCTGACGGCGCCGGCAGCGCCGGCAGCGCTGAGAGCGCCGACGACGCGGACAGGGCGCTGGCCGCGCTGGGTGCCCAACTCGACGCCTCCGTCGCCGATCTGGAGTTCGCCCGACGACGGGTCCGCGAACTGCAGGAACTGCGTGCCCGAGGCCTCGGTTGGAGAGAGATCGTACCGCGCGAGGAGCGGCCGTTGATCGTCGAGACCGTCACCCGAGCGTTGGACGGTCTCGGCGCGATAGGGGGACGCTTCCGCCGTGAGGAGGCGGTCGCCCTGCACGCCGAGGGGGAGACGATCGCCGGCATCGGCCGGCTGTTCGGGGTCAGCAGGCAGCGGGTGTCGGCCTACCTGCAGGAGCACGTCCAGCTGCAGGCGCTGCGCGCCGCCGCCGAGGCCGACCACGCGCCCTCAGAGCGCTGAGCCGGCCGCCGCTCAGGCGTCGTCGCGCCGGTGCCGGGCCCGCCGCTGGGCGGGGACCCGCGGCCCGGCGGGCGGCACCCCGGGGCGGCGGGCGGCCGGAATCAGCGCCGTGCGGTCCGGAGGTCGCTCACCGGACGACGGCCGGGGGCCGGTGCCGCGCGGGGCGGCGGCGCGCTGCTCCAGCCGGGCCAGCTCGCGGACGTCGCGGATCCGGGCGGCGAGCGCCGTCGTCACCACCTGCAGCGCGCCGGCGAGCCGATCGGCCGGCCGGGCCGCGGAGTCCCGGCGGTCGAGCAGCTGCAGCGCGCCCGCGGCGTGCGCGCCGACGAGCACCGGCACGGTCAGCGACCGCACCAGCCCGCAGCCGGCCGCGACCGCGGCCAGGCCCGGCGGATCGGCCCGGGCGAGATCGGGCGTGACCAGCACCCGGCCGTCGTGCGCGGTGCGCAGCGCGGGACCGGCGCCGGAACGGGCCTGCAGCTGGCCGATCCGGGTGGCCGCGGTGTCCGAGCCGAACACGCGCCGCCGCTCCGGATCGCGCGGGTCGGCCGGCTCGTGCAGGACCAGCACCGCGCCGGCGACCCCGGCCGCGGGCACCAGCGCCACGCAGATCCCGGACAGCATCGCCGCGACGTCGACGTGTGCGACGGACGTCGCGCCGGCCTGCAGCGCCACCCGCACGAGCGCCGGGCCGGGATCGGGTGCGGGCCGCCCGGGAGCGCCCGTGGGCCAGAGCGAGGCCGCCATCTCGTCCTTCCGTGTACCGCCGTGGTCGGCCCGAGGATATCGACCGGGTGACGGCGCCGGGCGGTGGCGCGGCTGGGATATCGTCCGGACGTACCGCGGGAGCCCGCGCACCGAGGCTGAGAGGGCGGCAGGACCGGCCGCCGACCGTTCGAACCTGATCCGGTTGACACCGGCGTAGGGAGGCCGCCCCCGTGCGCGCTCGTGTGCTGTCCCTGTTCGGGGCACTGCTGCTGCTCGTCCTCACCGGCTGCTCCGGCGGCGCCCCGGCGTCCGGACCGGTGCGGGTGGCGCTGGACTGGACACCCAACACCAACCACCTCGGGCTGTTCGTCGCCCAGCAGGCGGGCTACTTCGACGAGGCCGGCCTGGACGTGGAGTTCCTGCCCTGGAACGCCACCTCGCCGGACACCCTGGTCGGCACCGGCGCCGCCGACTTCGGCATCAGCTTCCAGGACTCGTTCACCTTCTCCAGGGCCGCCGGCGCCGACATCACCTCGGTGATGGCGATCCTGCAGCACTGGGCCACCGAGGTCGCGGTGCGCGCCGACCGCGCCGACATCCGCTCCCCGCGCGACCTCGACGGCAAGGTCTACGCCGGGTTCGGCGGGCCGGGCGAGATCCCGAAGATGCAGGCCGTCATCCGGGCCGCCGGCGGCCGCGGCGAGTTCACCACCGAGGTGCTCAACACCGCCGCCTACGAGGCGCTCTACGCCGGGCGGGCCGACTTCACCGAGCCGTTCGTCAACGTCGAGGGCATCGAGGCCGAGCTGCGCGGCGAGCCGATCCGGACGTTCCGCTACACCGACTACGGCTTCCCGGACGCCTACAACGTGCTGCTCATCGGCAACTCCACCCGGCTCGCCCAGGACCCGGAGCGGGCCCGCGCGTTCGTCGGCGCGGTGCAGCGCGGCTACCGGCTCGCCGCCGACGACCCGGCCGAGGCGGCCCGGATGCTGAAGGAGGCCAACCCGGGTGCCTTCACCTCCGACGAGCTGGTCGACCGCGGCGCCGCGATGCTCGCCGAGCGCTTCCTGCGCGACGAGCAGGGCCGGGTCGGCTTCCAGACGGCCGAGCGCTGGTCCGGGTTCTCCGGCTTCCTGTACTCCACCGGCTCGGTCACCGGTCCGGACGGCGCACCGGTCACCGAGCTGCCGGACTTCGCCACCTGGTTCACCAACGACTACCTGACGCCGTGATCCGCAGGCTCGGGCCGGCCCTGCTGGTCGTCGGGCTGCTGCTGGCGGTCTGGCAGGTCGCGGTGACCGTGTCCGGCGTCGCCCCGCAGGTGCTGCCCTCGCCGGCCCGGGTGCTCGAACAGGGCTGGGCGTTCCGCGACGCGCTGTGGGCGAACACCCTGCCGACGGTCCAGGTGACGGCGATCGGCTTCGCGGTGTCGCTGATGGTGGCCTGGTCCGTCGCGGTGGCGGTGGACTTCTCGCCGTGGCTGCGCCGCGCGCTGACCCCGCTGCTGGTCGCCTCGCAGACCCTGCCGGTGATCGCGATCGCCCCGTTGCTGATCATCTGGTTCGGCTTCGGGCTGTTGCCGAAGGTGCTGGTCATCGCGCTGGTGACGTTCTTCCCGGTGGCGGTCGGCCTGATCGAGGGCTTCGCGGCCACCGACCGGTCGGCGACGGCGCTGCTGCGGAGCATGGGCGCGAGCCGCTGGCAGCGGTTCCGGTACGTCCGGCTCCCCGGGGCGATGCCGTCGTTCTTCACCTCGCTGCGGATCGCCATCACCTACGCCGTGACCGGCGCGATCTTCGCCGAGTACGTCGGCGCCCGGGCCGGGCTGGGGATCTTCATGCAGCTGCAGCGCAACCAGTTCCGCACCGACCTGGTGCTGGCCGCGGTCGCCGTGACGGCCGCGCTGTCGGTGACCCTGTTCGGCCTGACCTACCTGGTGCAGCGCCTGGTCACGCCGTGGTACCGGGGGGACCACCGGTGAAGGTCTCGGTGCGGGACCTGGCGGTGTCCTACGGCGATCGCCCGGTGCTGTCCGGCGTCTCGCTGGACGTCGCGGCCGGCGAGTTCGTCTCGGTGGTCGGCCCGTCCGGCTGCGGCAAGTCCACCCTGTTCGGGGCGCTGACCGGGATCCTGGACGGCGCGACGACGACCGGCACGGTCACGGTGGACGGCGGCCCGGTGCGCGGGGCGCCGTTCGGCTACATGCCGCAGCAGGACCTGCTGTTCCCGTGGCGGACCGTGCTCGACAACACCACGCTCGGCCTGGAGGTCGCCGGGGTGTCCCGCCGCGAGGCCAGGGCGCGCGCCGGGGAGCTGTTCGAGCCGTTCGGCCTGGCCGGGTTCGAGCAGTCCCGGCCGGGGGAGCTCTCCGGCGGGATGCGGCAGCGCGCGGCGCTGCTGCGCACCGTCGTCGGTGGGCGCGAGGTGCTGCTGCTCGACGAGCCGTTCGGCGCGCTGGACGCGCTCACCCGCACCGGCATGCAGGAGTGGCTGGACGCGATGCGCGGGCGCTACGGCTGGACCACCCTGCTGATCACGCACGACGTGCGGGAGGCCGCCTTCCTCTCCGACCGGGTCGTCGTGTTCTCGCCGCGCCCGGCCGCCGTCCGCCGGGTGGTGCCGGTGGACCTGCCCCGTCCGCGCACCCGCGCGATGCTCACCGATCCGCGGATCGCCGCCGTGGAGGCCGAGCTGCTGGACGTCCTGCACTCCTGAGCGCGCCGCCGCCTAGCCTGGGGGCCGTGACCGGTCCGCGCACGGTGCTCGTCCTCGGCGGCACCACCGAGGGCCGGGCGGCCGCGGCGGAGCTGGCCGCCCGGGGCGGCGTCCGGGTGATCTCCTCGCTGGCCGGGGCGGTGCGCAGCCCCCGGCTGCCCGACGGCGAGGTGCGGATCGGCGGCTTCGGCGGACCCGGTGGGCTCGCCCGCTTCCTGCACGCCGAGCGGGTGTCCGCGGTGCTCGACGCCACACACCCGTTCGCCGCGACGATGACCGCCAATGCCGCCGCAGCCTGCACCGCCACCGGGACCCCGCTGGTGGTGCTGCGCCGGCCCGGCTGGAGGCCGGTCCCGGGGGACCGCTGGCACCGGGTCGGCTCGGTCGCCGCGGCCGCCGCCGCGGTCCTGCCCGCGCTGCCCGCCCTGCCGCCCGGTGAGCGCGGGCGGGTGCTGCTCACCACCGGGCGCGGTGGGCTGGCCGAGTTCGCCGGTGTCGACGCCGAGTTCTGGATCCGGGCCGTCGACCCGCCGGACGGGCCGCTCCCGGCGCGGCACACGCTGCTGCTCGACCGCGGCCCGTTCACCCTCGACGCCGAGCGGGGGCTGCTGGACCGGGTGCGCCCGCACGTGCTGGTGACCAAGGACTCCGGCGGGGACGCCACCGCGGCGAAGCTGACGGCCGCGCGGGAGCGCGGGATCGGCGTCGTCGTGGTGGACCGGCCCGGGGTGCCGCCCGGGGTGCCGGTGGCGGACACGGTCGCCGCGGCCCTCGCCCGGCTCCCCTGCTGATCCCCCTGATGATCATCGGTTGTGGAGCGCCGCACCCACCCGGCGGCCGCCGCGCTCCACAACCGGTGATCACGCCACGACGACGGTGAGCGAGCCCGGCTCCGGCTGCGCGGCCAGCGCCGCCGGGGCAGCGGCCAGCGGGATCCGGTGGGTGACCAGCCGGGCCGGATCGAGCCGCCCGGTGGAGACCAGCTCCATCAGCGCCGGGTAGTCGGCGGCGGCCATCCCGTGGCTGCCGGTCAGCACCAGCTCCTTGGCGATCATCTCCGGGACCGGGACTGTCGGGTCCCCGCTCAGCAGTCCGACCTGCACCAGCACACCCTGCGGGCGCAGCGCCCGGATCCCGAGGGTCAGTGCCTCGGCCCGCCCGGCGGCCTCCACGGCGACCCGGGCGCCGCCGTCGCCGATCAGCTCGCGCACCCGGTCCGGGCCGGCCGCCGGATCGAGCGTCGCGACCGCGCCCAGCCGTTCCGCCCTGGCCCGCGCGGCCGGCGACGGATCGGCGACCATCACGTCGGCGCCCAGCGTCCTGGCCACCAGCACCGCGGCCAGCCCGACCCCGCCCGCGCCGATCACCAGCACCGTGTCGCCGGGGGCGATCCCGCCGCGGCCGGTGAGCGCCCGGTAGGCGGTGGCGACCCGGCAGCCGAGGAGCGCGGCGCCGGCGGCATCGGTCCCGTCCGGCAGCGGGACGAGATTGTGGTCGGCGTGCCGCAGCGCGACCAGCTCGGCGAACGCGCCGTCGTGGGTGAAGCCGGGCTGCTGCTGGTGCGGGCAGATGTGGGACCGACCGGCCCGGCACTGTGCGCACGTCCCGCAGCCGCACACGAACGGGGTCGTGACCCGGTCGCCGATCCGCACCTGGTGCACGTCCCGCCCGGTCGCCACCACCCGGCCGGCGAGCTCGTGGCCGGGCACGAACGGCAGCGTGACGCCGTCGTCATGACCGAGCCAGGCGAACCGGTCGCTGGCGCACAGTCCGGTCGCCTCCACCCGGACGACGACGCCGTCCGGTGCGGGCACCGGATCGGGCAGCTCGACGAGCTCCGGCGTGGCGCCGAAGGCGGTGACCCGGACCGCCCGCATCAGGTGTTCGCCCCGCGCGCGTCGACCGGCCAGCGGTCGACGACGGTGTCCCCGCCCGCCCCGCCGCTGCTGATCACGACCAGATGATCGGCCAGGTTCACCGCGGAGCACACGTGGTTGGGGACCACCCGCACCCGGCTGCCCGGTTGCGGGACCGGCTCGTCGCCGAACGCGACGGTGGCGTGGTGCTCGGACAGCGCGGTGACCCGGGCGTCCGGGTGCCCGGGCAGCCGCCCGTACCCGGAGGCCCACGGTGCCCGGTCGGCGCCGAGGGTCTTGCTGCCCGCGTCCAGCACGGCGTGCCCGGGGCGGGCATGCACCACGGTGGCGACGGCGGTCAGCGCGCACCGGTCGAACCCGGCCGCGTCCAGCTCGACCTGTTGGGCGTCGCCGAACACCGACACCCCGGGCCGGGTCTCGGTGGGCGCCCACCGGTCGGGCAGCCCGGGGGAGAGGCCCTCGGTCGGGCTGGACCCGCCGCTGCGGACCAGCGGTTCGATCCCGGCGGCGGCCAGCCCGGCGGCGGCCGCGGACAGCGCGGCGACCTCGTCGGCGGCCGCGGCGGCGCGGGCGCCGGGGGCGTAGGCGTGCCCGGGGAAGGTGAACACCCCGGCCACCGCCAGTCCGGCCGCCCGGGCCCGCGCGGCGAGGCCGCCCGCGCCGCCGGGGTCGACCCCGGTCCGGTGGTGCCCGGAGTCGACCTCCACCAGCACCTGCGCCGGCGCCCCGCGCAGGGCCGCGGCCAGCCGGTCCGCACCGGCGACCGAGTCGACGCCGATCCGCAGCCGGACCCGCCCGGCCAGCGCGCGCAACCGGTCCGCCCGGCCGCCCGCCGCCCACACCGGGTAGGCGAGGAACAGGTCGTCGACGCCGGCGGCGGCGAACACCTCGGCCTCGGCGACCGTCGCCAGGGTCAGGCCGGCCGCGCCGTGCGCGAGCTGGCGGCGGGCCACCGCGACGCTCTTGTGCGTCTTGGCGTGCGGCCGCCAGGCGAGGCCGCGCCGGCGGGCCCGGTCCGCGCCGTCGGTCAGGTTGCGTTCCAGCACGCCGGCGTCGACGGCGAGGAACGGGGTGTCGAGATCCTCGGTGCGCATCGCGGTGATCGTCGCATCGGGCGGCTCACCCCGGGCGCAGGTCCCGGGTCATCAGCATCAGCGCGGCTGGGCCGCCGGCACCGGAAACCGTCCGGAAGCCGGTCTTCGCGTAGAAGGCCAGCGCGCGGGCGTTGCCCGGTTCCACCTTCAGCGTCAGCCGGGACCGGCCCTGCTCGAGGGAGACCGTCACCACGGCGTCGACCAGCGCGCCGGCCACCCCGGTCCCGCGGGCCTCCGCGGCGACCCACATGCCGTACAGGTATCCCTCGTCGTCGTCGGCGGAGGGGCGCCAGCAGGCCGTCCCGGCGGGCCGCCCGTCCCGGTGCGCGACGAACCGCGCGTGCCGGGTGAGCACGCCCCGCCAGGCGGCCTCGTCCAGGCCGGCCTGCTCGTGCAGGAAGTCGCTGTCGGGTCCGAACGACTCCCGGACCGAGGCGAGCCGGACCTCCCGGGCCAGCGCCCAGTCGTCGGGGCACAGACGGTGCACCGTCGTCGTCATCGCCCCGAGCCCTCCCCGCCTGCCGTCGGCGGTGACGGTAGCGGCTCAGCCGGTTGTCGTCCCGGTCGCGTAGTGCCGGGGGGTGAAGACGACCGGTTCGCCGCCGCGCTCGACGACCCGGGTGGTCGACGAGCCGACGATCACCAGGGTGCGCATGTCCACCAGCTCCGGGTCCAGCTCGCCCAGGGTGGTGACGGTGATCCGCTGCCCGGCGCCGCCGACGTCGCGGCCGAGCACCACCGGGGTGTCCGGGGAGCGGTGCTCCAGCAGCACGTCGCGGGCCGCACCGACCTGCCACGGCCGGGCCTTCGACCGCGGGTTGTAGATCGCGATCGCCAGGTCCGCGGACGCCGCGGCGCGCAGCCGGGTGGCGACCACGTCCCACGGCTTGAGCCGGTCGGACAGCGAGATCATCACATGGTCGTGCCCGAGCGGGGCGCCGACCGCCGCGGACACCGCCTGGGCCGCGGACAGCCCGGGCAGCACCCGGACCGGGACGTCGCGGTACTTGGGTTCCGCGGCGACCTCCAGCACCGCGGCGGCCATCGCGAACACGCCCGGGTCGCCGGCCGAGACGACCGCGACCCGCCGGCCGGACGCGGCCAGGTCCAGGGCGTGCGCGGCGCGCTCGGACTCCACCCGGTTGTCCGACGGGTACCGGTTCTGCCGCGGGTTGGGCGGCACCCGGTCCAGGTAGGGCCCGTACCCGACGAGATCGTCGGCGACCGACAGCGCGGCAGCGACCTGCGGGGTCAGCCAGTCCCGCCCGGCGGGCCCGGTGCCGACGACGACGACCTCGCCCGGCCCGCGCACCGACGCCGGATCGGCCAGATCGGGGGCGACCCGGTGGTCGTCGTTCTCCTGGTCGGGCACCGAGGAGGCGATGTCGCCGGGGACCAGCGCGATCGCGAAGTAGGGCACCCCGCCGGCGTCGACGTCGCCGACGGCGCCGGTGCGCTGACCCTCCATGGTGGCCCGCTCCACGTAGTGCGCGCGGTCCAGCTTCCCGGCGTCGGCGAGCGCGTCGCGCACGGTGCCGAAGGTCCGGCCGAGCTTCATCACGGCGGCCGAGTCGGTGTCGGCGAGCCGGCGGGCCAGCTCGTCGCGGGGCAGCGTGCCGGGCAGCACGGTGAGCACCTCGTCCCGCTCGACGAGCGGGCGGCCGAGCGCGGCGGCGGCCCCGCTGATCGAGGTGACGCCGGGCACCACCTCGGTGCGGTAGCGGCCGGCGAGCCGCTTGTGCATGTGCATGTAGGAGCCGTAGAAGAGCGGATCGCCCTCGGCGAGCAGGACGACGTCGCGCCCGGCGTCCAGGTGCGCGGCCAGCCGGGCGGCGGCCTCGGTGTAGAACTCGTCGATGGCGCCCTGGTAGCCGCCAGGATGGTCGGTGGTCTCGGTGGTGACCGGATAGACCAGCGCCTCCTCGATCGCGGTGCCGGACAGGTGCGGCTCGGCGATCCGGCGCGCGATGGACCGGCCGTGCCGGGCGGAGTGGTAGGCGATCACGTCGGCGTCGCGGACCAGCCGGGCCGCCTTGATCGTGGTCAGCTCGGGATCGCCGGGGCCGAGGCCGACGCCGTAGAGGGTCCCGGCGGGGAGGGCGCTGCTCACGCGATGATCTCCTGCTCGTGGGCCAGCGCGTTCAGCGCGGCGGCGGTGATCGCCGAGCCGCCGCGGCGGCCGTGCACCACCAGGTGCTCCAGGTCGGTGCGGGCGGCGAGGGCCTGCTTGGACTCGGCGGCGCCGATGAACCCGACCGGGATGCCGATCACGGCGGCCGGCCGCGGCGCGCCCCGGTCGATCAGGTCGAGCAGGTGGAACAGCGCGGTCGGGGCGTTGCCGACGGCGACGACGGCGCCGTCGAACCGGTCGGCGAGCAGCTCCAGCGCGGCCGCCGAGCGGGTGTTGCCGATCCGCTGCGCCAGCTCCGGCACGCGCGGGTCGCGGACCAGGCAGAGCACCTCGTTGCCGGCCGGGAGCCGGGCCGCGGTCACCCCGGAGGCGACCATCATCGCGTCGCACAGGATCGGCGCGCCCCCCTTCAGCGCCCGCCGGGCGGCGTCGACCAGGCCGTCCGAGGCGGCGATGCCGGTGGTCAGGTCGACCTGGCCGCAGGCGTGGATCATCCGCACCGCGACGTCGGCCATCCCGGGTGGCAGGCCGGTCAGGTCGGCCTCGGCGCGGATCGTCGCGAACGAGCGCCGGTAGATCTCGGCGCCGTCGGTGATGTAGTCGTGGCCGCTCAGCGGGTGCTCCTCGGTCGGTCGTGCGGTGGGGCGGTGAGCGCGCCGGGCGCGCCGTCGATCAGGTAGGTGCCGGGCCCGGTGGCGACGGCGTCGGCGTGCGGGGTGTGCGGGGCACCGCAGCGCCGGGCGCAGCCGACGACGTGCACCGGCCGCCCGGGGCCGCGCCGGATCAGCGCCCGGGCGTCGCCCCGGACGTCGGCGAGCGACTTCGCGCAGCCGGGGGTGCCGGCGCAGGCGCTGACCCGCAGCGCGGGATGGTCCGGATCGGTCACCAGCCCGGCCGCGCCCAGCCGGGCGGCGGCGCCGGGCACCGGGTGGGGGAGGACCAGCGTCCGCCACGGCGTCACCACCAGCTCCGGTGCGGTGTCGGCGAGCACCTCCAGCTGCCCGGCGGACAGCTCCCCGAGCACCGGGGCCACCCCCACCGCGCCGCCGCCGAGGTCCCCGACGCCGGGCGGTGCGCCGTCGAGCGTTGCGAGATGGTCGTCGCCGGAGCCATCTCGCAACGCTCGGCCGCCGGTTCCCAGCAGCGCGGCGATCCGGTCGGGGGCGTCGTGGAGCTCGGCGGTGCGCCAGGTGCCGGTGTCCAGGGTCAGGAACGCCTGCGCGGCGTCCAGCAGCAGGGCGGGGGCGCCGGCCCGGGGGCTGACCAGGCCGGTCCCGGTCCCGGCGACGACGAGCTCGCCGTCGTCCGGGGAGGTGGCCCGCCAGCACAGGTCGGGCCGCTCGCCGGCGACGTCGCCGCGGCCGTCGTCGAGGGCGAACAGGAACCGGCCGGACAGCCGGGCGAGCCCCGGCCGGGCGCACAGCCCGCGGTCCAGCGCGGCGGCCAGCCCGCGCACGTCGGCGAGTCCGCCGGTGATCCCGGACAGCGGCGAGGCCAGGATGTTCCGGACCCGCTCGTGGGTGGTCGAGGGCAGCAGCCCGGCCTCGGCGAGCTCCCGGACCGGCCGCGGATCGGCCGGATCGAGGCCGCGCAGCTGCAGGTTCCCGCGCGAGGTGAGGTGCACCGATCCGTCACCGGCCCGGGCGGCGAGCGCCCCGACCGCGCGCAGCGCCGGCGCGGGGGCCACGCCGCCGGGCAGCCGGACCCTGGCCAGCGCGCCGTCCGCCGCGAGATGCGGCGACACGACGCCCGGGCAGGCGTCGGCGCGGGTACGGGCGGTCGTCGGCACGCCGGTCACTGTAGGCACACCGGGACCCGCGGGGCGCCCGCGCGGGGCGGCGGCATCGGTCACACGCCGGGCGCGGACCAGGTCAGGCCGGGTCGGGCAGGTGCCTGCGCGCCCCGGCGTAGCTGTCGTCGAACCGGACCGGGGTGACCCGCACCGGGGTGGACGCGTCGAACGCCTCGATCATCTGCCCGTCGCCCGCGTAGATCGCGACGTGGGTGGCGGGCGAGTTCCAGAACAGCAGGTCGCCGGGCCGCAGGTCGTCCTTCCCGACGGCCCGGCCGCCGATCGCCTGGTCGGACGCGTCCCGGCCGATCGTGATCCCGTGCAGCTCGTGCACCAGCCCGGTCAGCCCGGAGCAGTCCGGCGCGAACCCGGAGCGGCCGCCCCACAGGTAGGGCCGGTCCAGGAACAGCCGCGCGGTGCCGACCAGGTCCTCTCCGGTCGCCGGTCCCGGCCCGCCGATCCGCAGGTGCGCCGCGTCGATCCAGGCGGTGCCGCCGCCGGGCAGCGACACCTGCACGCCGCCGGAGTCGCCGGAGAGCACCGGCAGCCGGGTGCCCGCGCTGATCTCGCGGAGCCGCTCGGTGCGCGTCTCCTCGGCGTAGAGCCAGGTGGTGGCGACCTCGTCGACGGTGCCCGCGGGCAGCGCCGCGGTGAGCCCGGCGAACGCGACACCGGTGGTGAGCTGGGCGGACGGGATCCAGCCCGGATAGCCGCGGTCGTACTTCGCGCTGGGCTGGCCGGGGACCGCGACCCGGGTCCAGTCGTCCCGGCGCTCCAGCACCTGCACCGGGGCGCCGTAGAGGACCTGGGTCTGGGTGCGGGACGCGGTGGTCAGCTCGCGCCGGTCGGCGGCGGTCATCGAACCGAGCCAGGCTGCCGGGTCGGCCGGCGCGGCGACGGCGGAGCGGTCCATCTCCCGGGGGCTGGTGGGGGAGGTCCACACGGTGGCGACCGAGACGCCGATGTACGCCCGATCGGCGAGGACGTCCGGCACCGCCGCCTGCGCCGCGGGCAGGGTGAGCGCCGTGACCAGCACCGTGCCGAGCAGCACGGTGAGGATGCGTCGGGTCACGGTGGCTCCCGCCGGTGGAGGTGGGTCGTGCCGGGAGAGCGTCGACCGGGGTACGGGTCCGGGCAAGCAGGCGCACCGGGGAGTCCCCCGACGGGGTCAGCGGGCGGCGAGTCCTCCCCGGGGCGGCCGGAACCCCGGGCGCGTCCGGCGCAGATCCGCCGGAACCTCCGCGGTCGTCGTCGCTCGGCGCGATGATGCGGCGATCCCGCTGTTCGGCGCGGGAGCGCGAGAGGGTGGAGCGATGGCCCTGCTGCCCGCGTCCTGGAGATCGGCACGGCCACCGGCTACGACGCCGCGATCCTCTGCGCGGGCTGGTGGGCGCCGAGCGGGTCACCACCGTCGAGCTGCACCCCGACCCGGCCGCGACCGCCCGCGAGCGCCTCGCTGCAGCAGGTCTGCGCCCGACGGTGGTGACCGGTGACGGCGCCGTCGGGGTCCCGCATGGGGCGCCGTCCGACCGCATCATCGCCACCTGCGGCGCGCCCCGGGTCCCCGGTGCGTGGGTGTCCCAGCTCGCCGACGGCGGCCGGATCGTGGTCGACCTGCGCAGCGAGTCCAGCAGCGGGCTCATCGTGCTCGACAGGAGCGACCCCGAGCACGTGTCGGGTCGGTTCACCGGCCGTCCCGGACACTTCATGTGGATGCGCCCCGATCCGGACCATCCGCTGCGCGACCCCGCGGCCGGGCCGCACGTCCGGGCCCACGACGAGCGCACCACGGTCCGCGACGTCGCGGACCATCCCGACGAGCTGGACCGGCCAGTTCTGCGCACCCTCGTCGGGATCGACCTGCCCGAGGTCGAGATGCTCATGACCGGAGTCCGGTCTCTCTACTCCGGCGACGGCTCCTGGGCGCAGCTCACCGACGACGCCTCCACCGTCGCCCAGGGTGGGCCCCGTCGGCTGTGGGGCCGCGTCGAGACGCTCGCCGGGATCTGGCGGCAGCTCGGCTCACCCGACACCGACCGGTACGGGGTCACGGTCTCGAGCGGGGGCCGGCACGTGTTCTGGCTGGACGCCCCATCGACCGCCCTGCCGGAGGGGATCGGCCCACGACCGATCCCGCAGGGCGATCTCCTGTCCGGGTGAGCAGACCGGCCTCCAGCGGCGCCCGCCACGACGGCCGGGGTGACCGGCGGCACCCGTGCCGAGCGCCACGGCGGTGCACGGTTCCTTGACGGGGGACCGGCCCGTTGCGGAAGGTGATCGGACAACCGAAGACGGCGGGTGGGATCAGGAAGCCGGTGCGAGTCCGGCGCGGTCCCGCCACTGTGATCCCTGCGGACCCTCGTGGACCGCCGGGGCAGCCAGACACTGGCCCCATCCGCCGCGCCACCTCCGTCCGGGACGAGGATCCCGAGGAAGGTACGCCGATGACGCGCGCCCGCACGCCCCGCACCGGGACCGCCCGGTGATCCTGCTCCTGTCCACCTCGGACACCGACCTGCTCTCCGCCCGCGCCGGCGGGGCGGACTACCGCCTCGCCAACCCGAACCGGGTGCTGCTCGACGAGCTGGCCGCGATGGCCGACGCGGCCGACGTCGTCGTCGTCCGGGTGCTCGGCGGCTACCGCTACTTCGAGGAGGGCCTGGACCTGCTGCGGGCCCGGTCCACGCCGCTGGTCTGCCTGGGCGGTGAGATGGCGCCGGACGCGGAGATGATGGAGCTCTCCACCGTGCCCGCCGGCGTCGCCGCCGAGGCGCACACCTACCTCGCGCAGGGCGGCACCGAGAACCTGCGGCAGCTGCACGCGTTCCTGTCCGACACGGTGCTGCTCACCGGCGAGGGCTTCGCGCCGCCGGTGGAGCTGCCCGAGTGGGGCGTGCTGGACCGCCCCGACACCGGCACCGGCACCGGCACCGGGATCGGGACCGGACCCACCGTGGCGGTGCTCTTCTACCGGGCGCAGTTCCTGGCCGGGAACACCGCCTACGTCGAGGCGCTCTGCGACGCGATCTCCGCGAAGGGCGCGACACCGCTGCCGATCTGGTGCGCCTCGCTGCGCCAGGCCCCGGCCGGGCTGCTGGAGCGGCTGCGTGGCGCCGACGCGATGGTCGTCACCGTGCTCGCCGCGGGCGGCACCAAGCCGGCGTCCGCGCAGGCCGGCGGCGAGGACGAGGAGTGGGACGTCACCGAGCTGGCCGCGCTCGACGTCCCGATCCTGCAGGGCCTGTGCCTGACCTCGTCCCGGGAGACCTGGGAGTCCAACGACGACGGCCTGTCCCCGCTCGACGTCGCCACCCAGGTCGCCGTCCCCGAGTTCGACGGCCGGCTGATCACCGTCCCGTTCTCGTTCAAGGAGACCGACGACGACGGCCTGTCCGTCTACGTCCCGGACCCCGAGCGGGCCGCCCGGGTCGCCGGGATCGCGGTCAACCACGCCAACCTCGGCCGGATCCCGAACGCCGACAAGAAGATCGTGCTGATGCTGTCGGCGTACCCGACCAAGCACGCCCGGATCGGGAACGCGGTCGGTCTGGACACCCCGGCCTCGACGGTCGCGCTGCTGCGCACGATGGCCGCCGCCGGGTACGAGACCGGCGGGTTCCCGGGTGTCGAGGCAGGCGACGGCGACGCGCTGATGCACGCGCTGATCGAGGCCGGCGGGCAGGACCCGGACTGGCTCACCGAGGAGAAGCTCGCCGGGAACCCGATCCGGATCTCCGCCTCGACCTACCGCAGCTGGTTCGGCACGCTTCCGCAGGACCTCCGCGACGGCGTCGTCGAGCACTGGGGCGAGCCGCCGGGCGAGCTGTACGTGCACGACGACCACATCGTCGTCGCCGCGCTGCGCAGCGGGAACGTCACGCTGATCGTGCAGCCGCCGCGCGGGTTCGGGGAGAACCCGGTCGCGATCTACCACGATCCGGACCTGCCGCCGTCGCACCACTACCTGGCCGCGTACCGCTGGCTGGCGGCGCCGGAGTCCGACGGCGGGTTCGGCGCGCACGCGATCGTGCACATCGGCAAGCACGGGAACCTGGAGTGGCTGCCGGGCAAGACACTGGGCATGTCGGCGTCCTGCGGCACCGACGCCGTGCTCGGCGACCTGCCGCTGATCTACCCGTTCCTGGTGAACGACCCGGGGGAGGGCACCCAGGCCAAGCGCCGGGCGCACGCCACCCTGGTCGACCACCTCATCCCGCCGATGGCCCGGGCCGAGAGCTACGGCGATATCGCCCGGCTGGAGCAGCTGCTCGACGAGCACGCCAACATCTCCGCGCTCGACCCGGCGAAGCTGCCCGCGATCCGCCAGCAGATCTGGACGCTGATGACGGCCGCGAAGATGCACCACGACCTGGGCCTGGAGGAGCGCCCGGACGAGGACGTCTTCGACGACATGCTGATGCACGTCGACGGCTGGCTCTGCGAGATCAAGGACGTGCAGATCCGGGACGGCCTGCACGTGCTGGCTCTCGCCCCGGCCGGTGAGCAGCGGATCGACCTGGTGCTCGCCGTGCTGCGGGCCCGGCAGATGTGGGGCGGCGAGCAGTCCGTGCCCGGGCTGCGGCAGGCGCTCGGGCTGGTCGAGGACGGCTCCGAGACCGGTGCCCGAACGGACGCCGTCGAGACCGTCGCCCGCGCGCTGGTCGCCGGGATGGAGGCCCGGGACTGGGATCCGGGAGCGGTCGACGACGTCGCCGCCGAGCACTGCGGTACTGGCGGTACCGCCGGTACTGCCGGTCCGGCCGTCCGGCCCGCTGCGGCGGCGGCACTCCCCGGCGTCGACGACGGCGCGGTGCGTGCGGTGCTGCGCTTCGCCGCCGTCGAGGTGGTGCCCCGGCTGGACGCCACCGCGCACGAGCTGGACCGGGTGCTGCACGCCCTGGACGGCGGCTTCATCCCGGCCGGCCCGTCCGGCTCGCCGCTTCGCGGACTGGTGAACGTGCTGCCGACCGGCCGGAACTTCTACTCGGTCGACCCGAAGGCCGTCCCGTCGAAGCTGGCCTGGGAGACCGGGCAGGCGATGGCCGAGTCGCTGGTCGAGCGCTACCGCGCCGACCACGGCGAGTACCCGCGCTCGGTCGGCCTGTCGGTGTGGGGGACCAGCGCGATGCGGACCTCCGGCGACGACGTCGCCGAGGTGTTCGCGCTGCTCGGCGTCCGCCCGGTGTGGGACGACGCGTCGCGCCGGGTCCGCGATCTCGAGGTGATCGGGCTCGACGAGCTGGGCCGCCCCCGGGTCGACGTCACCGTCCGCATCTCCGGGTTCTTCCGGGACGCGTTCCCGCACGTCCTGGCCCTGCTCGACGACGCGGTGAAGCTGGTCGCCGAGCTGGACGAGACGCCGGAGCAGAACTTCGTCCGCGCGCACGTGCTCGCCGACCGCGAGCGGCACGGCGACGACCGCCGGGCCCGCACCCGGATCTTCGGGTCCAAGCCGGGCACCTACGGCGCCGGGCTGCTGCAGCTGGTCGACTCGCGCGACTGGCGCGGCGACGCCGATCTCGCCGAGGTCTACTCGACCTGGGGCGGCTACGCCTACGGCCGCGGCCTGGACGGCGTGCCCGCCCGGGACGACATGGAGAACGCCTACCGGCGGATCGCGGTGGCGGCGAAGAACATCGACACCCGCGAGCACGACATCGCCGACTCCGACGACTACTACCAGTACCACGGCGGCATGGTCGCGACCGTCCGCGCGCTGACCGGCAGCTCGCCGGAGGCCTACGTCGGCGACTCGACCCGCCCCGAGGCCGTCCGCACCCGCACCCTGCACGAGGAGACCGCCCGGGTGTTCCGGGCCCGGGTGGTCAATCCGCGCTGGATCGCCGCGATGCGCAGGCACGGGTACAAGGGCGCGTTCGAGATGGCGGCGACGGTCGACTACCTGTTCGGCTGGGACGCCACCACCGGTGTCATCGCCGACTGGCAGTACGAGACGCTGACCGCGGGGTACGTGCTGGACCCGGACAACCGCAAGTTCCTGACCGAGTCCAATCCGTGGGCGCTGCACGGGATGGCGGAGCGGCTGCTGGAGGCCGTCGACCGGGGGCTGTGGGAGTCGCCGGAGGCGTCCACGCTGGACGCGCTGCGGCAGGCGTACCTGGAGTCGGAGGGGGACCTGGAGGGCGAGTAGCTCAGCCGAGCCGGGACAGTGCCGCCAGCACCGTCCCGGCGTCGGCGCCGAACGCGTCCAGGATCTCCCGTTCCACCCGCGCGACGCCCGGCTGCAACGCCGCGTGCAGCTCCCGGCCGCGGTCGGTGCCGAACACCAGCACCCGCCGGCGGTCGGCGTCGTCCGGCCGGCGGTACACCAGTGCCCGGTCCACCATCCGGTCGATGATCTTCGTCAGGGTCGGCGCCGGGACCATCGCGTGGACCGCGATGTCCGACATCGGGTGCCCCGCGCCGTCGGCGAGCAGATCGAGCACCCGCCAGCCGTCCAGGCCCGGCCCGTCCGGCGGCCGGACGGCCTCCTCGATCCGCCGCTCGACCCGGTGCGCGGCGCGGCCGAGCACGGCCGCGGCGGCCGGGGCGCCGGTGCAGGGTTCGGCGGCGGGCACGGGCATCCTCCGGGCTGGCGCGTTCGGGGTAGTGACGAGATCGCTGTCATCGTAAACACTGTCACCTTCAACCGACCGGGAGGTGACGTGTCCACGGCCCCCGCAGTGCTCGACGTCGCCTTCGTCGTGCCCCGCAGCGGCCCGGCCGGGATCCTCGGCCCGGCCTGCGAGGCATGCGGTGACCTGGCCGCCGCCGAGCTGAACGACGCGGGCGGGGTCCTCGGCCGCGAGGTCCGGCTGCTGCCGGTGGACGGCGGCCGGCCGCCGTCCGAGGTCGCCGCGGCCGTCCGGGACCTGCTCGACGCGGGCCGGGTGGCCGCGGTCAGCGGCTGGCACATCTCCGCGGTCCGGCAGGCCCTCGCCCCGGCCGTGGCCGGCCGGGTGCCCTACGTCTACGCCCCGCTCTACGAGGGCGGCGAGACGACGCCGGGGGTGTTCCTGACCGGTGAGACACCGGAGACCCAGGTGCTGCCCGCGCTGCGCTGGATGTCGGCGGAGCTGGGCGTGCGGACCTGGTGCGTGGTCGGCAACGACTACGTGTGGCCGCGCGGCTCGGCCCGCGCGGTGCGCCGCTTCGTGCGGACCAGCCCGGACGTCCGGGTGCTCGACGAGGTGTTCGTCCCGCTCGGCACCGACGACTTCGGCCCCGTCGTCACCCGGGTGCAGCGCTCCGGCGCGCAGGGCGTGCTGATGTTCCTGGTCGGCTCGGACGCGGTCCGGTTCAACCGTGCCTTCGCGGCGTCCGGCGCCGACCGCCATCGGGTCCGGCTCTCCCCGCTGATGGAGGAGAACATGCTGCTCGCGACCGGCGCCGAGGCCACCCGCGAGCTGTACGCGGCGGCCGGCTACTTCGAGACGCTGGCGACCGCGTCGTCGCTGGACTTCTCGGCCCGCTACGCGGCCCGGTTCGGCGTGCACGCCCCGGTGCCGGGCGCGCTTGCCGAGTCCTGCTTCGAGGCGATCACGCTGCTCGGCAGGCTGGCCGGCCGGGCGGGATCGGTGGAGCCCGCGGCGCTGCTCGCGGTCGCCGAGGACACCGGCTTCGACGGTCCCCGGGGTGCGGTCTCGCTGCGCGGCGGGCACCTGCGGCAGGACGTCTACCTGGCCCGGGCCGACGGCCTGTCGTTCGACGTTCTGGCCCGCCTGGCTTGACACCCATACTGTCAATGGAGATATTTTCATATGACAGTACTTTGGAGGTGTCCGTGCCCACCTACACCCATCGCTGCCCCGTCTGCGGCGAGTTCGACCAGGTCCGGCCGATGTCCGCGGCCGCCCGGGAGGCGCAGTGCCCGGACTGCGGATCGCACTCGTCGCGGATCTTCGGGGCGCCCGCGCTGCGCGGCGTCGATCCCGGCCTGCGCCGCGCGCTGGACGCCTCGGGCGCCAGCGCCGACGCGCCGCAGGTCGTCTCGTCGGTGCCGGGCCGCTCCCGGCGCGCCACGCCCGTCACCCGGGACCCGCGGCACGCCCGGCTGCCCCGGCCCTGATCCCCGCACCCCACCGAGTTCCAGGAGGCCACCGTGCCCGACGTCGTGTTCACCGTCGACCAGGCCAGGTCCATGCGCGACCAGGCGGTCCCCGGCCACAACCGCTGGCATCCCGACATCCCGCCGGCCGTCACCGTCCGCCCGGACACCTCGATCCGCGTCGAGTGCCGGGAGTGGACCGACGGCCAGATCGGCAACAACGACTCCGCGAACGACGTCCGCGACGTCGACCTGCGTGGCGCCCACATGCTCTCCGGCCCGATCGCGGTGGAGGGCGCCGAGCCGGGCGACCTGCTCGTCGTCGACATCCTCGATCTCGGTCCGGTGCCGCAGGAGACCGGTCCCGCACCCGGTCAGGGCTGGGGCTACACCGGCATCTTCGCCAAGCAGAACGGCGGCGGGTTCCTCACCGACACCTTCCCCGACGCGTACAAGGCGATCTGGGACTTCTCCGGCCAGAAGGCCACCTCCCGGCACATCCCCGGCGTCTCCTACACCGGGATCACCCATCCCGGACTCTTCGGCACCGCGCCGTCGCCCGAGCTGCTGGCCCGCTGGAACGCCCGGGAACGCGCGCTGATCGCCACCGACCCGGACCGGGTGCCCGCGCTCGCCCTCCCGCCGCTGGACGAGGAGGTGCTCGGCGGCACCGCGACCGGCGACGCGCTCGCCGGGATCGGCCGGGACGGCGCCCGCACCGTGCCGCCCCGGGAGAACGGCGGCAACCACGACATCAAGAACTTCACCCGCGGCAGCCGCGTCTTCTACCCGGTCCACGTGCCGGGCGCCCTGTTCTCCGGCGGTGACCTGCACTTCTCCCAGGGCGACGGCGAGATCACCTTCTGCGGCGCGATCGAGATGGGCGGGTTCATCGACTTCCACGTCGACCTGATCAAGGGCGGGATGGAGACCTACGGCGTCACCACCAACCCGATCCTGATGCCCGGCAACGTCGAACCGCGCTACTCCGAGTTCGTCACCTTCATCGGGATCGGCGTCGACCACACCACCGACACCAACCTCTACAACGACGCCACCGTCGCCTACCGCAACGCCTGCCTCAACGCCGTCACCTACCTGGAGAAGTTCGGCTACTCGGGTCCGCAGGCCTACCTGCTGCTCGGGTCGGCACCGATCGAGGGCCGGGTCTCGGGCGTCGTCGACATCCCGAACGCCTGCTGCTCGCTCTACCTGCCCACCGCGATCTTCGACGACGACATCCGCCCGTCCGCGTCCGGACCGGTGTGGAAGGACCGGGGGAGCTGCGCGGTGTCCTCGTGAGCCCGTTCGGCCGGGACGCCGCTGGACGACGGTGACGCCCGCCGCGCTCGATACCGCCGCTGAGCCCCTGGCGAGCCCGGCCGCCATCTGATCCCGTCCCGTCCCTGCACGAGCGCACCGCCCGTGCAGGGACGGGCCCGGCGTCAGGGGCGCACCGACTCCGCGAACCCGACGACCTCGCGCACCGCGGCGGCGTACACGTCGGGCATCGCGTCCCGGAACAGGATCTGCCCGACGTGGCAGAGCCCCAGGTCGACCTTCCCGACCGACGGCACACCGGCCTGCAGGAGCAGCCGGTGGTAGGCGATGCCCTCGTCGCGCAGCGGATCGAGCTCCGCACACGAGATGAGGTGCGGCGGCAGGCCGCGCAGGTCGTCGACGGTTGCCCGGGCCGGCCAGCAGGTGGGATCGTCGACGTTGCCCGCTCCCGGGTCGTAGACCTCGGCGAGCAGCGGGAAGAGCTGCCGGTTGAGCCAGTACCGGTCGTTCTCGCGCAGCGAGTGCAGGTGCTCGGGGGCCCGGTCCCAGGTGCCGAGCACGTACGGGCACAGCGCGTGGATGCCGGCGATCCGGTCGCTCCAGCCCTCCCGCCGGGCCCGGATCGCGACCGCGAGCGCGAGGTTCGCCCCGCCGGAGTCCCCGGTGACCACGACGTGCGTCCCGCCCAGCTCGTCGAGGTGGTCGAGCACCCAGCGGAGCCCGGTGGCGCAGTCGTCGAGCCCGGCCGGGAAGGGGTGCGCGCCGAGCCGGCCGCCGCCGTTGCGGTACTCGACGCCGACGACGACCGCCCCGGCCGCCGCGAGCTCGTCGCGCCAGTGCATGTACGCCTGCCCGGTCGCACCGAGCATGACCATCCCGCCGCCGTGGATCTGGTACACCACCGGCAGCGGGCCGTCGGCGCCCTCCGGGCGGTGCACGTGCAGGGTGACGCCGGGGGCCGGCTCGCGGGTCTCCCGCACGATCCCCGGCACCGGCGCCCACGGCTCGGCCAGCGCCGCGAAGAAGCCCTCGAAGCCCTCCTCGACGGCCGCGACGAACGCGAGCAGTGCCTCGCGGCCCGCAGTGCGGTCGATCGGCGCGTCGTCGGCGTGCCCGGTCACGCCGAAGGCGCCGAGGACGGCGATCATCCGGGGATCGGCGCGCGGATCGTCCGCCAGGCTGAGTGCGGGGTTCCCCAGCCGGCCGACAGGCCGGTGGGTCGTCGTGTCGGTCATGTCCTGCTCCTCGTTGAGCGCGGTCGCGCACCTCTGACGTGCACCCCCGAAAAGCTACAGAGCACGACGTGTGTCACACAAGAATGCCGTTCGGGCGAACGCTACTCGGGCATGCAGTGCCCCTGAACTGTGGATATCCTGCGTGGCAGGACCGAGCCGGGAAACCTGTCCGATACAGTCGGTGTATCACGTTGCATCCGATGCCGGGTGCGTCGGTACGTCACGGGCGGGGGGCGGAGGAGCGGTGAGCGGTGACCGGGGCGCTGCGGCCCGCGCGGGCTCCGCGGCGGTGACCCCGCTGCAGCGGCAGCTGCGTGCCGTGCCGGTGCGCACCAGGGCGAGCCCGCTGGACGCGCTGACGGTCGCGCTCCGGTGGTTCCGCGCGGGCCGCCGGATCGACATCCAGGCGCTCGCCAAGGAGCTCGGGATCAGCCGGGTGACGCTGCACCGCTGGGTCGGGACGCGGGACCAGCTGCTGGTCGAGGTGCTGTGGCTCACCGCCGACCGCGCGCTCGCCGCCGTGTGGGACACCGTACGCGACGAGGGGCCCGCGCACAGCCTGACCGCCGAGACGCTCAGCCGGTGGGCGGCCGACGTGCTGCTGCACCCGGGGTTCCGGCGGATGCAGGCCGACGAGGGCGAGTTGCTCGCCCGGCTGCTCACCCGGGAGGCGAGCGAGTTCCAGAGCCGGCTGATCGGGCTCGTCACCACGATGCTGACCCACGACGTCGAGACCGGCCGGGTGACCATCGACCTCGAACCGGCCGAGCTCGCCTACGCCACCGTGCGGATCGCGGAGTCGTTCGTGCACACGCCGGCGATCACCGGCGGCGAGCCCGATCCGGAGCGCAACGCGCGGGTCCTGCGGGCGCTGCTGCGCTGACCGGCTGCCGCCGGTCAGGCCGGCAGCCGGGTGCGCGGCGCCGTCGCCGCGCCGGTCAGCGCCAGCACCGCCACCACCCCGAGCAGCACCGGCATCGCGACGGCGGGCGAGGTGAGCATCGCCAGCAGCGCCCCGCCGAGCCCGACGAACGCCGCCGTCGCCAGCTGGTCCAGCAGCTGCGCCGCCGACGAGTGCGATCCGACGTCGATCGCCGTCGAGTGGGCGAGCGTCAGGAACGCGATCGCGGAGAACGCGACGCCCATCCCGAGCCCGGCCAGCCCCCAGAACCCGATCGCGAGCCAGCCGGGCAGCCATCCCGCGGCGACCGGCAGCAGCCCGAGCTGGCCGACGGCGATCGTCGCGAATCCGGCGCGCAGCATCACCGACCGGTCCCTGTCGGGATGGCGGGCCTGCCAGGCGGCGGCCGCCGACCACCCCAGTGACGCGACGATCAGCGGGACGCCGGCCGCGGTCAGCGACCATCCGTGCGTCGCGGTGAGGATCAGCGGCAGGAACGACACCACCGTGAAGAACGCCCCCGCCACCAGGCCGCGGGCCGCGACCACCGAGGCGATGCCCGGCCGTGCCTTGACGACCCCGCCGGGCAGCAGCCTGCGCAGCGAGGGGACGAGCGCGAGCACCGCGACCGCGCCGACCACCGCGCCGCGGGCGTCGAGGTTCTCCAGCGCCCAGCTGAGACCGGCCACCCCGAGTGCGGCGCCGAGCGCGGCGATCACCAACCCGGTGCCGCCGCCGGTCGTGCGCTCGCGCGGCGGACCGAGCCCCCGCACGGCGGGCATGATCAGGACGAGGGCGAGGCCGACGACCGGGAGCAGCCCGAGGAACACCCAGTGCCAGGAGAACCGTTCGGTGACGATCGCCGCCAGCGGCGGGCCGGCGAGCGAGGGCAGCACCCACGCCGACGAGATGAGCCCGAACACCACGGGCCGCTGCCGGCTCGGGTAGACCGCGGCGACCAGCACGTACACCGCGACGCCCTGCACTCCGGCGCCGAGGCCCTGCAGCACCCGGCCGGTGAGCAGCTCGGCGGCCGTCGTCGCCGAGCCGGCGACGAGCAGGCCGATCCCGAACACCGTCGGTGCGACGACGAGCGGGGCCCGTGGCCCGCGGGCGTCGCACCAGCGGCCGCCGAAGGCCGTCCCGAAGACCGCCGCGGCCAGGAACGCGACGAACGGCCACGCGTAGAGCGCGAGCCCGCCGAGATCGTCCACGATGGCCGGCATCGCGGTGCCGACCCCCATCGCCTCGAACGCGGTGAGGCTGATCAGCAGCAGGATGCCGACGGTGGTCGGGGCCCGCCCGGATGACCAGACACCCGGCTCGTTCCCTGCGCCACGTCCCGGGACGGTCTCCACCACGCGTCCAGCCTGCGACCTGCACCCCGGTGCAGGTCAAGCGGGTTCCGCGTTCACGATGCGTGATCACGGGCAGGTCAGGGGTGTTTTCGTGCCGCACGAACGGGTACAGACCGATATGACCGACATCACAACGATCATCATCGTGGCCGTGGTGGTGATCGTCCTCGTGGCGATCGTGGCCGCCGCGCTCGCGGCGGCGCGCCGACGCCGATCGGCCGCGCTACGCGAGCAGTTCGGTCCCGAGTACGACCGCGCGGTGCGTGGCGCCGACGACCCGCGGGACGCCGAGAAGGACCTCGCGGAGCGGCGCAGGCGACACCGCTCGCTGCGGCTGCGCGATCTCGACCCGCAGGAGCGCGCGGGCTACCGCGGCCGCTGGACCCAGGTGCAGCAGGGCTTCGTCGACGACCCGGCGAGCGCGGTCCGGGAGGCCGACCGCCTGGTCGCCGAGGTGATGTCCGCCCGTGGCTATCCGGTCGAGGACTTCGACCAGCGGGCCGAGGACCTGTCCGTCGCCTACCCCGTGCTGACCCAGCGTTACCGGGAGGCGCGCGGGATCTCCCGGGAGCACGCCGCGGGGCGGGCCGGTACGGAGGACCTGCGGCAGGCCGTGACGAGCTACCGGGCGCTGGTCGACGCGTTGCTCGACGACACCGGCGACGAGCGCGACCGGGATGCCCGGGGGCCCGGTGACGCCGCCGCCCGGGGGACCGCCGCGCCGGGGGCCGGGAGCGCCGCGCCGGTGGCCGGGACAGCGGCGCCGGCGGGGCCGAGGGCAGTGCAGCCCGATCCGCGGGCGGCGCAGGCCGATCCGCGGGGGGTGCACGGGGACCCACGGGCAGCGCAGGCCGACCCGCGAGCTGCGCAGCCCGATCCGCATGGTGTGCAGGGGGATCCGCGAGCTGCGCAGCCTGATCCGCGGGTCGCGCAGGGGGACCCGCGGGCTGTGCAGCCCGATCCCCGCGCCGCCGGACCCGATCTCCGCAACGGCCGGATCGACCCCCGCGCGGCCCAGGCCGATCCGCGCACCGGCCGGACCGACCCGCAGCGCGACCCCGCCGGACCTCGGCCGCAGCAGCCGCAGACCGGACACGACACACGACGGGAGACGAGCGCATGAGCGACCGTTCCGGACACCGGCCCGAGAGCCGCGCGGCCAGGCTGGCCGGGGAGATCAAGGAGCGGCTCGTCGGCCGCAGCGACGACGAGCGCGACGCCGACTGGGACGGCACCGACGCCGCCGTCACCGCGCAGCGCGACGCGGGCGCGGCCGGTCCGGGCGACCCACTGCGCGAGCCGGTCCCCGGCGCCGGCCCGCCACCCGGCATCGACGCGCGCAGCCGGGGTGCGGACCTCCCGCCGGGCGCGAGCCGCGCTCGGGCGGTGCGGATCTCCCACCCGGGACGGATCCGTGGCCGGGCGAGGCGCCGCGCGGACGGCATGCCGAGCACCCGGCCCCGCCGGGCGGCGGCGCCGGGGCACCCCCGCACACCGCGGGCCCGGATGGCGCCGCCCCGGCCGCGGGTGTCCCCGCGGCCGATGCCTCCGGCGGCGCCCCGGTCCGCGGCGCCGGCTCGCCGGCCCCGCAGGGCGCACCCCCGGCCCCGGGGGATCCCGGACCTCCCGTGACGCCCGGCCCGGGCGGCGCGCCGTACGACACCGGCGCGGCGCAGCCCGGCCGACCGGCCGGGCCGGACGGCGGACCACCGCGGGGCGCTGCCGGCCCCGCCGATCCGGTCGGTCCCGCCGGCCACCCGGGCGCCGCTCGGGCCGCGGCACCGGGCGGAGCGCCCGCAGCGGCCCCGGGCGGAGCGCCCGCAGCCGGACCAGATGGGGCGCCTGCCGGGGATCCCGGCGCGCGACCGGGCACCGCCGATCCGGCGCCCGGCGGCTCGTCGCTGATCCCGCCGGACCGGGCCGGCCGTTACCAGGAGCGCTGGAACGTCCTGAAGGGCGAGTTCGTCGACGAGCCCCGCCGCGCCGTGCACGGCGCGAACGAGCTGGTCGGCGAGGTGCTCGACGAGCTGGAGAGCCTGTTCCGCAACCAGCGTGACGACCTGGAGCAGCAGTTCTCCCGCCAGGACGCCTCGACCGAGGACCTGCGCCAGGCCCTCGGCCGCTACCGGGAGTTCTTCGACCGACTGCTGTCGCTGTAGCACCTGAGCGACCGACCATGATCCCTGTTTCGGGAGCGCCGGAGCGCCGCAGGCGCACCAGGACTCCCGAAACAGGGATCATGAACGCCGCGACACGAGCAACCCCGGGAGAGCTCAGCCCACCGCGGGCACGATCGCCTCGATCAGGTGCGGCCCGGGCTCGTCCCGGGCCCACCGCAGGGCGTCGAGCAGCGCCTCGGTCGTCTCCACCCGCCGGGCCGGGACACCGAGGCCGGTCGCCAGGGACACGAAGTCCGGCGTCGGGTCGGACAGGTCCAGCATCCGGCCGGCCCGCCCCGACCGGGCGGCCTCGCCCGCCCCGGTGCGGGCCAGCTCGACCCGCAGGATCGCGTACGCCGAGTTGTTGATCAGCACCGTGGTGACGTCGAGCTGCTCGCGGGCCTGGGTCCACAGCGCCTGGAAGGTGTACAGCGCGCTGCCGTCGGCCTGCACCGCCACCACCGGCCGGTCCGGCGCGGCGACCGCGGCACCGACCGCGGTCGGCGGCCCCTGGCCGATCGCGCCGCCGGTCAGCGCCAGCTGGGTGTGCGGGGCCGCGGTCTGCAGTGCCGGGGCGAGCGCCGCACCGGCGGTGAGCGACTCGTCGACGACGATCGCGCCGTCCGGCAGCTCCGCCGCGATCGCCGCGCTCATCGAGCGGACGTCCAGCGGTCCCGGCGGCGGCTGCGGCGCGGACCGCGGGGCCGGCTCGGCGACGGCGTCCGGGGCGACCGCCGCGGCGAGCTCCTCCAGCGCGGCGCAGGCGTCGGTCGCGGTGTCGGCGAGGCCGAGCACCGGGCAGCCGTCCGGGACCAGGTCGCCGGGCACGCCCGGATACCCGAAGAACGACACCGGCGAGCGGGCACCGGCGAGCACCAGCGACGACGCGCCGTCGAGCTGGGCGAGCGCCTGCTCGGCGAAGTAGCCGAGCTTGTCCACCCGCGGCCGTCCGGCGCCGGTGTCCCAGCAGCGCGGGAACGTCTCGACCAGCAGCCGGGTGCCGGTCGCGGCGGCGATCCGGCCGGCCGCGTCCATCGCCCGCTCGCCCAGCGCGGGCCCGCCGAGCAGGAGCACGGCGCCGGGTGCGGCGACCGCGGCCGCCGCGGCGGCGACCCGCCCGGGATCGGGCGGGTGCGGCGGCGCCGCCGGCAGCGCGGGAGCGGGTGCCGCGCCCTCGGACCAGGACACGTCCGCGGGCAGCACCAGCGTCGCGATCTGCCCGCCGCGCTCCGAGGTGGCGGCCAGCGCCCGCATCGCGTCGGCGGCGACGTCCCGGGCGTCGCCCGAGGTGTGCACCCAGCCCGACACGGTCCGCGCGACCGCGGTGATGTCGGACTCCAGCGGCGCGTCGTGCCGGACGTGGTCGGTGGCGTGCGCGCCCACCACGCACAGCAGTGGGGTGCCCGCCCGGCGCGCGTTGTGCAGGTTCGCCAGCCCGTTACCCAGCCCCGGCCCCAGGTGCAGCAGCACCGCGGCCGGCTTCCCGGCGATCCGGGCGTACCCGTCGGCGGCGCCGGTGGCGACGCCCTCGAACAGCGCGAGCACGCCACGCATCTCCGGCACCGCGTCGAGCGCCTGCACGAAGTGCATCTCCGAGGTGCCCGGATTCATGAAGCAGACCTCGACGCCGGCCCCGGCCAGCGACCCGACGAGCGCCTCCGCGCCCCTCACGCGTCGATCCGCTTCAGCACGGCGGCGGTCATCTCGTCGGTCCCGGCCGTCCCGCCCAGGTCGCCGGTGCGCACCTCCAGCAGCGCGGAGCGGATCGCGGCGAGCACCTCGGCGCCAGCGTCGGGGTACCCGAGGTGCTCGAGCAGCAGCCCGGCCGACCAGATCGCGCCGAGCGGGTTCGCGATGCCGCGGCCGGCGATGTCCGGGGCGGAGCCGTGCACCGGCTCGAACATCGACGGGTGGCTGCGGGTCGGGTCGAGGTTCCCCGACGGCGCGATCCCGATCGACCCGGCGACCGCCGCGGCCAGGTCGGACAGCACGTCACCGAACAGGTTGGACGCCAGCACCACGTCGAACGACGCCGGGTCCAGCACCAGCTTCGCGGCGAGCGCGTCGATGTGCTCGGACCGCCACTGTACGCCCGCGAACCCGGCGGCCCGCTCGGTCACCACCTCGTCCCAGAACGGCATGGTGTGCACGATGCCGTTCGACTTCGTCGCCGACACCAGCCGGTGCCGCCGCCGCGACGCCAGGTCGAACGCGAAGTCCGCGATCCGGCCGACGCCGCGCCGGGTGAACACCGCCTCCTGCACCGCGAACTCGCCGTCCGTGCCGCGCCCGAACCGGCCGCCCATCTCGGAGTACTCGCCCTCCGAGTTCTCCCGGACGATCACCAGGTCGACGCCGCCCTCGGTGTCGCCGGGCCGGGCCGCGGACAGCGGCGAGCGCACGCCGTCGAACACCGTGATCGGGCGCAGGTTCACGTACTGGGCGAACGCGCGGCGGATCGGGATGAGCAGCCCCCACAGCGACACGTGATCGGGCACCCCCGGCCAGCCGACGGCGCCGAGCAGGATCGCGTCGTGCTGCCGGATCCGGTCCAGGCCGTCGTCGGGCATCATCGCGCCGGTGTGCGCGTAGCGCTCGCAGGACCAGTCGAACTCGTCGTAGCCGAAGCTCAGGCCGTGCCGGCGGCCGACGGCGTCCAGCACGGCGGTGGCGGGCGGGAGGACCTCCTTGCCGATCCCGTCGCCGGGGATCAGCGCGATGCGCAACGACGTCGTCATGCTCCCAGTGCACACGGTGTGACCCCGTCCGGAGAACCCGGGGTCCGGGTTGCGGCGCGCACCCCGGCACCCGCGAATGGTGGGGTGCACGATCCCGATCCCCGCCGCTGGTCAGCGCTGTCCGTCTGCCTGGTCGCCGGCTTCATGAGCCTGCTCGACGTCAGCATCGTCAACGTGGCGCTGCCGTCGGTGCAGGCCGACCTGGACGCGTCCGCCGCCCAGGTGTCGTGGGTGGTGTCCGGCTACGCCCTCACCTTCGGGCTGGTGCTGGTCGCGGCCGGGCGGCTCGGCGACGACCGCGGCCGGCGCCGGATGTTCCTGGCCGGGCTCGCGCTGTTCACCCTCACCAGCGCGGTCGCCGGGCTCGCCCCGACACCGGAGGTGCTGGTCGCGGTCCGGCTGCTGCAGGGCGCCGCGGCCGGGCTGCTCTCCCCGCAGGTCGTCGGCCTCATCCAGGACCTGTTCCGAGGCCCGGAGCGGGGGACGGCGTTCGGCACGTTCGGCGCCGTCGTCGGGATCTCGACGGCGGTCGGCCCGCTGCTCGGAGGGCTGCTGCTGGCGCTCGCCGGGGACGTCGACGGCTGGCGCTGGGTGTTCTTCGTGAACATCCCGATCGGGCTGGGCGCGCTGGTGTTCGCGGCCCGGGTGCTGCCCCGGGACGCCCCGGCGCGCGGTCCGCGCCGCCCGCTGGACGTGCCCGGTGTCGCGCTGCTCGGCACCGGGGTGGTGTGCTTGATGCTGCCGCTGGTGCTCGCCGAGCGGGACCCGGCGTCGTCGCCGTGGTGGCTGCTGCCCGTCGCGGTCGCGGCGCTGGTGGCGTTCGTCGGCTGGGAGCGGCGGGCCGGGCGCACGCACGGCCATCCGCTGGTCGATCTCGGGCTGCTGCGGATCCGCAGCTACGCGGTCGGCGCGACGCTCGGCGCGACCTACTTCGCCGGGTTCACCTCGATCTTCTTCGTGCTCACCCTGTACCTGCAGAACGGGCTCGGCTACACGCCGCTGCAGACCGGGCTGGCGATGACGCCGTTCGCGCTCAGCTCGGCGCTGACCTCCGCGTGGAGCGGGCGGCTGGTGGCCCGGTACGGGCAACTGGTGGTCGTGACCGGGCTCGCCGTCGTACTGGCCGGGCTGGTGGCGACCGACGTGGCACTGGCCCTGACCGCGGGGAGCCCGCTGACCGGCTGGGCGGTCGCGGCGACCCTGCTGGTCGCCGGCGCGGGCGGCGGGCTGGTCGTCGCCCCGAACCAGACGATCGCGCTGTCCGAGATCCCGCCGGCCGCGGGCGGCACCGCGGCCGGCGTGCTGCAGACCGGGCAGCGGATCGGGACGGCGGTCGGGCTGTCGGCGGTGGGCGCGGTCTTCTTCACCCGGCTCGCCGCGACCGGCGACTGGGCGTCCGCGATCTCCCGCGGACTGGTCGTGACGGTCGGGCTGCTCGCGCTGGCGCTGGTGCTCGGGATCGTCGACGTCGTGCTCGCCCGCCGCCGGGCGGCCACCCCGGCCGGTCACCGGCCGACCCACCTGGGCGGGCCCACCGGCGGCGGGTGAGCGGCGCCGGTCACCCGCGGGCGGCGGCCACCCGGGTGTCGTCGCGCAGGCCGGAGCGCAGCGTCTCGGTCATCAGGTACGAGCAGCCCATCGAGACCAGCGCGATGAACGCGACGTACCCGGCGACCGCATACAGCGACCCGGTCCAGGCGACCAGCGCGGTGCACAGCAGCGGCGCGACGCCGCCCAGGATCGAGGCGATCTGGTAGGCCAGCGACGCCCCGGAGTAGCGCATCCGGGTGGAGAACTGCTCGGCGAAGAACGCCGACTGCGGCCCGTATACCGCCGACCGGCAGGCCTGCACGACCAGCCCGCCCAGCACGAACAGCCACACGCTGCCGGTCGAGACGAGCCAGAAGTAGGGCACCGCGAACAGCGCGAGCACCCCCATCCCGGCCAGGAACATCGGCCGTCGGCCGAGCCGGTCGGAGAGCAGGCCGAAGGCGAGGATCATCGGGATGTCGGACAGCGACAGGAAGGCGTTCGCGGTCAGGATCGTCGTCCGGTCGTAGGCGAGCTCCTGGGTGGCGTAGGTGACCAGCCAGACCGAGCCCACGTAGAACGTCGAGTTGGTCGCCAGGAAGGACCCGGCGGCCAGCGCGATCTCCTTCGGGTAGGTGCGCAGCGCCTCGAGCACCGGCATCCGGTTCGCCGTCTTCTCGTCCATCGTCTGCTGGAACACCGGCGACTCGTGCACGCCGAGCCGGATCCACATGCCGACGCCGATCAGCGCGATGCTGGCCAGGAACGGCACCCGCCAGCCCCAGGCCAGGAACTGTTCGTCGGTGAGCACCGCGGACAGCACCGCGAACGTCGCCGTGCCCATGACCAGGCCGAGCGGGACGCCGACCTGCGGCCAGCTGCCGTAGAACCCGCGCCGGTGCGCCGGTGCGTGCTCGACGGCCATCAGCGCGGCCCCGCCCCACTCGCCGCCGACCCCGAAGCCCTGCAGGAACCGCAGCGTCACCAGCAGCACCGGGGCCCAGATGCCGATCGTGTCGTAGCCGGGGAGCAGCCCCATCCCGACGGTCGCGGCCCCCATCAGCAGCAGCGAGTAGACGAGCATCGGCTTGCGGCCGATCCGGTCGCCGAAGTGCGCGAAGACCGCGCCGCCGACCGGGCGGGCGATGAACCCGACGGCGAACGCGCCGAACGAGGCCAGCGTGCCGGCCAGCGGATCCACCGACGGGAAGAACACCTGGCCGAACACGAGGGCCGCGGCGGTGCCGAAGATGAAGAAGTCGTACCACTCGATGGTGGTGCCGATGAGACTGGCGGTGGCGACCTTGCGGGACGACCGGAGCGTGGGTGCCACGGTTCCTCCCGGCGACGCCGACGGGACGGATGACGACATGGCCGCCGACGCTAAACGACCGATCGGTTCGTGTCGAGACGCAGCATTGACCGACGGAACGTGCCGGATGTCCGGCTCGGCGGCCGGCCCGGGATCAGCCGGCGGGCGCCCGGCGGCCCGGGAGCGCCGCGGCGAGGAACAGCACCACCAGCCCGGCCAGCGGGACGACGAGCAGTCCGGTCCGCAGCCCGGCGGCGTCCGCGATCACCCCGATCACCGGCGGGGAGAGCAGGAAGCCGACCCGCATCAGCCAGGTCACCACGGTCAGCCCGGCGCCCGGCGCGAGACCGGGGATCCGGTCGGCGGCGGTCATCGCGGCCGGGACCAGGGTGGCCACCCCGAAGCCGGCGATCCCGAACCCGGCGACGCTGCCGGGCACCGTCGGGAACGCGAGCGCCGCCCCCATCCCGGCCAGCACCAGGGCGCCCCCGGCCCGGGTCACCGCCCGCTGGCCGAACCGGTCCACCATCCGGTCGCCGAGCAGCCTGCCCACGAACTGGCAGCCCTGCAGCGCGACGAACCCGAGCCCGGCGATCGCGGCACCCGCCCCCAGCCCATCCAGGTACACCGCGGCCCAGGTGGCACCCGCGTCCTCGACGACCGTTCCCGAGTTCGCGACCAGCCCGAACACCAGCAGCAGCAGCAGGACCGTCCGGAGCCCGAGCCCGGCCCACGGGCGCCGCCCGGCGGGCGCCTGCCCGCCGGTGCCGTCGGTGCCCCCGGGATCGCGGCGTTCGGCGTCCTCCGGCCCGTGCAGCAGCAGTGGGTACACCGCGACCGCGATCAGCACCGACAGCGCCGAGGACAGGCCCAGGTGCAGCGGGAGCGCCATCGCGATCCCGGCCGCGGCCGATCCCATCAGCCCGCCGGCCACCGCGCCGACCGACCACAGCGCGTGGAACGAGTTGAGGATGGAACGGCCGTAGCGCCGCTGCACCCGCAGGCCGTGCGCGTTCTGCGCGACGTCGACCACCGCGTCCGCGGCGCCGACCAGGAACATCGCGGCCGCGAACAGGCCCCAGCCCGGGGCGAACCCGACCAGCACCACGCCGGCCGCGATCACCGCCATCCCGAACGACGCCACCCGCGACGACCGGAACCGCGCGATCAGCGCTCCGGCGGTCAGCCCGGCGAGCAGCGCGCCGAACGGCATCGCCGCCACGGCCAGGCCGAGCTGGGCGTTGGTCAGCCCGAGATCGTCCTTGAGCTGCGGGAAGCGGGGGAGCAGGCTCGCGTAGACCAGGCCGTTGGTCGCGAAGACCAGGGCCACTCCGGCCCGGGCCCGCCGCTCGATCCGGCCCGGCCGTGCCACCGTCGCCCGCTCCACCACCCGCCGAGCATGCATGACGGCCCCGACGGTCCGGCCGGCCCCGCCGGGTGGGTGTCAGCCCCGCAGGGCGTTCAGCTTCCCGGCGGTCCGCAGCGCACCGGACATGCCGCGGTAGGCGCCCTTGCGGGCGCCGTCGCGCAGGGTGCGCAGCCGGGCGCGGCGCTCCCGGCCGGCCCCGTTCCAGGCCAGCAGCGAGCGGCCCCACGGGTCGCGGGCCAGCGCCGCGGTGCCCGCCTCGCGGGCGAGCAGCGACCAGCGGTCGCCGAAGTCGTCCAGCCCGTCCCGGTAGGCGAACACGGCGGGCCGGATGTAGGCCATTCCCGGGTGCATCCGCTGCATGCCGGGCGCGTAGTCGGAGATCACCTTGTCCAGGCACTCGAAGCGGCGCTGCCGGTTCGAGCTGATCGACCCGGTGCGCATCAGCCGCATGTCGAGCAGGTACCGGCGGGTGCCCCACATCAGCGGGTAGTTCGAGCCGGTCGCGATTCGCAGCCACATCTCGAAGTCGACGGCCGAGGGCAGCGACGAGTCGAACCCGCCGACCTGGTCGAAGCAGGCCCGCCGGACCATCAGCGAGCTGCCGTTGTGCGGCGGGTTGTTCTCGACGAGCTGGCGGTCCACGTCGATCCGGCCGGCCGGCTGCCAGCGCAGCGCGACCACCTGACCGCTCTCCAGCATCACCCGGCTGTGGCAGTAGGCCATGCCCACCCCGGGCGGGGCGGTGTGCAGGGTCTCCAGCATGTGCCGCAGGAACTGCGGGTGCCAGCGGTCGTCCCCGTCGAGGAACGCGACGAACGGCGCGGCGCTCTCGGCGAGCGCCCGGTTGCGCGCGGCGCCGGAGCCGCCGTTCTCCACCTGGATGAGCCGGACCCGCGGATCGGCCGCGGCCCGGGCACGGACCACGTCGGCGGTGTCGTCGGTCGAGCCGTCGTCGACGATCAGGTACTCGAAGCGGGACTCGGTCTGTGCGAGGACTGAGTCGATGGCCTCCGCGATCCACGGACCGACGTTGTAGGCCGGGGTGATCACTGTCACCAGAACGCTGTTGTTCTGCACGAACGGCACGTTATCAAGGCTCCTTCCGGGTGTGCGCGGCGCATCACGCACCCACCGACATTCGTCCGGAGGGGTTATCGCCGACCTGGCACCACAAGGGCGTTGCTCCGACAGTGTGATCATTGTCGTCGAACCGGAACGGCTCCGGATTCGAAGGGGTAGTCGTCCACCGGTGCGCCGGCGTAACCACCTGCTGGCACGACGTGCCCGGGGACGGGTGGCGAGAGGGGCTCCTCTATCCTCCCGAGAATGTCGTTCGACGCTCGGGTGATGCTGTCCCGGCGGCTCCGATTCCTGCCGCACCGCGCATTCGCGATCATGCACCACGCTTTGTTCCAGGGCGAGATCACGACGTTCCGGAAGCCGAAGACCTACGCACAGTTGCTGGCGAAGAAAAACCTCGGCGAACAGACCGAACTCGTGCACGTCACCGCGGACAAGTACCGGGTGCGCGCGCACGTCGCGGACCGGATCGGGGCCGAGCACCTGATCCCGCTGATCCAGGTGGTGGAGCGGGCCGAGGACCTCGACCTGGAGGGGCCGCAGCGGCCCTACGTGGTGAAGGGGACGCACGGCTGCGACATGACCATCCTGGTCCCGCACCCGGCCGCCGCCGACCACGCCCGGATCCGGGCGACGGTCGCGCGCTGGCTGCGCACCGACTTCTTCCGGCACGGCTGGCGGGAGCGCCCCTACCAGGGCCTGACCCCGCGGGCGGTGGTCGAGGAGATGATCGGCGACGGGCAGGGGGCGCCGAACGACTACAAGTTCTTCGTCTTCCACGGCGAGCCCGCCATGGTCGTCGTCGACCAGGATCGGTTCGTCGCGCACACCTCCACGATGATGCACCCGGACTGGGTGCCGTTCCGGATCTCCGGGCGGTTCTCCCAGGCCCGGTCGCTGCCGGAGAAGCCGGCGGGCTACGAGCGGATGCTCGAGATCGCCCGTGCGCTGGGCAAGGACTTCACCTTCGCCCGGGTCGACCTCTACGACGTCGACGGGCACGTCTACTTCGGCGAGATCACGCACAACCCGGGCGGCGGGCTGGTCCGGCTCCGCCCGCGGGCGTTCGACCGGGCGCTGGGCAACCTGTGGCGCAACGGAACCCCGATCCCCGAGCGGTTCATCGACCGGGGCTGAGGGGCACTCCCGGGGTCACTCCCGCACGCGCGGGATCCGCCGGGTCGGGCCGTCGTCGGCGGGCCCGGCCGGGCCGCTGCCGCCGTCGGCGGGCCCGGCCGGGCCGCTGCCGCCGTCATTGTCCTTGTCGCCGTCGTCGATCCGGCCGATCACCTCGGTGACCTCGCCGGCGCCCGGATCGGTGGGGGCCGGCCCGCGGGCGGGCACCGGATGGGTGCCGCGCAGCCAGCGCACGACGATCGGCGCCAGGAACACCGCGAGCAGCAGCTCGGCGGCCAGCCAGGACCAGCCGACCGCGTCGAGCCCCAGCGAGGGCGAGAGCAGCAGCGTCCCGCCCAGCACGACGACGGCGTGCACGAGCTGCTGCACGGCCAGCGGACCGGTCCGGTTCGCCAGCCGGGAGCGGGTCATCCAGAGCGTGACGACGACCCGCGGGAGCATCGAGATCATCAGCAGCTGCAGTAGCAGCGAGGCATTCTCGGCGTACTCGCGGCCGTAGAGCAGCAGCAGCAGCGGGGCGGCCAGCGCCACCAGCAGCGCCGCCGGGAGCACGATGACCGCGATCCGGCGCAGGATCGAGCGGGCCAGCAGGTGCGCCCGCGCCGGGTCCCGCGAGCCCTCGACGACCAGCGACGAGGTGATCGCCACCGAGAGCATGTTCATCGCGATGAACACGGTCTGGGCGGGCAGCAGGTAGGCGCTCTGCTGCGGGCCCAGCAGCTGGATGATCAGGACCGGCAGGAACGACGACGTCGCCTGGTTGAACACCTGGCCGACGTAGTCGCCCGCCATGTAGCGGCGCAGGGTCGCCGGGGCGGGCGCGCCGGCGCCCGGTTCGGCGGCGGAGGCGGCCGCGTGCCGGGGGACCAGCCGGCGCGCGATCAGCAGGGTGAACGGCACCAGCAGCGCCAGCACCGGGGCGGACCAGGACGTGAACACGCCGTCGGAGACCGAGGTGAACGACACAGCGACCAGCAGCACCAGCTTGACGACGCCGTAGACGCCGTTCTCCAGCGCCACCCACATCGCCGAGCGCAGGCCGGTGAACACCTGGTCCTGCAGGTTGAATATCGACCAGGCGGCCGTCGAGACCACGAACCAGATCGCGAATCCCGGCGAGACCCACAGCGGGTCACCGGGGGAGTGGACCAGGTTCAGGTAGATCATCACCCCGGCTGCGGCGACGGTGCCCAGACCGGCCGACACCGCGTAGGCCAGCCGCACGAGCCGGGCCGAGTCGTTGCCCGCGGTCGGCAGGAACCGGATCAGCGCCTGCCCGAAGTTCAGCGTGGTCAGCACCGAGATGAGCATCATCAGGTTGACCAGAGCCGAGCCGCGCCCCACCTCCTCGGGGCTGTAGGTGCGCGCCGCGAAGATCCAGTAGAGCAGGCCGAACCCGGAGTTGACGACCGTGTTCAGCATGAGGGCGTAGGCGTTGCGGTAGAGCGGGTTGCCCATCTCCCGGCGCACCGAACGGACCCGTCCGGCGAGCATGCCGCCGACGCTCACCGGGCGCCCGCACGGCGCGTGGTCAGCGGGGCGGTGCCGCACCCGGCGGCGCTCGCAGCGAACACGCTGCCCACGCTAACGACGACCCGCCGTCGACGATGGTCCGGGTGGCACCGGCGGCCGCACACCCGATCGGGGTTCGCAAACGTTGCGCTACGGTGCCACTCCATTGGGGTGAACACCTGAACCGAGGGGGCTTCGGTTGCGTATAGCGTGCGTCGGAGGCGGGCCCACCGGCCTCTACCTGGCGATTCTCGCCCGTCTGCGGTCCGGGGGGCGCGACGAGGTGGTCGTCCACGAGCGCAACCGGCGCGGCTGGACGCACGGTTTCGGCGTGACGTTCGGCGAGGACCTGCTCGACGACTTCTTCCGCACCGACCCCGCCGGCGCCCCCGCGCTGCGCCGGGCGTCGCGGCTGTGGAGCGACCAGATGGTGCGCATCGGCGATCTCAAGCCGGTGCACCTCGGCGGGAAGTACGGCTACTCGATGGCCCGGGTCACCATGCTGCAGGTGCTGACCGAGCGTGCCGAGCAGCTGGGCGTCGATCTGCGGTTCGGCAGCAACGTCACCGGCCGGGACGAGATCGACGCCGACGTCGTCGTGGCCACCGACGGGGTCGGCAGCCGGTTGCGCACGGCCCGCGCCGGGCACTTCGGCACCACCGTCGAGCCGGGGGAGAACCGCTACGTCTGGCTCGGCACCGATCGCTGCGTCGACGTGTTCACCTTCGCCTTCGAGCGCACCGACGCCGGCTGGATCTGGTTCTACGCCTACCCGTCCGCCGACGGCGCCAGCACCTGCATCGTGGAGTGCGCGCCGGAGACCTGGACCGGGCTCGGCCTGGACTCCGTGCCGGCGGCCGACGGGCTCCGGATGCTGGAGTCGATCTTCGCCGACGCGCTCGGCGGGCACCGGCTGCTGGCCCCCGCCGGTGGCGACGGGGCGGGCGAGCTGCCCTGGCTGCGGTTCCGCGAGGTCCGCAACCGCACGTGGCGCGACGACGACCTGGTGCTCGCCGGGGACGCGGCGCACACCACGCACTTCGGGATCGGGTCCGGCACCGTGCTCGCCGTCCAGGACGGGGTGGCGCTGGCCGACGCCCTGTACGCGACGCACGACGGCCGGGCCACCGCGCAGGGCCGGATCGCTGCGCTGTCCGCCTACGACGCCCGGCGCCGCGCCCGGCTCGGCCCGATCCAGGACATGGCCCGCCGCAACATGCGGTGGTTCGAGCGCGCCGGGGAGCGGCTGGAGCGCGGCGAGGACCCGGTCGAGTTCTCCTGGGCGCTGCTGGACCGGCGCGGCGACATGGGCCGCCTGCACTACCGGCTGCACCGGGCGACCCAGATCGGCCCGGTCCGCCAGGTCCGCCGCACCCTGACCAGCGCGCGCCGGGTCCGGCGCGCCGCCCAGCGCGGCGAGCGGGGGGCGATCGGCTGAGCACACCGCGCGTCACCTGATCCGTCACGGTCCGGACCGGAACCGGCTACCCCTCGTAGCGCCGGTGTCCGGTTCCTGCCCTACCCTGACGCCGAGCCCGTTCCCCGGCGGGCCCGGAAGGGACCTGGCGTGAAGATCGTCTGCGTGGGTGGTGGCCCGGCCGGCCTCTACACCGGCATCCTGGCGCGGCTGCGCTCCGGTGGCCGGGACGAGGTCGTCGTCGCCGAACGCACCGCGCCGGGCACCGCGTCCGGTTTCGCGGTGACCCTCGGTGAGGACATCCTGGACGAGCTGTACCGGACCGACCCGGTCGGCGCCGAGGGCGTCCGCGCCGCCGCGCACGTCTGGGGCGACCAGGTCGTCGAGGTCGGGGACGAGACCGTCCACCTCGGCGGCCGGTACGGCTACTCGATCGGGCGGGCCCGGCTGCTCGAGGTGCTGACCGCCCGCGCCCGGCAGGTCGGCGTCGACCTGCGGTTCGAGACCGCCGTCGCGCCCGACGGCGATCTCGCGGCCGATCCGCTCACCGCCGACGCGGACGTCGTCGTCGCGGCCGACGGTATCGGCAGCGCGATCCGCACCGCGCGGGAGCACGACTTCGGCACCCGGATCGCGCACGGCGCCAACCGCTACGTCTGGTTCGGGACGTCCAAGCCGTTCCGCGCGTTCACCTTCACGTTCGAGTACACCCGCGCCGGCTGGATCTGGTTCCACGCCTACCCGGCCGCGGACTGCGTCAGCACCTGCATCGTCGAGTGCACCCCGGACACCTGGCGCGGGCTGGGGCTGGACACCATGCCGGCCGACGATGTGATGCGGATGCTGGAGGGGATCTTCCACCGCTCGCTGGACGGCGAGTCGCTGATCGCGCCGCCCGGCGCCGGGGACTCGCCCTGGCTGGAGTTCCGGGAGGTCCGCAACACCTCGTGGCGCTCGGGGAACGTGGTCCTCGCCGGCGACGCCGCGCACACCACGCACTTCGCGATCGGATCCGGCACCGTGCTCGCCGTCGCCGATGCGATCGCGCTCACCGAGGAGCTCTACCCGGCACACGGCCCGGACGGCGCGGTCGAGCCGGTCACCGACGTCGAGGCCGCGCTGGCCGCCTACGACGCGCGCCGCCGCGCCGCGATGGCACCGGTGCAGGACATGGCCCGGCGCAGCATGCAGTGGTTCGAGACCGTGCCGCACCGTCTCGACGGCGTCGACGCGATCGAGTTCTCCTGGTCGCTGCTCGACCGGCGCGGCGACCAGGGGCCGCTGCACCGGCGACTGCACGAGGTCACCCAGATCGAGCCGGTGCGGCAGGTCCGCCGGCAGCTGACCTTCGCCCGCCGGCTGCGCCGCGCGCTGCGCCGGGGCGAGGTCAGCCCGGTGTCCACGCTCACCGGCTGTCCCTGACCGCTCGACCGGCCGGCCCCGGGCCGCCCGGCGCCGCTCGTGGGGACGGTCCGTGTCCGGGGTGTCACGGTTCGCCGGGATCCGCCGGTGAATCCTGATAATCCTGTGTGAACGTTCAACGGCGGCTGTCCGGAACGGCCCGCGGTCGGTGAAGATCGGGTCGGGCCGGTTCCCGTCGCGACGTCGGTCGCCCGCCGGTCCTGGACGGGGGAGCGGTGCCCGGACGACGCCTGTACCGCTGGGCCGGTGTGCTCGCTGCGGTCGTCGCTGTCACCGCGCCCGCCGCGCTCGGCGCGGGGACGGCCCCGGCCGGACCTGCGCCGGCCGGACCGTCCGCGGTCGCCGCCGCATCGCCGGACCCGGAACAGCCGGCGCCCGTCCCCGCGCAGGCAGCCGTGCCCGGCCCGGCCCCGGCCTCCGGCCCGGGTAGCGCGGCCGACGTGCCGGGGCCCGTCCCGTCGGCCGTCGCGATCGCGCCGCGACCGTCGTCCGGCGCGCCCGGCACCGGACCGGCGGTGGCCGGACCCGGCCCGGCGGGGCCGTACCTGCCCGAACCGCAGGCCGACGGCGCACCGGCGCCGGACGGCGCCCCGGCCGCCGACGGCGAGCCCCCCGCCGGTGGCGGTGAGCCGGCCGCCGACGGCGGTGAGCCGGCCGGCGACACCACCGCGGCGGATCCGGTGGTGCCGCCGGCCGCGCAGCCGGAGTCGGCCGCGTCGCTGCTCTACGGGACGACCCGGGACCTGTTCCTCGCGATGATCGAACCGGGTGCCGACGCCGGGATCGCCCCGCGCGAGGCCGTCACCCTGCCGCCGGGCACGATCCCGGTCACCCGGGAGGACGAGGAGGGCCTGCAGCTGTCCTGGGCGCTGCTCGACACCGCCACCGGCCGCTGGACCGGCTCCGCCGACGCCGACAGCACCCGCACCGAGGCCGAGTCGACGATCAAGGCGTGGCTGGCCGCGGACACCCTGCGCGCCGCGGCCGAGGCAGGGCGCCCGGTCACCGAGGCCGAGCGGGCCGACATCTCGGCGGCCGTGCGGGCGAGCAGCAACTCCGCCGCGGAACGGCTCTACCGGCGGGGCGGCCGGGAGGCCACCACCGACCGGCTCGCGGCCGAGTGCGGGGTGTCGGTGACCACGTCGCGCCCCGGGTGGTGGTCGTTCACCCAGCTCAGCGCCCTGGAGGCGGCCGCGATCCTGGGCTGCGTCCGGGACCGCGCCGAGGAGTGGCCGGGCGGGACCGAGCTGCTCACCGACCTGGCGTCGATCACCCCCGACGGGCGCTCCGGGATCCACGGCATGCTCCCCGGCGCCGTCGCGGAGAAGAACGGCTGGACCCGGCACGGCGCCGGATACTGGAACGTCAACTGCGTGCTCGCCTGGGAGAACCGTGCACTCGCGGTGCTCACGACCTATCCGGCCGAGCGGGACGTCGAGTTCGGCTGGGCGGCCTGCCGCGACGTCGCCTCCGACGTGCTCGCCGCGGACGGTGTCACCGTCGCCCCGGACGTGCTCGCGGCGGACGATGGAACCGCGGCCCCGGACACGCTCGCCGGCAACGGTTGAGCCGCACCGCGCGGGTTTCACCCGCCGGACCGGCGGGAAGACCTCCCAGCGGCGAAACCCGACGAGAGGTGACTGATGACCGGCTTCTTCGGTCCCGGCGACCCCCGTGGACCGGTGCACCGGATCGACCTGAACCGGTTGATGAGCGCCGGTGCCAGGGAGATCATGGCCCATGCGGCACAGGAGGCCGTGCAGCGGTCCGGGCGCGGCGACGCCGACCTGGACGCCACCCACATCCTGCTGGCCTGCGCACGCACCGAGACGACCCGGCAGTGGATCACCCGGGCCGGTGCCGATCCCGACGTGATCGCGCGGACGCTCGACGAGCGGCTGCCGCGCGGTGGCGGCACCGATCCGCGTCCGCCGTCGCTCACCCCGTCGGCGAAGCGGGCCCTGCTCGACGCGCACCAGGTCTCCCGCTCGCTCGGGTCGACCTACATCGGCCCGGAGCACCTGCTGCTCGCACTGGCGGCCAACGAGGAGTCCGCCGCGGGGCG
The DNA here is from genome assembly GCF_040645415.1 of Pseudonocardia sp. NPDC046786. Classification (NCBI taxonomy): domain Bacteria; kingdom Bacillati; phylum Actinomycetota; class Actinomycetes; order Pseudonocardiales; family Pseudonocardiaceae; genus Pseudonocardia; species Pseudonocardia sp. NPDC046786. The sequence continues at coordinate 177,887 of NZ_JBEYYF010000007.1, read as the reverse complement.
GCTGCTCGCCCGCTCCCGGTTCGCGCCGGGCTCGATGACCGACGGCCGGACCCCGCAGGCCGGACCGGTCCCCGAGCAGCCGGACTCCGCCACCCCGACGCTCGACCGGTACGGCCAGGACCTGACGGTCGCCGCCCGCGGCGGCCGGCTGGACCCGGTCGTCGGGCGGGACGACGAGATCGAGCAGACCGTCGAGGTGCTGTCCCGCCGCACCAAGAACAATCCGGTGCTGATCGGCGAGGCGGGCGTCGGCAAGACCGCCGTCGTCGAGGGCATCGCGCAGCGGATCGCCGACGGCGAGGTGCCCGACATCCTGCGCGCCCGCCGCGTCGTGCAGCTCGACCTGGCGGGCGTCGTCGCGGGGACCAAGTACCGCGGCGACTTCGAGGAGCGGATGCGCACGCTGATCGAGGAGATCCGCGAGCACTCGCACGACCTGATCGTGTTCATCGACGAGCTGCACACGATGGTCGGCGCCGGCACCGGTGGCGGCGAAGGCGGCGCGATGGACGCCGGCAACCTCCTCAAGCCCGCGCTGGCCCGCGGCGAGCTGCACGTGATCGGCGCGACGACGCTCGACGAGTACCGCAGCCACATCGAGTCCGACTCCGCGCTGGCCCGGCGGTTCCAGCCCGTCCTGGTGCCGGAGCCGTCGGTCGAGGACACCGTGGCGATCCTGCGCGGCCTGGCCGACCGCTACGAGGCACACCACCAGGTCCGGTACACCCCGGATGCGCTGCGGGCGGCGGTCGAGCTGTCCGACCGCTACGTCACCGAGCGGTTCCTGCCGGACAAGGCGATCGACCTGCTCGACCAGGCGGGGGCCCGGGTGCGGCTGCGCACCCGCACCCCGACCGTCGACCACCGGGAGATCGAGCAGCGGATCGAGCAGCTGACACGGGACAAGGACCAGGCGGTCGCGCACGAGGACTACGAGCGGGCCTCCCAGCTGCGCGACGAGATCACCGAGGCCCGGGCCCGGCTCGCCGCGGATCCGGCGGATCCGGGTGGGAAAGCGCCGACCGTCGGCGTCGACGAGATCGCCGAGGTGGTGTCGCGGTCGACCGGGATCCCGGTCACCCAGCTCACCGAGGCCGAGCGGGACCGGCTGCTGAGGCTGGAGGACGAGCTGCACCGGCGCGTCGTCGGGCAGGATCCGGCGGTGACCGCGGTCGCCGAGGCGATCCGCCGGTCGCGCTCCGGGCTCGGGGACGAGGGCCGCCCGGTCGGCAGCTTCCTGTTCCTCGGCCCGACCGGGGTCGGGAAGACCGAGCTGGCGCGTGCGCTCGCCGAGGCCCTGTTCGGCGACGAGGACCGGATGGTCCGGCTCGACATGAGCGAGTACGGCGAGAAGCACACCGTGGCCCGGATGGTCGGGTCCCCACCCGGTTACGTGGGGTACGGGGAATCCGGCGAGCTGACCGAGGCCGTCCGCAGGCGCCCGTACTCGGTGCTGCTGCTCGACGAGATCGAGAAGGCGCACCCGGACGTCTTCAACACCCTGCTCCAGGTGCTCGACGACGGCAGGCTCACCGACGGCCAGGGCCGGACCGTGGACTTCCGGCACACCGTCGTCGTCATGACGTCGAACGTCGGCTCCGAGCTGATCACCGGGCACGGCATGACACTCGGCTTCGGCTCCGCGGCGGCCCAGGAGGCCACACCGGCCGAGCGGGAGGACGCGGTGCTCGCCGACCGGTTGATGCCGCGGCTGCGCGAGGTGTTCCGGCCGGAGTTCCTGAACCGGATCGACGAGACCGTCGTGTTCCGGCGGCTGGACACCGAGCAGCTGGCGCACATCACCCGGCTGCTCCTCGACGATACCCGGGACCGGCTGGCCCGCAAGGAGATCGGCCTGGAGATCGGGGACGACGCGGTCCGCCTGCTCACCGAGCACGGCTATCAGCCCGACTTCGGCGCCCGGCCGCTGCGCCGGACGATCCGCCGCGAGCTGGACAATCCGCTGTCGGCGATGCTGCTCGACGGCCGGATCGGGCCCGGCCGGACCGTCCGGGTCGGCGCCGAGGACGGCGAGCTGCTCATCGAGGCGGGGGAGCCCGCGGTGCCGTGAGGCGGCGTGCCGGCCGCACCCGGCAGTCCTGCCGCACCCGGCAGTCCTGCCGCACCCGGTAGGCATGCCGCACCCGGTAGGCATGCCGCACCCGGTGGTCCAGATGGGCCGCACTCGGCGTGGCTGCCGCGCCCGGGCGTGCCTGCCCTGCCGCACCCCGCCTGCTCGTCGCACCCCTCCCCACCGTTTGCCGCACCCCCACTCCGGCGCCGCACCCGTGCACGACGGTGCGGCGTCGCGCGGGCGGTGCGATGTCATCGGAGTGCCTCGCGCAGGAGGCCCACCATGCCGTGCGGTCCCGGCGCTCCGATGTCGGGCCACGTCCACCGGACGACGATCAGCCCGGTCGCGCGGATCCGGTCCTCCCGGCGCTTCTCCCGCCAGACGAGTCGGCCGGCGGTGTCCGGGTCGGCGTCCGGTCCGACGAGACGCCCGTACTTGCCCCGGCCGTCGAACTCGCCCACGATCCCGTGATCCGGCCAGCCGAAATCGCAGCGGTAGGACGTGCCGGGGACCGGATACTGCAGGATCGGGGCCGGAAGCCCGGCCCGGCGCATCCCGAGCCTGCTCAGCGACTCGCCGGGGCTGCCCGAGCGGCCGTCGGCGAAGTCCACCACCCGGGCCGCCGCCGATCGCCCCCGGGACCGGGGCTGCCGGTCCAGCACGGTGGCGATCTCGCTGCGGGTGGTCGCTCCCGGCTGGGGGCTCCCGTCGTCGGCGGAGCTCCCGGCGAGGCCCAGCGCGCCGTCGGCGATCGCGGAACCCCGACCGGAGACCCATTCGTTTAGACATGCGAATACATGCATGGGTAAGCTGCGGGCATGGGGCACGGACACGGAGGCCACGGGCACGGCGGCGCGGACCGGCGGCGGCTCGGGATCGCACTCGCCATCACGCTGTGCACCGCGGTGCTGGGCGCGGTCGGTGCCGTGCTCACCGGCTCGCTCGCGCTGCTCGCCGATCTCGGCCACCTGCTGACCGACGCCGGTGCGCTGTTCGCGGCGCTGGTCGCGTCCGTCCTGGCCGCCCGGCCGGCGACCGACCGGCGCACCTACGGCATGGGCCGCGCCGAGGTGCTGGTCGCGGCGCTGAACGCGCTGACCCTGGTCGCGGTCGTCGTCTGGGTGGCGGTCGAGGGTGTCCAGCGGATCTTCGAGCCGGTCGAGATCCCGGGCCTGCCGCTGCTGGTGATCGGCGCGCTCGGCCTGCTCGGCAACATCGCGGCGCTGGTCGTCCTGTCCGGCGGCGACCGCGGCAACATGAACATGCGCGGCGCCATGCTGCACGTCCTGGGCGACGCGCTGGGCTCGGTCGGTGTGCTCGCCGCCGCGGTCGTGCTGATGACCACCGGATGGCCGTACGCGGACACGGTCGCGTCGCTGTTCATCGTCGCGCTGATCCTGCCGCGGGCGGTCGGGCTGCTGCGCGAGGCGTCGCACGTGCTGCTGGAGGGCGCACCGAAGGGGATCGACGTGGCCGCGGTGCGCACCGAGCTGCTCGCCGTCTCCGGCGTCCGGGACGTGCACGACCTGCACCTGTGGGCGATCAACGACCGGACCCCGGCGATGTCGGCCCACCTGGTGGTGGACGAGGAGATCGAGCTGCACTGCGGCACCGGATCGGTGCTGGACCGGGCCTCGCACGCACTGCGGGAGCGCTTCGGGCTGGAGCACTCGACCTTGCAGGTCGAGCACCACGCCCACGTCGCGCACGAGAACCACTGCGGCTGAGATCCGGCCGGGGGTTCCCGGAGCGGTGGTTACGGTGTGCGTCGTGACCACCGTACCGTCCGCCACGGGCCCGACCGGCCGCTGGGCGGTCGCACCCGACGGCACCCGGATCGGCTTCGACGTCGTCGGCGACGGTGAGCCGCTGCTGCTGCTCGCCGGGCAGGCGAACTCGCGGGACTGGTGGGGCCCGGTCCGCCCGGACCTCGCCGGCCACCGGACGATCGTGGTCGACCACGCCGGGACCGGGGCCAGTGACGACGTGGCCGACGGGGGGTGGAGCACCCGGCGCTTCGCGCACGACGCGGTGGCCGTGCTCGACGAGCTCGGCATCGGGCGGGCGCACGTCTACGGCACCTCGATGGGCGGCCGGATCGCGCAGTGGATCGCCGTCGACCATCCGGATCGGGTCGGAGCACTGGTCCTGGGCTGCACCAGCGCGGGCGGCCTCGGTACCGCACCGGCGGACCGGGGGATCCTGCGCACCCTGGCCGGCCCCCCGGGTCCCGCGCGACGCGAGCTGGTCCGCCTGATGGTCGGCGAACGGTGGGCCGGTCCGCTGCCGGTCCTCGGTGACGCGTCGATGACCACCAGGGCCCGGGCCGGACACCGCCGGGCGAGTGCCCGGCACGACGCCTGGGATGCGCTCCCCGGTGTCACCGCGCCGACCCTGGTCCTGCACGGCGACGCCGACGAGTACACGCCGGTGGCGAACGGACGGCTGCTGGCCGAGCGGATCCCGGGCGCGGAGCTGGTCGTCCTTCCAGGGGCGCGGCACGCGTACTTCCTGGACCGGCAGGCCCGGGCCTCTGCGGAGGTCCTGCGGTTCCTCGCCGAGCACCCGCTCCCGGCCGGCTGACGCCCGGACCTCAGCCGGCCAGGTGCGACCAGCGCGCCGACAGCTCGTCCCACGGTCCCTCGTCGGCGACCCGGCCCCGGTCCAGCACGACCACCCGATCGGCCCGGGCCAGTGCGGCCCGCTTGGTGCTGGCCCCGACCACGGTGCTGCCCCGGCGCCGCAGCGCCGCCCACAGCTCGATCTCCGTGCGGACGTCCAGCGCCGACGACACGTCGTCGGCGACGATCAGTTCGGCCCCGGTGGCCAGCGCCCTGGCCATCGCGAGCCGTTGCACCTGGCCACCGGAGAGCCGGATGCCCCGGTGCCCGACGACGGCGCCCGGGCCGCCCGCCGCCGTGACGTCGCGGGCCAGCCGGGCGTCGTCCACGGCGGTGGCGACCGGCCGCCGGTGGGAGAGCGCGATGTTGTCGTCGAAGGTGCCGGACAGCACCCGCGGCACCTGGCCCACGAACGCGACCTGACCGGGCCGCAGGAACCGCTGCGGATCGTCGATCGCGTTCCCGTTCCACCGGATGACGCCCTCGTGCCCGACCAGCCCGGCCAGGCCGGCGAGCAGGCTGGACTTCCCGGACCCGACCTGGCCGGTGACCAGCACCAGCTCGCCCGCGTCGATGTCGAGGTCGACGCCCTCCACCCCGACGGTGCCGTCGTCGTGCACCGCGGTGACCTTTTCCAGGGTCAGCCGGTGCAGCGGCTCGCGCGGCACCGGCGGCGGCTCCGGCGCGGTCCCGGCGACGATGTCGACGCCTGCCGGGAGCCGGGTCGGGTCGGTGGGCCCGGTGAACGGCGCGATCGCGCGCAGCCAGCGCCGGGCGATCGGCGCCTCGGTGACCGCGGCCGCGCAGACCTGGCCGAGGAACCCGGCGCCGTTCAGCGTCGTGGACACCAGCAGCGCGATCGCGAGGTCCCAGTGCCCGGTCAGGTACATGGCCCAGGTCAGCACGACGGCCGACTGCATCAGCACACCCGGGACGCCCTCCAGCAGCACCCGGACCCGGTACTCCCGCACGGTCGCCTGCACGCGGCGGGCGTCGACCTCCCCGAGGTGACGCGCCACCACGCCGGTGGCGGCGGCCAGCTTCACCGTGCGGGCCGCGTCGAGCGCCGAGCCGAGCGAGGTGCCGAACCGCGCGCGGGCGTCGGCCGCGGCCCGCCCGGCCCGCCCGGCGAACGGCGCACCGACCGCGGCGATCCCGGCACACAGCAGCAGGAACGCCCCGATCACCGCGGCCACCCGGACGTCGCCGGCGACCAGCCCGGCCACCACCACGACGATCGCCGAGTTCACGACGTCCACCCAGCGGTCGACGTAGAGCACCATCCGGTCCGAGTCGAGCGCGCGCGCCACCACCTCGCCGGCCGGTGCGCGGCCGCCGCGGTGCTGCATGGTCTGGCCGCGCAGCACCGCCAGCCGCAGCCGCAGGGTGGTCGCCGTCCACCAGCGCGGGTAGGTGCGGAACGCGACCGCGATCCACACCGGGAACAGCAGCAGCACCCCGGTGAGGACGACCGCCGGGCCCCACGGCGTCCCGCCGCCCTGCAGGGCGGCGGCGACCTGCCCCCACAACCAGCCGGTGACGACACCGGTCGCGCCGGCCAGCGTGGCGATGGTGAACATGAGCCCGCCGAGGAGCCCCCAGCGCGGGTGCACGAACGCCAGCCGCAGCGTCGTCCGCCACAGCTTCGGGGCCGGGACCGGCGCGGCTGCGGGCACCGGGCGGCGGGCCGACCGGTGCGGCAGGCCGTTCCCGGCCGGCCCGGACCGCTCGGCCGGGCCGGCCTGCGGCCCGTCGAGGTCGCCGGTGGAGGCGAGCAGCTCGGCGTAGTGCCCGGTCCCGGCGGCCAGCTGCGCCCGGTCGCCGTGCTCGACCAGCCGGCCGTCGTCCAGCACGGCGACCGTGTCGGCCCGCCGGATCGTCGAGAGCCGGTGCGCGACGACGATCCCGGTCCGGTCGGCCAGCAGCGCCTGCGCCGCGCCGGTGACCCGCTCCTCGGTCCGCGGGTCCATCCGGGCGGTCGCCTCGTCCAGCACGACGACGGCGACGTCGCGCACCAGCAGCCGGGCGAACGCCACGAGCTGCTGCTCACCCGCGGACAGCGTGATCCCGCCGCTGCCCAGGCGGGTGTCCAGGCCGTCGGGCAGCGCGTCCACCCAGCCGTCCAGGCCGAGTGCCGACACCGCGGCCCGGACCGCGTCCCGGGACACCGCGGGATCGAGCAGCGCGATGTTCCCGGCGAGCGTCGTCGTCAGGATCTCGGTGCGCTGGGTGACGACGCCGATCCCGCGGCGCAGGTCGTCGAGGGCGATCGTGCGGACGTCGCGCCCGCCGATCAGCACCTGCCCGTGCGGCGGCTCGATCGCCCGGGACAGCACCTTGGCCACCGTCGACTTCCCGGATCCGGTGCGCCCGACGAGCGCGCAGGTCGTCCCGGCCGGGACGTCCAGGTCGATCCCGGCGAGCCGGAACCCGCCGTCGTACCCGGCGGTGAGGCCGCGCAGCTGCACGCCGACCGGGCCGTCGGGGAGCGGCAGGCCGCCGTCCGGCTCCCGCTCGGCGAGCAGCAGCGAGCGGACCCGGGTCAGTGCGCCGATGCCGGCCTGGATGTCGGGCATCCGGTCGACGACCGCGTCCACCTGGGAGACGAAGGCGGTCACCAGGATCCACAACGTGACCAGCGCGGCGATCCCGCCCGGGTCGCCCGCGACGAGCCACACCCCGCCGAGCGCGACCGCGCCGAGCAGGGCGTGCGCGACGAACCCGGCGCGCAGCCCGACCTGGGTGGCGGCGACACAGGTGGCGTGCACCCGCGCGATCACCGCGGCGGCCCGCGCCGCGTAGCCGCGCACGACGTGTGGCTGCCCGAGCGAGGTACGGACGTCGTCCTGCCCGGCGATCGCCTCCTCCAGCTGCGCCGAGTGATCGGACCAGGCGGTCTCCTCGGCGACCTTGCAGCGCGCCAGCCGAGGTGTCAGCGGCCGGACCACCAGCACGACCAGCGCCGCGACCAGTGGGAACGCGATCCAGGCCGGCCAGAACACGATCCCGGCGGCGGTCCAGGCCAGCACCGAGCGGATCAGCGCCCGCCCGGTCTCCCAGCCGATCCGGCGGATCAGCTGGGCGAGCTGGCGGGAGTCGTCGTCGACCCGGTCGAGCAGCTCGCCGACCGCCTGGTCCTCGAGCCGGGGGAGGGGCTGGGCGAACGCGGAGTCCAGCAGGTCGGCCCGCAGCCGGCCCTCGGCGCGGCCGACGACCCCGGCGAACAGCACGCGCCCGATCGTGTCCAGCACGGCCGCACCCAGCAGCAGCGCGGCGAGCAGCATGACCAGGGTGCCGGTCGGGCTCGCGGCGACCCGTCCGACGACGGTCGCGGCGATCGCCTCCGCCGCCGCCGCGACCACGGCGGTGCCCACCGCGACGGCGGAGGCGGGCCCACCGAGCCGACGCCACGTCAGCGCGCGCACCAGACACCCCCCGGGGAACGGACCGTGCGGGCGCGGGATCTCCGGCGCCGGTCCGTGATCGACGCTAGCCCGGCGGGGCGGCCGGCGCCGCCGGTTTTCGGGGTCCGATGTGGACGGACATCAGATGGTCTCTACCAGGTTCCGGCCCGGACGAGCCGGTCGATCTCGTCCAGGGTGCGCCGGAGGCTGGGGGCCCGCTCCGCCGCGACCTCGGGCCGCCATGCGGTGCGGCAGTACTCCGCCACGAGGGAGGCGTACTCCGGTCCCGGTCCGGACGCCACCCCGGGTGGCGGCACCATTCCGGACCGCACGGCGCCGTAGCTGCCTGCCCGCAGCCTAGTCAGCGCCGTGCCCCGGAGGCCCGTCACACACGAGTGCCCCGGTCGCATCGCGACCGGGGCACTCGTCGACCGGAGTCGTCGGATCAGTCCAGGTAGTCCCGCAGCACCTGGGACCGCGACGGGTGGCGCAGCTTCGACATCGTCTTCGACTCGATCTGGCGGATCCGCTCGCGGGTCACGCCGTAGACCTGGCCGATCTCGTCGAGCGTGCGCGGCTGACCGTCGGTCAGGCCGAACCGCAGCCGGACCACGCCCGCCTCGCGCTCGGACAGCGTCGCGAGCACCGACTGGAGCTGGTCCTGCAGCAGGGTGAAGGAGACCGCGTCCACGGCCACCACGGCCTCGGAGTCCTCGATGAAGTCACCGAGCTGCGAGTCGCCCTCGTCGCCGATGGTCTGGTCCAGCGAGATGGGCTCCCGGGCGTACTGCTGGATCTCCAGCACCTTCTCCGGGGTGATGTCCATCTCCTTGGCGAGCTCCTCGGGAGTGGGCTCGCGCCCGAGATCCTGGAGCAGCTCACGCTGTATGCGGCCGAGCTTGTTGATGACCTCCACCATGTGCACCGGGATGCGGATGGTGCGGGCCTGGTCGGCCATCGCGCGGGTGATGGCCTGCCGGATCCACCACGTCGCGTACGTCGAGAACTTGTAGCCCTTGGTGTAGTCGAACTTCTCGACCGCACGGATCAGGCCCAGGTTGCCCTCCTGGATCAGGTCCAGGAACGCCATGCCGCGGCCGGTGTAGCGCTTGGCCAGCGACACCACCAGTCGCAGGTTGGCCTCGAGCAGGTGGTTCTTGGCGCGTTCGCCGTCCCGGACGATCCAGCGCAGGTCGCGCCGCATCTGCGGGGAGAGCTTCTCGTTCGACTCGAACAGCTTGCGGATCCGCTCCGCGCCGTAGAGGCCGGCCTCGATCCGCTTGGCGAGCTCGACCTCCTCCTCGGCGTTGAGCAGCGCCACCTTGCCGATCTGCTTGAGGTAGGCCCGGACGGAGTCGGCGGAGGCGGTGAGCTCCGCGTCCTTGCGCGCCTGGCGCAGCGCCTCGGACTCCTCTTCGTCCCAGACGAAGTCGGCCGACTTCTGCTGCGACGCCCGGGTGGTCGGCGCCACCCGGTTCTTGCCGGTGTTGGTCTCGTCGTCGGAGTCGTCGTCCTCGTCCGGCTCGTCGGCGGTGTCGGTCTCGTCGGCCGCCGCCTCGGCGATGTCGGCCTCGATGTCCTCGGCCTCGATCTCGCCGTCCTCGAGGTCGACCGCGGCCTCGTCGAGCTCGACGCCCTCGCCGTCCGTCGCCGGGTCGGTCCCCTTCTTCGGGGCCGCCTTCTTCGGACCGGTCTTCGGAGCCGCGGTCTTGCGGGTACGCGTGGCCGCCTTCTTGACGGTGCTGTTCGCCGTGGTGGTGGACGCGGCCGCACCGGACGTACGGCGGCTGCGGGATGCGGGACCCGACGTCGGTTCGACGGTCGAGTCGCTGCGTGCTGCGGAGTCTGCGGCTGCCACCTGGGCCCTCTCGCTACGTGCGCTGGAGTCGTTACGCGACCGGATCGCCGGGATGTCCGCCGGGCGGCGGGATCACGGATCGGTCGGAATGTTCTGTCCTGGCACCGCCTCGGTCGCCGGCGTCGATGGTGGTCGCCGCGCGTTCCGGAGACGGGGTGCGCGTTCCATTGTAACTGCGCACCGCGGGACGGGACGCACCTCACGCCGCCCCGCGCGTCCGGGTGGTCCCGCGCGTGGTCGGATGGGGCCGTGAGCCTGCACGAGACCAGCGATCCCGCCACCCTCCGCGCCGTCGCCGAGCAGGTCGCGGCGGAGGCCACCGAGCACCTGCGCGGCCTGCCCGCCCCGCGGGACGCGAGCGCTGCCGGTGCGGTGTCCACCAAGTCGTCCCCGACCGACGTCGTGACCGCGTCCGACGCCTCGGTGGAGCGGTTCGTCCGGGACCGGCTGGCGCAGCTGCGCCCGGGCGAGCCGGTGTACGGGGAGGAGGGCGCGGGTGACGCGGCCACCGCCCGCTGGGTGGTCGACCCGATCGACGGCACCGTCAACTACCTGTACGGACTGCCCTGGTACGCGATCTCGGTCGCCGCGGTCGACGGCGGTGCGACCGTCGCGGGCGCGGTCGCCGAGCCCGCCGCGGGACGGCTCTGGTCGGCCGGCCGGGGGCTCGGCGCGACCTGCGACGGGCGGCCGCTGGCGGTGGCGGCGACCACCGAGATCGGCCAGGCGCTGATCGGCACCGGCTTCGCCTACCGGTCCGAGCGCCGCGCCCGCCAGGCGCGGATGGTCGCCGCGATGCTGCCCGAGGTGCGCGACGTGCGCCGGGCCGGCGCGGCGGCGCTCGACCTGTGCGCGGTCGCGGCCGGCTGGCTGGACGGCTACCTCGAGCACGGCTGCAACTGGTGGGACTGGGCGGCCGGCGCGCTGATCGCCCGCGAGGCGGGCGCGGTGCTGCACATCGCCGTCCCGCCGGGCATGTCCGACCTGGCCGACGCGGGCGGGACGACCGGGGGACTGGGCGACGACGTCACCCTGGCCGCCGCCCCGGGGATCGCCCACGAGCTGGCCGGGCTGGCCCGCCGCAGCGGCGCCGCGCAGGTCTGAGTCCCGGAGGTCAGCAGACCCCGTCGCGGGCCTGGACCAGCAGCCCCTCGTCGGCCCGCGGGCCGCCCTCGACCCCCGGCGACGACAGCTGGTCCAGCACGTCGCGGGCGGCGCGGCCGGGTGCGACGTCGGTGAAGGCGGTGCCGACCACGACGTCGACGACGGCGCCCGGGCGGTCGTCGCGGATCAGCTCGACGCAGGGCAGGGCGAGCGCCAGGGTGGCCGCGGCCGGTTCGCCGTCCGCGCCGAACCGCATCTGCCCGATGCAGCCCAGGTCGCCGTCCGGGAACGCCGGGTCGTTGCCCGGCGCGGTCGCCTCGCCGAACTCCAGGTCCTTGAGCTGCGCGGAGACCAGGTTCGCCTGGCCGCGCTGGCCGCCGGCGTTGAGCACCTGGAACCGGACGTCGCGCGGGGCGGCGGGGGAGACCCCGGCCAGCTCGCTGCGGTCCAGCTCGGTGCCGGGCAGTGCGCCGGCGGCGGGGGCCGGGCAGTCGGTCGACGACGGCCCGTCCGACGCGGTGCCGAGCACCACCGTCCAGGTGGCGACGGCGAGCACGGCCAGCGCCGCGGCGGTCAGGATGATCGGCCGGCTGCGCCGGCGCTCGTAGGGCCGTTCGCGGCGGGACGTGTCCGGGAACATCAGAACCCGCCCCCGTCCAGCACGTGATGGCCGAGCGCGACGAGCGGACCGACCGAGCCGTCCAGGCCGTCGGCCATCTGCGCGGGCACCGACCCGGCGCGGACCCGGGCCAGGATCCCGGCGAGCACCACGGCCAGCTTGAACGCGCCGAACGCGACGTACCAGGGCAGCGGCGCGGGATCGAGACCGGTCCGGGCGGCGTAACCGTCGACCAGCTCCCGGCGGGTCGGGAAGCCGGGCAGGGTGGTCGGCCCGGGCAGCGGCTGGGCGTCCGCCCAGATCCCGGTGTCCCCGGCCTGCTTCCAGTAGACGAGCAGCAGGCCCACGTCGGCGAGCGGATCGCCGAGGGTCGACATCTCCCAGTCCAGGACGGCCCGGATCCGGCCCGGATCGGCGGCGTCGAACACGCAGTTGTCCAGCCGGTAGTCGCCGTGCACGATCGTGTGCCGCTGGGTGGCGGGGACGTCGGCGGCGAGCCGCTCGGCGAGCCGGGTGAGATCGGTCTCCACCGCCTCGTCGACCGGGATCGGGTCGGCGCCGTCGCGGGCGGCCGCCCACTGCTTGCCCCAGCGCCGGATCTGGCGCTCCATGAAGCCCTCGGGGCGGCCGAAGTCGGCCAGCCCGATCTCCGCCGGGTCGACGGCGTGCAGGGCGGCCAGGACGTCGACCAGGGCCTCCCCGATCCGCCGCCGGTCGTCCCCGGTCGTCGCCCAGCCGTCCGGCAGGTCGGCCAGCGGCACGACGCCGTCGACGAGCTCCATCACGAAGCACGGCGCGTCGGTCGGCCCCGCCGGGCCGTCGTGCCCGGCTGCGTCGGCCGTGCCCGGGTAGGTGGCGAGCACCGCGGGCACCGGCACCGCGGTGCCGGCGAGCGCGGCGATGACCCGCTGCTCGCGGCCCATGTCGTGGGCCGTGGCGGCGACGTCGCCGACCGGCGGGCGGCGCAGCACCACGGACCCGGCTGCGGAGTCGACCCGGTAGGTGAGGTTCGAGCGGCCCGCACCGATCGGCGCCAGCCGCGCGGAGGTCCACCGCTCGTCGTCGAGGACGGTGGCGAGCCACCCGCCGACCGCGGCGGGATCGGCACCGGGTGTGGGCGTGCGGGCACTCGTCGTCACGCCGACAGACCCTAGTCGCGACGACGGCGGGGCGGCCGCCACGACACCCTGGCGTGGCCGGCGGCGTACTCTCGCGGTCGCCGGTGGGACACCCCTCGCGACGCCCGCCGGGCGCTGGGCTACCCTGCCGCCCGCCGGTGGCGGACCGGTTCCTCCGGACGGGCGCGAGTCGATCACTGCCGAACCGTCGGCGGAGTGAGACCGGCGTCACTACCGCTGCCGGGCACAAACCTGCTCGCCGCGACGTTCCCCTGCGGCACGCGACGACTGAACCAAGGCGAAGGACCTGCTGCTCACCGGGCCGGAGTGGGCAGCACGACGTGAATGGCAAGGGTGAGACCCATGGCGACCGACTACGACGCTCCGCGTCGCAACGAGGCCGATGAGATGGCCGAGGACTCGCTCGACGAGCTCAAGCAGCGCCGCAACGAGGCGCAGTCCGCGGTCGTCGACGTCGAGGAGACCGACACCGCGGAGAGCTACGAGCTCCCGGGCGCGGATCTGTCCGGCGAGGAGCTGACGGTGAACGTGCTGCCCAAGCAGGCGGACGAGTTCACCTGTGCCAGCTGCTTCCTGGTGCACCACCGCAGCCGGCTGGCCAGCTCCTCGGGCGGACAGTTCCTCTGCCGCGACTGCGCGGCCTGACCTTCCACCGACATCGGACGGGCCCCGGCGGAACTCCGCCGGGGCCCGTCCGCGTCTGCGGGGCCGGTCCGCGATCCGTCAGGGGGCCTGCGGATGCGGTGCCTGCGCCGCGATCGCCGACCGCAGCTCCTCCGGGTGGCGAGTGCTCAGCACCCAGTACGGCTCGTAGACGGCCGGATCGGTGACCTCCACCCGCACCAGCGGGCCGACCCAGGCCCGGTGCAGGACGTAGGCCGTCGGATCGAGGTCCGGACCCATCGCCTGCTGCTTGTCCCTCGGTTGCACCGTGTCGGTGACGCCGACCTGCGACAGCAGCAGCTCCCGCCCGTTCGAGACGAGCCTGCCGTCACGCACCGTGGTGCGGCTGCGCCCCATCCACCACAGGACGCCGATGCACAGCGGGATCATCGTGGCGTAGCCGATCCAGGCCCGCAGGCCCGGATAGCCCATGTGGATCTGGGCGCCCATCAGGCTGCCGAGACCCAACGCCAGCAGGTACCACCACACCGGGACGGACAACCGCTCGTCGAACGCAGTGGGGCCGGACGTCGCAGAGTCGCTCTCCGGAAGCCGATCGCTCACGGGTCCCAGGGTAGCGTCGCCCGCCGTGCCCGGTTCCGCGCCCGCTCCCCCGGACGAGCCGCTGGTCGCACCGTCTGTCGACGTGTTGCTGACCCGGCTCGACCCCGACGTCCCGCCACCCGCCTATGCGCGGCCGGGGGACGCCGGGGCCGACCTGGTGACCACCGAGGACCTGGTGCTCGCGCCCGGCGAACGCGCGCTGGTCGGCACCGGCATCGCGATCGCACTGCCCGCGGGCTTCGCCGGGTTCGTGCACCCCCGGTCCGGGCTGGCGGCCCGCTGCGGGCTGTCGATCGTCAACGCGCCCGGCACCGTCGACGCCGGCTACCGCGGCGAGATCAAGGTCTGCCTGGTCAACCTCGACCCGGTCGAGCCGGTCACGCTGCGCCGGGGCGACCGGATCGCGCAGCTCGTCGTGCAGCGGATCGAGACCGCACGGTTCGTCGAGGTCCCGGCCCTGCCGGAGTCCGCGCGTGGCGTCGCGGGCCACGGCTCGACCGGAGGCACTACCGCGCTCGGACCCGCTGGAGGCACCGACTGATGCCCGGACGTACACGGGGGCGGATGTTCGACATCCAGCCCGAGCACGGGGTCGAGGACACCGGGACCGGGACCTACCCCGGCTACCCGGGGTACGGCGTCGACTCCGACGTCGCGCCCTACGACGACTACGCCGACCACTACGCGGGAGCCGACGCCGCCCGCACCGGTCGTCCGGCCGGCCGGGCGGGCGGGCCGATCGGCGGGCCCAACGGCCGTGCCGGTGGGCCGGACGGCCGTGCCGGTGGGCCGGACGGCCGTGCCGCGCGGCCGTCCGGACGTGCAGCCGGGCCGGCCGACGGTGCCGGTGGGCCGGCCGGTCGGAACGGTGCGCCGGGTGACGTCCCCGGGCGGGGCCCCGGCGGCCCGCGCGGGGCCGCCGGTCCCGCCGGGCAGCCCCGGGCGACCGACGGCGCCGGCCGCAACGGCACGGGGCGCAGGCCCCCGGCGCCGGACCGCGCCTCGGCCACCGCGGCGGTCCCGCAGGTCCGCCGCGACGCCTCCGGCCGGTTCCGCAGCGCCACCCCCGAGGAGCGCGACGAGCGGGTCGCCCCGGACGGCCGCTGGGACCGCTCCGAGCCCCCGCTGCTCAGCCACCGCAGCGAGGGCGACGAGCCGGCCTACGCCCGCGACCGCACCCCGCAGGGCTTCGACGGCGGTGACCCCGACGATCCCGGGTGGGGCCGCGCGGGATCCGGCGCAGCGGCGTACCGCGACGGCGGTGACGATGGGTACGACGAGCGGGACGAGGCCGACGAGTACGGCGACGACCAGTACGACGACGACCAGTACGACGACGACGAGTACGGCGTCGGCGACGCCCCGCTGTCGGTGCCGCCGCCCGGCAGCGGCGGCCGCCCGCTCGGCCCGGCCGACGTCGAGGAGCTCGACCCGTCGATGACCGACGCGCTCGCCCGCGTCGATCTCGGGGCGATCCACGTCCCGGTGCCCTACGGCGCCGAGCTGAAGCTCGAACCGGCGGGCGCCGAGCGCCCGCAGGCCGTCCACCTGCTGCTGCCCGAGGGCCGGATCGCGGTCAGCGCGCTCGCCGCACCCCGCTCGTCGGGGTTGTGGGCCGACCTGTCGGCCGAGATCGAGCAGTCGCTGCGCAACGGCGGTGCGCGGATCCGCACCACGCGCGGCGACTGGGGTCGCGAGCTGCACGCCCGCACCGAGAACGCCGCGTCGGTGTTCGTCGGCTGCGACGGGCCGCGCTGGATGGTCTACGGCGTCGCGACGGCGGCGCTGGAGACCGTCGAGGCGCTGGACGTGGAGCTCCGCCGGGTGCTGCGCGGGATCATCGTCGTGCGCGGGAAGTCGCCGTACCCGCCGCGGACGGTGCTGCCGCTCGAGCTGCCCGAGCACATGCGCGAGGAGCAGCCCGACGTCGCGCCGCAGAAGCCGAGCATCACGGTGTCGGTGCCCCGGCCCGCCGGGGAGTCGGGGGCCACGAAGGCACCCGCGACCGGTGCGACGCCGCGGCCGGGCGCCGCCCCGCAGCGCGAGGACGCGCGCCCCGCGCCCGCCGCGGCCCGTCGCGCCCCGGCCGGCGGGCCGGTGTCCGCGCCGCTGCGGCGCCCCGACGGTCCCGCACCGGAGCCGGAGACCCGGGCCCTGCCGATGGTGGGCCGGCGTCCCGCCGCGGCCTCGGCGGTCCCCGACGAGACCGCCGCCGAGCGGACGGCCCTCGCCCGGCCGATCCCGCCGGAGGCACCCGCCGAGCGCACCACGATCGCCGCAGGTCCCCAGGACCTCGACGAGCCGGACGCCCTCGCCCAGCCGGCGACCGGCCGCTACGGCAGGCCCGACCGGCGCACCCGGCCGGCGGAGCCGGCCCGCGGCGCCCCGGTGCGCGACGACCGCGAGCAGGCCGCCCCGCCGCGCCGGCGGACCGGTCCGGCGACCGGGGCCGGCCGGGTGCCCGCTCCCACGGCCCAGACCCCCCGGGGGCCGATCCACGCGCCGCGCCCGGCGCACGCCCCGGAGCCGGTTCGTGAGTCCGCCCGCGCCGCGGAATCGGTCCGGGAGCCGGTTCGCGCCGCGGAATCGGCCCTGGAGTCCGCTCGCGTCGCAGAACCGGTTCGTGATCCCGCGCGTGCTGCGGAGCCGGTTCGCAACCCGGAACCGTCGCTGCGTGACCGGGCGCCGGAGCCGGCGCCGGAGCCGCCGGTCCGCCGCGACCCGGCGGTGACCTCGCTGTCGGTGGCGGATCTGCTGGCCGAGGCGGAGGCCGCCCGGGAGGAGCAGGCCCGCAGCGAGCGCGCCGACCGCAACCGGCGCGAGCGCGCCGACCGGAGCGACCGGGCCGAGCGTGCCGACCTCGGTGACGGTGCCGGTCGTCCCGGCCGGTCGGGGGATGACACACCGCCGTTCGGCGCGGGTGCATCGGACATCCCACCGGCCGCCGACCCGGACGCCGGTCGGCGGACCCGGCGTCGCCGGTCCGAGGACCGCGACCCGGGGGACCGGGTCGAGGCAGCAGAGCTGCTCGCCGGTCGCGACGGCACCGAGCCCGACGACCGGGCCGGGACCGACCGGCCGGGGACCGACCGGGCCGGGACCGGGCCGCGTCCCGCGCTGGCGATCGAGGACATCCCCCTGTCCGACGTCCCACTGATGGAGGCGACGCTCGACCGGATCCCCGAACCGCCGCCCGCGCTGCCGCGCCGCGAACGACACGAACGTCCGGCCGCCGCGGACCGGCCGGAACGCACCACCGGCCGCCGCCGGGACGACGATCCGGCAGGTGGCGCCGACGAGGGCTGGATGTCGGCGGAGATCGCCGCGGCCCGCCGCTCCGGGCGACACGGCGAGGGCACCGGCGGCGGGATGTCGGTCGCCGACATCCTGGCCTCGGCCGCGCTGGACGCCGGGACCGGTCGCCGCCGGTCCGGGACCGCGCCCAGCGCGACGCCCGGTGGCGAGCGGTCCGGATCTGGTCTGAGAGAGCCGGGGGAGACCCGGTACGGGACCACCGGCCGGGCGCGATCGAACGGGAACGCGCCGCACCGGGACGCCGCTGCCCGGTCCACGGAGCGACGGTCCGGTGGCCGGGTGAACGGGGACCACCGGACCGGCGGCCACGCCGCCGAGCCCGGCGGCCACGACCGGGACGGCCAGGTGAACGGCACCCACCCCGTCGAGTCCGCCGACCGGCCCACCGTGGATCCCGGGCCCGGGGGAGACGACCTGTTCCGGGCACCGTCGGCCGCCGACCGATACCGCGACGGCGGCCCGACCTCGGCCGACGAGGCCCGCAGCGCCCTGCAGGACCTGCTGCGCAGCGCGTCGGCCGGGCGCCCGGACGGTGCCGGGCCCGCCCCGTACGACGACGAGCCGGTCCGGCGCCCGAACGGCGTCACCGGCCTCGCCGACTACCGTGCGAGCCGGGCCATGGCGTCCTCCCGCGGCACCGCGGGCGACCCGGGGGACGGCCCGGACGAACCGGTCGGAGAGGCCGGTCGCGCGGCGGGCGTCTCCGGTGTGACCGGGCAGTGGTCGTCCGGTCGGCGCAGCAACGGCACCGATCCCCGCGACCTCGGGAAGCACCGGCGGGACTGAACGGCGGGCGCACCACCGGCCCGGTCCGCCGGTCCGCCCGGCAGCGACCACCGGGCGCCGGCGGGTGACCGGTGGTCGCGCCCGGCCACCCGCTGTGAGCTGCCGTTGCGCGGGCACAAACCGGGGCCCGCGCGCGTTACCCTTGGCGCGCGACACCACGGCCCGGCGGGTCGCCGCACGATGTGCGGAACACGGGCCACGCGGGGCGAGGAGGGACATGGGCAGCACGGACGGCGGGGCGTTCCGCCGGATGCTCCGCACACTCACCAGCGACGTCGACGAGCTCGACGCCCGCGACCTGGCCGAGGACGTCGAGGAGACCGGTGCACGGCCGGCCCGCGACTGCACCTGCGGCGAGGAGGTCACGATGCTCGGCCGGATCCGCAGCGTCGAGCTCTGCCCGCAGAGCGCCGACGCCACGCTGAAGGCCGAGCTGTTCGACGGCACCGACGGCGTCACCCTGGTCTGGATGGGCCGCCGGCGCATCCCCGGTATCGAGGCGGGCCGCACGATGCGCGTGCGCGGGCGGATCTCCGTCCGTGACGGGCAGAAGGTGCTGTACAACCCGTACTACGAGATCTGCCAGCCCCAGCAGTAGCCCGCCCCGGCCCGGTGCACCGGGCCGCGACGAACGATCGGAATCCGTGAGCGACCACCACGAGGCCCCGACCACCCGGCTCCCGCGGGTCGACCCGCCGCCGGCAGGCGACGAGCAGACCGGCCCCGTCGGGCCACCGGTGCCCGGCGGTGGGCGCGACCCGCAGGCCGGGCCGACCCTGATGGAACAGATGGGCGGCCTCTCCGGGATCGTCGCCTCCTCGGTGCCGGTCGCGGTGTTCGTACTGGTCAACCTGATCGCCGGGCTGCAGCCGGGGCTGTACGCGGCGCTCGCCGTCGGCGTCGCGGTGATGGTGTGGCGGCTGGTCCGCCGTGACCCGATCCAGCCGGCCGTGTCCGGCCTGCTCGGCGTCGGCATCTGCGCGCTGGTCGCGCGGCAGACCGGCGAGGCCCGCGGCTTCTACCTGCCCGGCCTGCTCATCAGCTCGTTCTTCGCGCTCACCGCGATCGTGTCGATGATCGTGCGCTGGCCGATCGCCGGGGTGATCTGGAACGGCATCAACTCGCGCGGCATGGAATGGCGGGAGAACCCGGTCCTGCTTCGGGCGTACACGATCGCCACCGGGTTGCTCGCGGTCGTCTTCGTCTCCAGGGTGGTCGTGCAGGGACTGCTCTACGACGCCAACGCCGAGACCTGGCTGGGCATCGCCCGGCTCGCGATGGGCTACCCGCTGCTGGGCCTCGCGCTGCTGGCGACCGTGCTGATCGTGCGGCGGGCGGAGAGCGCCACCCGCGTCTGACGGCCGGGCCCACGACCGGGGCTCACGGCCGGGCCAGGGCCTCCCGGATGTCGTCCTCGACCGCGGTCGTCGCGACGAACAACAGCTCGTCACCCGGCTCCAGGGCGTCGTCGGGCTGGGGCACGATCACCCGGCCGCCACGCAGGATCGTCACCAGCGCCGAGTCCGGCGGCAGCGACACCGAGCGTACCGGGCGGCCGGCCAGCGGCGTGTCCTCGGGCAGCGTCACCTCGACCAGGTTCGCCTGGCCCTGGCGCAGCGTCAGCAGCCGCACCAGGTCGCCGACGGCGACGGCCTCCTCGACCAGCGCCGCCAGCAGCCGCGGGGTGGACACGGCGACGTCGACCCCCCAGTTCTCGCCGAACAGCCACTCGTTGCGCGGGTCGTTCACCCGGGCCACCACCCGGCGCACCCCGAACTCGGTCTTCGCCAGCAGCGACACCACGAGATTGACCTTGTCGTCGCCGGTCGCCGCGATGACCACGTCGCATCCCTCGACGCCGGCGTCCTCCAGCGAGGCCAGCTCGCAGGCGTCGGCGTGCACCCACTCGGCGTCCGGGACCGCGCCCGGGTCGATCTGGGCGAGCTCGCGCTCGATCAGCATCACCCGGTGCCCGGACTCGACGAGCTCCAGCGCGATGGAACGCCCGACGGCGCCCGCCCCGGCGATCGCGACCCGCATCAGTCCTCCTCCGGCGGCGCCGCGGCGGCCGCCGTCACGTCGCTGACCGTGCCCGACACCGCGGCCACGTACACCGTGTCCTCGGCCTGCACGATGGTCGTCGCGGTCGGGAGCACCCCGCTGCCGAACCGGACGATGAACGCCACCCGCGACGCGGTCGCCTCCTCCAGGTCGCGCACCGACCGGCCGACCCAGTCCTCGTGCAGCGGCAACGGCAGCACCGCGACCGTGCCGGTCGGCTCCCGCCAGGCGGTGGCGACGCCGTCGGGCAGCAGCATCCGCAGCAGCCGGTCGGTCGTCCACGGCACGGTGGCGACGGTCGGGATGCCGAGCCGCTCGTAGACCGCGGCCCGCTTCGCGTCGTAGATCCGGGCGACGACCTTCTCCACGCCGTAGCTCTCCCGGGCCACCCGGGCCGCGATGATGTTCGAGTTGTCCCCGGAGGAGACGGCGGCGAACGCGTCCGCCGAGTCCAGCCCGGCCTCGTCGAGCACGCTGCGGTGGAAGCCGAACCCGACCACCTGCCGGCCCCGGAAGTCCGGGCCGAGCCTGCGGAACGCCTGCGGGTCCCGGTCGATCACGGCGACCTCGTGCCCGAGCCGCTCCAGCCCGGAGGCGAGGGACGAGCCGACGCGTCCACATCCCATGATCACGACGTGCATGGCGAGCTGGGTCCTTCCGGCGGGCAACAGCCCGGGATGTACGATTCGTTCCGTCTGTGCCGCACCGGGTCACGACGGGGCGCACGTTATCGCGTCGCCGTGTTGCACGAGGCATAGGCTGCGCTCGTGTCCACGCTCGTCGTCGCCCTGAAGCGGCTCGTCGTCGGCCGACCGCAGCGCAGCGACCGCCTGACCAGCACACTCCTCCCCAAGCGGATCGCGCTCCCGGTGTTCGCCTCGGACGCGATGTCGTCGGTGGCCTACGCCCCCGAGGAGATCTTCCTGACGCTGTCGGTGGCCGGCGTCGCGTCGTACGTGATGTCGCCGTGGATCGGGCTGGCGGTCGTCGTCGTCCTGCTGACGGTGGTGGCGAGCTATCGGCAGAACGTGCACGCCTACCCGTCCGGCGGCGGCGACTACGAGGTCGCCACGGTCAACCTGGGCCGCAACGCCGGGCTCACCGTCGCCAGCGCGCTGCTGGTCGACTACACGCTCACCGTCGCGGTGTCGATCTCCGCGGCGGCGGCGAACATCGGCGCGCTGGTGCCCTACGTCGCCGAGCACAAGGTGCTGTTCGCGGTGTCCGCGATCGCCGTGCTCACCGCGATCAACCTGCGCGGGATCCGGGAGTCCGGGGCCGCGTTCGCGGTGCCGGTGTACGCGTTCGTGTTCGGCGTCGGCACGATGATCATCTGGGGGCTGACCCGGATCCTGATCCTCGGCGACGACGTCCGGGCCGCGAGCGCCGATCTCGACCTGGTCGCCGAGGGCGACGCCTTCACCGGTCTGGCGCTGGTGCTGCTGGTGCTGCGGTCGTTCACCCAGGGCGCAGCCGCGCTGACCGGTGTCGAGGCCATCTCCAACGGGGTGCCCGCGTTCCGCAAGCCCAAGTCGCGCAACGCGGCGACCACGCTGCTGCTGCTCGGCGTGATGTCGGTGTCGCTGTTCATGGGCCTGATCGCGCTGGCCCAGCTGACCCACGTGCAGATCGCGGAGGACCCGGCGCGGCAGTTCCCGGACGCCCCGGAGGGCTACCGCCAGCAGACGCTGATCGCGCAGCTCGCCGACGCCGTGTTCGACAACTTCCCGCCGGGCTACCTGTTCGTGATCGTGATGACCGCGCTGATCCTGGTGCTGGCCGCGAATACCGCCTTCAACGGCTTCCCGGTGCTCGGCTCGATCCTGTCCCAGGACCGCTACCTGCCCCGCCAGCTGCACACCCGGGGCGACCGGCTGGCGTTCTCCAACGGCATCGTCGTGCTGGCGCTGTTCGCGATCCTGCTGGTGGTCGGCTTCCAGGCCGAGGTGACCCGGCTGATCCCGCTCTACACCGTCGGCGTGTTCGTGTCCTTCACGCTGTCCCAGGCCGGGATGGTCCGGCACTGGAACCGGGAGCTGGAGCTGGGCCCCGAGCAGGCGCAGCGCCGCCGGATCCGGCGCAGTCAGGCGATCAACGGGTTCGGGGCCTGCATGACCGGCCTGGTCCTGGTCACCGTGCTGATCACCAAGTTCACCCTCGGCGCCTGGATCGCGATCGTCGCCATGGCCGGCTTCTTCCTGCTCATGCGCGGCATCCAGCTGCACTACGACCGGGTCGCCGCCGCGCTGGTGGCCGACGAGACCGACGACGTGCTGCCGTCGCGCAACCACGCCGTCGTCCTGGTGTCCACCCTGCACAAGCCGACGCTGCGGGCCCTCGCCTACGCCCGCGCGACCCGGCCGGACATACTGGAGGCCGTCACCGTCAACGTCGACGACGCCGAGACCAAGAAGCTGGTCGACCAGTGGCACCGGCGCGGGGTCCCGGTCCCGCTCAAGGTGGTGGAGTCCCCCTACCGGGAGATCACCCGGCCCGTGCTGGACTACGTGAAGCGGATCCGCACCGACTCGCCGCGCAACGTCGTCACCGTCTACATCCCGGAGTACGTCGTCGGGCACTGGTGGGAGCAGGTGCTGCACAATCAGAGCGCGCTGCGGCTCAAGACGCGGCTGCTGTTCCAGCCGGGGGTGATGGTGACGAGCGTGCCGTGGCAGCTGCCGTCGTCGTCGCGGGCCAGGGCGCTGTCGCCGCTGCAGGCGCCGGGCGCGTCCCGGCGCGGCTACCCGGACGGCACCGCCGGACCGGGCGAGGACACACGTACGACGACGGGCAGCGCTCGCACGAAGGAGACACGCCGGTGACCGACTGGACCGACCGGATGCTGGAGCTGCTGGTCGGCCCGGTCGCGCACGGCGGGCACTTCGTGGCCAGGGCCGCCGAGGACGGCACCCCGGGGGTCGACGGCGACGGCCGGGTCGTGTTCGTCCGGCACGCGCTGCCGGGGGAGCGGGTCCGGGCGGTGGTGACCGAGGACCCGGGCGGCGCGTTCTGCCGGGCCGACACGGTCGCCGTGCTGGATCCCTCCCCGGACCGGGTGGAACCGGCGTGCCCGTGGGCCGGTCCCGGCGGCTGCGGCGGCTGCGACTTCCAGCACGCGGCACCGCCGGCCCAGCGCGAGCTGAAGACCGCGGTGCTGCGCGAACAGCTGGACCGGCTCGCGTGGCCGGCCGCCGGGCTGTCGTCGGTGCCGCTGCACGAGGTCGTCGTCGAGGAGCTGCCCGGTGGCCCGTTCGGCTGGCGGACCCGGGCCCGGCTCGCCGTCGACGACGCGGGCGTGCCCGGCCTGCGCGCGCACCGCAGCCACGACGTGTGCGAGATCGCGGACTGCTCGCTGGTCCCCGCCGGCGCGCTCGGGCCGGTGCTGGAGCAGCGGTTCGCCCCGGGGACCGAGCTGGAGGTGACGGTCGGCGACGACGGCGCCGCCCGGGTCGGTACCGGCACCACGGTGCGCGCCGCCGGCCGGACCTGGGAGCTGTCGCCGGGGACGTTCTGGCAGGTGCACCCGGCGCTGGCGGACACCCTCGCCGGCGTCGTCGGGGACTGGGCGGACGCCCCGGCCGGCGGTGTCGCCTGGGACCTCTACGGCGGCGTCGGGCTGCTCGGGTCGGTGCTGGCCGGGCAGGTCGGGCCGGACGGCACGGTGATCGTGGTGGAGTCCTCGTGGTCCGCGGCGCAGGACGGCCGGGCCGCGCTCGCCGACCTGCCGCAGGTCAGGTTCGTGCCCGGCCGGGCCGAGCGGGAGATCGCCCGACTCGGCCCGGACCCGGACGTCGTCGTCACCGACCCGCCGCGGGCCGGGCTCGGCGCCGCCACCGTGCGCGCGCTCGCCGACCGCCGCCCGCGCCGGGTGGTGCACGTCGCCTGCGACCCGGCCGCGCTCGGCCGGGACCTCGCGCTGTTCGCCCGGGCCGGCTACCGGGTGGCCGCGCTGCGCGGGTTCGACGCGTTCCCGATGACCCATCACCTGGAGGCCGCCGTGCTGCTCGAACGGCTCGGCTGACCGGTCGCCGGGGGCCCGGCGCGGGCCGCGCCCGGATTCCGCGGCCGTCCGGCGGCCCGCTAGGCTGGGAACGGAAGCGAATACGCCGAACGTTTCACGCCCTCGTATTCCAATTGGCAGAGAAGGCGGTCTCAAACACCGTACAGTGTGGGTTCGAATCCCACCGGGGGCACGGTCCAGCAGATCCACCGGCCGTTCCGGCACGGTTCCGCCTCGCCCGCCCGGGTCCTTCGTCCCGACCGCCCGGGGACCGCGGCCCGCGGCGCACCCTCCCGCCGCAGGCCATCGTCGGTGTCACCGACGACGGAGAGGGACCGGTAGATGGACGACCCGACGGTGGCCCCGGTGGTGTGCGGGGTGGACGGTTCCGGGCAGGCGCTGGCCGCGGTCCGCTGGGCCGCGCAGGACGCGCTCGCCCGGGACCTCCCGCTGCGGCTCGTCGCCGCGACCGGGCGGCTCGACGACGACGGCGGGCTCGCCCCGATCGGCGCCGCGGACCGGGCCCGCCGGGCCAGGGAGACCGCGGCCCGCAACCTGGAGGACGCGGTCGTCGTGGCCCGGGAGGTGCTGCCCGCGCACCGGATCTGCACCGCGGTCGCGGAGGCCTCCGCGGTCACCGCGCTGCACCACGAGTCGGTGCACGCCCGCCTGCTGGTGCTGGGCGACCGCGGCCGCGGCGGCTTCGCCGAGCTGCTCGCCGGCTCGGTCGCGGTCGGCACGGCGGCGACCGCCCGCTGCCCGGTCGTCGTGCTGCGCGGGTTGCACACCCCCGGCGGTCCGGTGGTCGTCGGCGTCGACGGCGCCGCCCGGGCACTCGTCGCGGCCTCCGCCGGCGCCAGGCTGGTCGTGGTCGGGTCCCGCGGCCGCGGCGGCATCGCCGGGCTGCTGCTCGGCTCGGTCAGCCGGGCG
Source organism: Pseudonocardia sp. NPDC046786 (assembly GCF_040645415.1). Taxonomy (NCBI): domain Bacteria; kingdom Bacillati; phylum Actinomycetota; class Actinomycetes; order Pseudonocardiales; family Pseudonocardiaceae; genus Pseudonocardia; species Pseudonocardia sp. NPDC046786. Next base: position 152,749 of record NZ_JBEYYF010000007.1, on the reverse strand, counting down.
CTGCTGCACCACGCGCACTGCCCGGTGCTGGTCGCGCGCAACGAATCCGCACCGGCCTGAGGTCCGCTCACGACCCCGTTCCGGGCCGGCGGCCCGGCTCGGGCCCGCCGGCCACGGCCAGGCCCCGGGGTGCGGCCCGCCGGGACCCGGCGCCGGTCACGGCTCCGCCGGCCCGCACCCAGGCCGCCGCCCAGCCGATCGCGAGCGCCCATCATCGGCATCGCCCGCAGGCCGACCCGCAGGTCCTCCCACAGGGCGTCCGGTTCCAGCCCGGTGAACGCCCGGATCGACGACGCAGAGCAGCCGCAGCCGTCGCCGCTCGGCGTCGGCCCGGTCGAACACCGGGACCACCACCTGTTCGTAGTCGGCCACGGAGATCCGCCCGACCGGGCGGAAGCCGTAGACGCCGTCCAGGAGCTCGATCATGGTGCTGTCCCCTCTCGTGCCTGTCCGGCCGACGATCGGCACCCGCGGCCGGCCGGGCCAGGGCACTTGGGGTGCGCCCGCGCCGGGTCCGACGGCGTGAACCGGGAAATGAGGGACGGTGCGCCCCTGGCCGATCGGACGGGTAACGCGTCCACGGTGGCGTGTTTCCGCACACGAAAGGCCGAAGTGAGACGACCCGGACGGGGGTCCGCGAGTAGCCTCGGGGTCCGGTCCCAGTGGCCCTGTACTCCAGTGGCCCCGTGTGTCAGTGCCCCGAGTGCCCGTGCCCCGTACGTACCCCGAAGGAGTTCCCCGGTGACCGACAACGTTCCCGCAGAGAAGCCGGCCGAGGGCGGCCCGCAGCCCGGGTGGCGGGTGCTGGTCGTCGAGGACGAGGCCCTGATCCGGATGGATCTCGCCGAGATGCTCTCCGAGGAGGGCTACCAGATCGCCGGCGAGGCGGGCGACGGCGAGGCGGCCATCAGCCAGGCCCGCGAGCTGTCCCCGGATCTGGTGATCATGGACGTCAAGATGCCCAAGAAGGACGGCATCGAGGCGGCCGCGACGATCGTCGAGGAGAAGATCGCCCCGGTCGTCATGCTGACCGCGTTCAGCCAGCGTGACCTGATCGAGCGCGCCCGCGACGCCGGCGCCATGGCCTACCTGGTCAAGCCGTTCGCCCGGCACGAGCTGGTGCCGGCGATCGAGCTCGCCGTCTCCCGGTTCGCCGAGAAGAAGGCGCTCGAGGACGAGGTGGCCTCGCTCAACGAGCGGTTCGAGACCCGCAAGGTCGTCGACCGGGCCAAGGGCCTGCTGATGACCCACCAGAAGATGTCCGAGCCCGAGGCGTTCCGCTGGATCCAGCGCACCGCGATGGACCGCCGGACGACGATGAAGGCGGTTGCCGAGGCCGTCGTCGACGGGCTGGCGCCCGCCAAGTCGTCCTCCTGACGCACCGCCGCACCGGCTCCCACTGCAGCCCCCGCAGCCACCCGGCCGCGGGGGCTGCGGTGCGTTCCGGGGCCGGATCACATCGTGCGCACCCGGCCCGGCGTTACAGCACCGACAGTTTCAGAACGATTCCGATTCTGCCGATCCGGTTCACCGAGAACTGACCGGTCACTGCGCGTGGCAAGGTGCACACCCGGAAAGATCATTACGTGACGGTCGTGAGTCGAATCATCACATTCGTGTCACGAGCGGTGATCGGCTCCCATTTCCTGGTTCGCGCGTACTAGTTTTCCGCCATCCTCCCGCGCGACTTCGACGGCGGGGGGCGGTCGAAGGGGAACCTGTATGACGCGATCAACGTGGCGATTCGCCGCCCTGGCCGGGGTGACGACGCTGGTACTTGCCGGCTGTGGCGGCGGTGGGGACGCCGGCGCCGGTGGAGAGGACACGGCGGGGAGCGAGGCTCCGGCCGCCGCCGGCCAGGAGTGCACACCGCCGCAGGCGCAGCCCACCGGTAACCCCAGCACCGAGCCGCTGAAGATCGGCACGCTGCTGCCCGAGACCGGCAGCCTGGCCTTCCTCGGCCCGCCGGAGTTCGCCGGTGTCGAGGTGGCGCTCGCGGAGATCAACGAGGCGGGTGGCGTCGTCGGCAGCCCGGTCGAGCACCTGCGCGGCGACTCCGGTGACGACACCACCGACATCGCCAACCAGACGGTCGACCGGCACCTGGCCTCCGGGACCCAGGTCATTGTCGGCGCCGCGGCGTCCGGCGTGTCCAAGCTGGTGATCGACAAGATCACCGGTGCGGGTGTGGTGCAGTTCTCGCCGGCGAACACCTCGGACGAGTTCACCTGCTGGGAGGACGCCGGGCTGTACTTCCGGACCGCTCCGCCGGACGTCCTGCAGGCGCAGGCGCTCGCGCAGCTGATCACCTCCGACGGTGGTCAGCGGGTGAGCATCCTGGCCCGTAACGACCCGTACGGCGCCGGGCTGGCCGACAACACCGAGCAGAACCTGGTCTCCGCGGGCATCCCGCAGGACCAGATCCAGAAGATCATCTACGACCCGAACGCGGCGTCGTTCAACCCGGAGATCGACCAGATCGCGCAGTTCGATCCTGACTCGATCGCGGTGATCGGCTTCGACGAGTCGAAGCGCATCATCACCCGGATGAGCGAGGTCCAGATCGGGCCGGCCCAGAAGGGCGTCTACGGCACCGACGGCAACATGGGCAACGCCCTCGGCGAGGGTCTGCCGCCCGGGCTGCTGGAGGGCATGAAGGGCACCACGCCGCTCACCGAGCTCTCCGGGGACTTCGAGCAGCGGCTGCGGGCCGAGGACCCGAGCCTGACCGACGTCAACTACGCCGGTGAGTCGTACGACGCCGTGATCATCTCGGCGCTGGCGGCCGAGGCGGCGCAGTCGACGAACGGTGCCGACATCGCGTCCGAGATCAACGGGATCACCAAGGACGGCGAGAAGTGCACCACCTTCGCCGACTGCAAGGCGATCCTCGACCAGGGCGGTGACGTCGACTACGACGGCGTGACCGGCACCCTGGACTTCACCGACGCCGGTGAGCCCGGTTCCGGCTCGTACGGTGTGCTCACCTTCACGGGGGAGAACACGCTGGCCGACGACCCCACCTTCATCCGGGTGGGTGCGCAGGGCTGAGTCCCGACGCACGACGAGGGGGCGGGCCCGCGGGTCCGCCCCCTCGTCGTGCGCCGGCCCGGGAGCCGTGGGTCGTGTGCACGTCCCGCGGATCGCACCCGCGGCCCTGGCGGCACGCGCCGGGGTCGGCTCCGACTTCGGTGCCCTGCCGGGTGGTTCGTGCCGCTGCCGGGCCGCTCGGAGAAGGCGCCGTCTGCCCCACGGCGATCTCGCGACCTCGCACCTCCAGCGCGACGTCGCACCGTGTAGTCGGGGTGCGCCGTCGTGCTGGGGGTGCGACGAGCTGCGCCGGAGACCGCGACGCCCGCTCCCGCCGCACCCGCGCCGGCCCACGGACCCGGCCCGGACCACGAACGGCCCCGCACCCCGGGGAGGGGTGCGGGGCCGTCGTCGTCGCGGCTCAGCCCTTCTTCTCGCTGCTCCCGGCCAGGGTGCCCAGGTACAGTTCGATCACTTTCGGGTCGTTCAGCAGCTCCGCCCCACCGGCGGTGTAGGCGGCGCGGCCCTGGTCCAGCACGTACCCGCGGTCGCAGATCTGCAGGCACCGGCGGGCGTTCTGCTCGACCATGATGACCGAGACGCCGGCGGCGTTGATCCGCTTGCAGCGCACGAACACCTCGTCCTGCAGCATCGGCGAGAGCCCGGCCGACGGCTCGTCGAGCAGCAGCACCGACGGTTCCATCATCAGGGCGCGGCCCATCGCCACCATCTGGCGCTCACCGCCGGACAGCGACCCGGCCTTGGTCCTGCGGCGCTGCCCGAGCATCGGGAACAGGTCCGCGACCTCGTCGAACCGCTTGCTGAACGAGCGCGGCCGCAGGAACACCCCCATCTGCATGTTCTCCTCGATGGAGAGCGAGGGGAACACGTTGTCCCGCTGCGGGACGTAGCCGACGCCCTTGGTGACCAGTACGTGCGCCTTCGCCCCGGTGATCTCGGTGTCCCGCAGCCGGACGGTGCCAGTCCGGACCGGGATGAGCCCGAACATCGCCTTGAGCAGCGTGGACTTGCCCGCGCCGTTCGGGCCGATGATCCCGACGATCTCGCCGTCGCGGAGGAAGAAGTCGCTACCGGTCAGGATGTCGACGCCGGGGACGTACCCGGCGACGAGCGAGTCGATCCGCAGCAGCGCGCCCTCGGCGAGCCGGTTGTGCGCCTCGGAGGTGGCGGCCTCCTCCGGGGTCATCACGGGTGTGGCGTCGCTGTTGTCGCTCATGTGCGCTTCCCCTCCGGGCCGCCGGCCTCGGGCGGGGGCCCCTCGAGCCCACCCTCGGCCTCGGCGGCCTCCATCTCGGCCACGATCTCCGCGGTCTCGCCGACCGGGTTGCCGTCGGCGTCGAACTCCAGGACCTGGTCGTGGTGCGAGCCGAGGTAGGCGTCGACGACGGCCTGGTTGGACGACAGCGCCGACGGCGGCCCCTCCGCGATCACCTGCCCCTGTGCCATGACGACGACCCAGTCGCTGATGTCGCGGATGACGTCCATGTCGTGCTCGACGAACACCACGCTCATGCCCTCGTCGCGCAGCGACTTGACGTGTCCGAGCAGGCTCTGGGTGAGCGCCGGGTTCACGCCGGCCATCGGCTCGTCGAGCATCACGACCTTGGGCTCCATCATCAGCGCCCGGGCCATCTCCAGCAGCTTGCGCTGCCCGCCGGAGAGCGACCCGGCCAGGTCCTCGGACTTGGCGTCGAGCTTGAACCGGGCCAGCAGTTCGCGGGCCTGCTCGGTGATCTGGCGCTCCTGCGCACCCCAGCCGGTGAACAGCGCGCCGAGGAAGCTCTCGCCGCGCTGGCCGGTGGCGCCCAGCTTCATGTTCTCCATGACGGTCATGCCGGCGAGCGCCTTGGTCAGCTGGAAGGTGCGGACGACGCCGCGCCGGGCGACCCGGTGCGGCGGCAGCTTGTCCAGCGGCGTGCCCTCGTACACCCAGGATCCGGTGTCGGCCCGGTCGAACCCGGTGAGCAGGTTGAACAGGGTCGTCTTGCCGGCGCCGTTCGGCCCGATCAGGCCGGTGATGGCGCCGCGCTGGAACTCCAGGTGCGCGACGTCGACGGCGGTGAGGCCGCCGAACGTGCGGGTCACGCCGTCCACGGTCAGCACCGGATCGGGCTTGGCGACGCCCGGTTCCGGGGGGACGCCGGCGAGCGCGTGTGCGGGGTCCGGCCCGCCGGCCGGGACGACCGGGATGACGGCCGTCCCGTCGGCGCCGCCGTCGCGCGTGACGTCGGTCCGGTCGTCGTTGCTGTGGTCGTTGGTGTGGTCAGCGGCCATCGCCGAGCACCTCCCTCCGGCGTCCGAAGATGCCCTGTGGTCGGAACACCATCATGAGGCCCAGGAAGACGCCGACGAGCACGAACCGGATCGCGCCGACGTCCTGGGACGAGATGAAGGGCAGCAGCGGGTTCTCACCGGCGGTGGCCTGGCGCAGGAACGCGTCCGACACCGACAGCAGGAACCAGAACAGCATGGCACCGACGACCGGTCCGAAGACCCGGCCGGCGCCGCCGAGGATGAGCGCCGCGTAGGCGAAGAAGGTCTGCGGCGGCGAGTAGAAGTCCGGGGTCAGCGACTGGGTCGCCAGCGCGAACACGATGCCGCCGAGTGCGCCGAACACACCGCCGAGCGCGAGCGCCTGCATCTTGTAGGCGAACACGTTCTTGCCGAGGGCGCGGGCGGCGTCCTCGTCCTCCCGGATCGCCTTGAGAACGCGGCCCCACGGGCTGCGCACGAGCAGCCAGGTGAGCAGCACGCACAGGCCGACCACGGTCCAGCCGACGACGATCGACCACAGGTCGGGCCCGCGGACGGTGAGCCCGAGGATGTTGTACGTGGGCTGGGTGAACGGGTTCGCGGCGGCGAAGGCGTCGCCGAAGCCGGTGAGGCCCTGGGTGCCGCCGGTGAAGCCGGTCTGCGACGTCGACCGGGTGATCAGGCGCAGGATCTCGGACGCGGCGATCGTGACGATCGCCAGGTAGTCGGCGCGCAGCCGGAGCGTCGGGATGCCCAGCACCAGCGCGAGCACGACACCGCAGGCCATGCCGATCAGGACGCCGAGCCAGAGCGGGGCGCCGTAGTTCGCCACCGAGATGCCCATGCCGTAGGCGCCGACCAGCGCAAAGCCGATCTGGCCGAAGTTGAGCAGGCCGGTGTACCCGAAGTGGATGTTGAGGCCGAGTGCGAGCAGCGCGAAGAAGATGGCCGACGGCCCGATGAGCTGCGAGAACCCGACGGTGAGGAGCTGTCCGAAGTCGATCATGATGTCCTCCTCAGCCGATCCGGGCCTTGGACCCGAGCAGGCCCTGCGGCCGGAACACGAGGATCACGATCAGCACCGCCAGTCCGCCGAGGTACTTGAGGTCCAGCGGCAGCACCAGCGTGGACAGCTGGACCAGGATCCCGACGATCAGGCAGCCCAGCAGCGCGCCGTAGGCGGTGCCGAGGCCACCGAGGATGACCCCGGCGAACATCAGCAGCAGCAGCCGGAAGCCCATCTCGTACTGGACCGTGCTGGAGAGCTCGGAGAGCGCGAACAGCACGCCGCCGAGGGTGGCGAGCGCCCCGCCGAGCATCCAGACGAACAGGATCACCCGGTCGACGTTGATGCCGGACGACGCGGCCAGGTCCCGGTTGTCGGAGACGGCGCGCATCGCCTTGCCGATGCGGGTCTTCTGCAGCAGCAGTGCGACCGCGAGCAGCACCACGACCGACACGATGATCGCCGACAGGTCCTTGTCGGTGAGCGCGATCGGCCCGTAGTTGCGGACGGTCTGCGCGGTGTAGTCCGCGAACGACTCGGAGCGGCCGCCGAAGAAGATCAGCACCAGGTACCGCAGCGCGATGCCGAGGCCGATCGACACGACGAGCTGGGCGATCAGGCCCGCTCCCCGGCGTCTCAGCCGCCGCCATATCCCTAGCTCGTTGGCCGCGCCCAGGAGTGCGCCGACGAACATCGCGATGATCGTCGCCGGGATCAGCTGCACCCCGCCGCCGACGTTGATGAACCAGGCGACGACCGCGCCGATGGTGACCATCTCGCCGTGTGCGAAGTTGGTCAGCCCGGTGGTGCCGAAGATCAGCGACAGGCCGACCGCGGCGATGCCGATGACCAGCCCGAACCGGATGCCGTCGACGAGCAGGCGCAGGAACGTGGCGAAACCGCCGCCCGCCGCCCCGGCGACCTCCTCGCCGAACCGGAAGACGACGGTGTTCAGCGAGCCGTCGCTGACCTCGCGGGTCGTCTCGCCCTGCAGCACCTCGGTACCGGCGGGCAGCGTGGACTCGTCCAGCCGAAAGGTGTAGCTGCCGGCGGCGGGGACGGTCAGCTCCCAGCGGCCGTTCTCGTCGGAGACCGCCTCGGCGGCCGGGGCGCCGTTCTGCTCGGCGACGATCGTCACGCCGTCCAGCGGCTCGCCGTCCTGGTCGCGCAGGGTGCCGCTGACGTCGATGCCGTCGGTCTGCTGGGCGGGTGAGACGGCCGCCTGCGGGGCGGCCGGGGGAGCGGCGGTGGCGGCGAGCGCGGTGCCGGACAGGGCGAGCCCGCCGACGAGTACGACGAGCAGGCCGATCAGCCAGCGTGCTGCGGCGGGGACCGATGTCCGTCGCGGGACGGCGCCCGCGCGGACGGTCCCCGCGCTGTCGGCGCGGTCGCGGCGCGGAGTGCGGGGTGGTGACAACGTTCGTCCGTCCTCGTGGGGCGTCGTGCGGACACCCGGGTGGGTGATCTGGGGGAACGTAGCCGAGGAGAGGACTGGTACGAACGTCTCGAACCAGGCCGTAGCCGAGACGTAACCCGTGACTAGCGGATTGCGATGGTCAGGACACGAGGGGTCGTGTGTCGCGGTGCAGACAGGTGAGCCGCGCGGTGCAGATGCGCCGTCCGTCGTCGTCGACGAGCACGATCTCCGAGGTCGAGGTGGATCGTCCGACGTGGATCGGCCGGGCCGTCCCGGTGACGTGCCCGGCGGTGGCCGAGCGGTGGTGGGTGCAGGCCAGCTCCAGGCCGACCGGGAAGCGCTCCGGGAGGGCGTGCAGCGCTGACAGCGTGGAGCCGAGGGTCTCGGCCAGCACGCCGCTCGCGCCGCCGTGCAGCAGGCCGAACGGCTGCAGGTTGCCCGCGACCGGCATCCGGCCGACGACCTCCTCCAGGCTCAGGGAGACGATCTCGATCCCCATCCGGTCGTTGAGCTGGCCACCGGCGTGTTCCGGCGGGATCTGGGGGAGCTGGGCGGGATCGATCGGCACCGGGGCACCCTAGACCGACCCGGCGTGCCCGGTGGAGCGGTTCCGGACACATCACGGCGTGCGCACTTGCCGTCGGGGTCCGGGTCGGCGATCTTGACCGAGAAAGTGGCAGCACCGGGAAGGAACGAGAGAGCGCATGGTCAACGACACCAGGCCGACGGCGACCGAGGCGTGGTCGATGATGCTCGAGGGCAACCTGCGCTGGCAGCGCGACGAGCGTCAGGAGCCGCGCCGGTCGGCGGAGGAGCGGGCCGCGGTGCTCGCGGAGCAGAAGCCGGCCGCGATGATCCTGTCCTGCTCGGACTCGCGGGTGCCCGCCGAGCTGGTGTTCGACCTGGGACTGGGGGACCTGTTCGTGGTCCGGACGGCGGGCCAGGTCGTCGACGACGCGGTCCGCGGCACGCTGGCGTTCGGCGCCGGTGCGCTCGGCATCCCGCTGCTGGTCGTGCTCGGCCACTCGCAGTGCGGTGCGGTGAAGGCCGCGGTGGAGGTGGCGGGCGGGGCGCCGTCGCCCGCGCCGGCGACGCTCGGTGCGCTGGTGCAGGACATCGTCCCGGTGTGCGCGGGCGCGGCGGACGGGGACGAGGGGATCGCCTCGGCGGTGGACGCCAACGTCCGCCGGGTGGTCGCCCAGCTGACCGCGGACCCGTCGTTGTCCGGGGCGGTCTGCAACAACCGGCTGACGATCGTCGGGGCCCGCTACGACCTGCCGACCGGCGCGGTGCTCGAGGTCTGAGCCCCGCCGGGCCTGTGGGTCACGAAGATCGCCGTGCCGGGGAACAGCTCCCCGCGCAGCGGCGACCACTGCCCCCACACCCGATCGTGCCCCTCCGGCCACTCCGGCTCGACCAGGTCCTCCAGGACGAGCCCGGCGGCGACCACGTCCCGGACCCGGTCGCCGAGCGTGCGGTGGTGCTCGACGTAGGTGGCCCGGCCGGTGGCGTCCACCTCCAGGTACGGGGTGCGGTCGAAGTAGGACTGGGTGACGGTGAGCCCGTCCGGGCCGGGATCGTCCGGGAACGCCCAGCGCATCGGGTGGTTCACCGCGAACACCCAGCGGCCGCCGGGACGGAGCACCCGGTGCACCTCGCGCATCACCCGGGCCGGGTCGGCGACGAACGGGATCGCCCCGAACGCCGAGCACGCCAGGTCGAAGCTGGCGTCGGCGAACGGCAGGTGCTCGGCACCGGCCTGCACCAGCGGGACGTGCGTGCCGAGCTCGCGGTTGAGCCGGGCGGCGTGCCGGAGCATCCCGCCGGAGACGTCGAGCGCGACCGGCAGCGCGCCCTGGCCGGCCAGCCACCGGCTGCACGGCGCGGAGCCGGCGCCGACCTCGAGCACCCGGGCGCCGGGTAGCGACGCCGCCGGGCCGAGCAGCCGGGCGTCGGCCTCGTGCAGATTCTCCGGGCACCAGACGAACTCGGCGTCGCCGATGTCCGAGCCGTGCTCGGCGAGGTAGTCGTCGGCGTCGGCGTCCCACCACCGCCGTCCCGCGCTCTCGGACTCGGCGCTGCCCACCCGGCGGCGGGCGAGACCGGCGGTGCCGACGACCGACTCGGCGGTGCCGTACTCGTCCCGGCTGCTCATGACCACCCGATCGTCATCACCCGATCGTCGCAGAGCCCGGGCCGGTCGTTGCCGCTCACCCGTTCACCCGGACCCGCATTGCCCCGGTCATCACGGCCCGCGTAGCATGTTGTGCGCACTGTGGTCAACGTGGCGGAGGACCGTCGACGCCGGGCTCGCCCGCACGACCGTTCCGCCGCACACCGGTACCGACCACGGGAATCGACGCCAGAGGGTGACTGTTAGAACGTCACAGCTACACACACCAGAAGCGGGTGCTGCTGCAGCAGCGTCCGCACCGAGACCGCCAGAGAAATCCATCGGAGCACCCCACTACATGTCCACCGACACCACCGCCGCCCCGACCACGCCGCAGGTCGCTATCAACGACATCGGGTCGGAGGAGGACTTCCTCGCCGCCATCGACCTGACGATCAAGTACTTCAACGATGGCGACATCGTCGAGGGCACGATCGTCAAGGTCGACCGCGACGAGGTCCTGCTCGACATCGGCTACAAGACCGAGGGCGTCATCCCCTCGCGTGAGCTGTCGATCAAGCACGACGTCGACCCCGCAGAGGTGGTCGAGGTCGGCGAGTTCGTCGAGGCCCTGGTTCTCCAGAAGGAGGACAAGGAGGGCCGCCTGATCCTGTCCAAGAAGCGCGCTCAGTACGAGCGCGCCTGGGGCACGATCGAGGCCCTCAAGGAGGCCGACGAGCCGGTCGAGGGCACCGTCATCGAGGTCGTCAAGGGCGGCCTGATCCTGGACATCGGGCTCCGGGGCTTCCTGCCGGCGTCGCTGGTGGAGATGCGCCGGGTGCGCGACCTCCAGCCCTACGTCGGCCGCAAGATCGAGGCCAAGATCATCGAGCTGGACAAGAACCGCAACAACGTGGTCCTGTCCCGTCGCGCCTGGCTGGAGCAGACCCAGTCCGAGGTCCGCAGCGAGTTCCTCAACCAGCTGCAGCGCGGTCAGGTCCGCAAGGGCGTCGTCTCCTCGGTGGTCAACTTCGGTGCCTTCGTCGACCTGGGCGGTGTCGACGGCCTGGTGCACGTCTCCGAGCTGTCCTGGAAGCACATCGACCACCCGAGCGAGGTCGTCGAGGTCGGCCAGGAGGTCACCGTCGAGGTCCTCGACGTCGACCTGGACCGCGAGCGCGTCTCCCTGTCGCTGAAGGCGACCCAGGAGGACCCGTGGCGGCTCTACGCCCGGACCCACGCGATCGGCCAGATCGTCCCGGGCAAGGTCACCAAGCTCGTCCCGTTCGGCGCGTTCGTCCGCGTCGAGGAGGGCATCGAGGGCCTGGTGCACATCTCCGAGCTGGCCGAGCGCCACGTCGAGATCCCGGAGCAGGTCGTCCAGGTCGGCGACGACGCCATGGTCAAGGTCATCGACATCGACCTCGACCGGCGCCGCATCTCGCTCTCGCTGAAGCAGGCCAACGAGGGCATGACGGTCGACACCGAGTTCGACCCGACCCGCTACGGCATGGCCGCCGAGTACGACGACCAGGGGAACTACATCTACCCCGAGGGCTTCGACGTCGACACCGGCGACTGGAAGGAGGGCTTCGACGAGGCCCGCGCCGCGTGGGAGAAGCAGTACGCCGAGGCGCACACCCGCTACGAGCAGCACATCGCCCAGCTCCGCAAGGCAGCCGAGGCCGAGGCGGCCGGTGGCGACGATGTCGCTCCGGCGAACTACTCGTCGGGCGGTGACACCGAGGAGCGCTCGTCCGGCCCGGCCGAGACCAGCAGCAGCGGTGGCTCGCTCGCCAGCGACGAGCAGCTCGCCGCCCTGCGGGAGAAGCTCTCCGGCGGAGCCTGATCGACCGGTCCGGTCCGGTCCCGCTCCGGGCCGGATCACGATCCACACCGAGCCCCGGTGACCCACGTGGTCACCGGGGCTCGGTGCGTATGCGGGACCGGGCGGGTGGACGGGCCGCCGCGGTTCGGTTGCGTTGCACGGCGTGTCGCCCGATACGCGCCGGGGAGAGGTCACGGTTCGGCACCGGTCCATGACGCTCCGGGGGCGTTCCCGGAGTCGATCTCGGGGTCCGGCCTAGATTGTGCGCATGGCCGGCTGCTCCGTCCGCCGGACGCGATCCGGCGCGCCCCTGCTCTCGCCCGCGACCCGCCTGCGACCCGGGCGGGTCGCCCTGCTCGCCGGCGCCGCGCTGCTCACCGGGATGATCAGCGGCTGCGGGATCGCCTCCGGGGACCCGGGGATCGCGGTGCCGACGTTCGCCGCGGAGGAGAGCACCGTCGCCGGAGCGGACGGCGGCCCGCCGCCGATCGCGCTGCCCACCGACTGCGCGCGGCTGATGGACCCGGAGCAGGCGGGCGCCCTGTTCGGGCAGGTGCTCGGCTCGGTCTCGGTCCAGTCGGTGCGCGGCGTCGCCGAGCCGGCGGTGAACCGCACCGAGCGCACCGCCTGCACCTACCGGGCCGGCGGCCAGGCGTTCGACGGGGCCGGGAACCGCGGCCCGGTGCTGTACCAGCTCAACATCGGCCGCTACGGCGACGCCGCCTCGGCGACCCGGCAGTGGCAGTTCAACACCAACGCCGAACGCTCGAACGCGATCGCCTCCCGGGACATCACCGTGGGGAACGTGCCGGGCGTGCTGATCGAGCGGCCGGACGAGACGACGCTCGCTCTCGTCTACGGCGTGGACACGCTGACCTTCGTGCTGCCGGTCGCGGCGCCGGGCCAGAACCGGTCGGCCGCCGAGACCCTGCCGGACCTCGCGCAGCGGATCATCCCGGCGCTCACCCCGACCCAGCCGCCCACCGCGGAACCACCGCCGCCGGCCACCCCGTCGGCGACCCCGCCTGCCGGGGGACCGGCGCCGCAGGCGAACCGGGCGCCCGCCGGGGACGTGCCCGGCACCACCTGATTACGGTGGGCCGGTGCTGCGGACAGGGCTGACCGGGGGAATCGGGGCCGGCAAGTCGACGGTCGCCCGTCGTCTCGTCGAACGCGGGGCGGTGCTGGTCGACTCCGACCTGCTTGCCCGCGAGGTCGTCGCCGCCGGTTCCGAGGGGCTCGCCGCGATCGTGGCGGCCTTCGGCGACCGGGTGCTGCGGGCGGACGGCGAGCTGGACCGGCCAGCGCTGGCCTCGATCGTCTTCGCCGACGCCGACGCCCGCCGCGAGCTCGACGGCATCGTGCACCCGCTGGTGCGGGCCCGGTCCGACGAGCTGGTCGCCGCCGCCACGCCGGACGCGATCGTCGTGCAGGACGTGCCGCTGCTCGTCGAGGGCGGGATGGCGGCGGCGTTCCCGCTGGTCGTCGTGGTCGGGGTGGACGCCGAGGAGCGGATCAGGCGGCTGGTGTCCGTCCGCGGGATGGCCGAGCAGGACGCCCGCGCCCGGGTCGCCGCCCAGGCGAGCGACGAGCGCCGCCGGGCCGCCGCGGACGTCTGGCTGGACAACTCCGGCGCCGAGGAGGACACCCGGCGCCGGGTGGACGCGCTGTGGGACGGCCGGCTGGTCGGGTTCGAGGAGAACCTGCGGCTCGGCCGCCCGGTGCCGGACGGCCCGCCCCGGCTGGTCGACGCCGACCCGGACTGGGCGGAGCAGGCCCGCCGGCTCGCCGAGCGGATCGGGTACGCGGCGGGCGGGCACGGCCGGGGTGTGGAGCACGTCGGCGCCACCGCGGTGCCCGGCCTGCCCGCCCGCGACGTGCTGGACCTGCAGCTCGCGGTGGAGACCCGGTCGGACGCCGGTGCGCTCGGCGACCGGCTGGCCGCCGCCGGGTTCCCGGCCGACCCGGCCGCCGCCGGGGACGGGGCGGGGACGGTGAGCGTGCACCGGTCCGCGGACCCGGGGCGGCCCGCGGTCGTCGTCGTGCGGGTGCACGGCTCGCCGGCCTGGCAGCACGCCCTCGGGACCCGGGACCGGCTGCGGGCCGACCCGCGCGCCCGGGACGGCTACACCGAGCGCCGGCGGCGGGCGGCCGCCCTGTACGGGGCGGATCCGGACGCCCGCCGCTACACCGCGCACACGGCCGCCTGGCGGGATGACCCGGACGAGTGGTCCGCCCGGCCCGGATCACACGGTTCGTGACGGACGCGTGAAGATCCACCCGTTTCTGTAACGACGTCCGCTCGTTGGTCGATTCAGGCGGGCAGGGAGCGTCGGCGCTCGGTGTCCCGCCGGAGTACGGGCGGGTTTCCGCCGATCGGACCGGTCCCCGGTGCGATCGCGGGAGGCCGGGATGCGGCGACGAGAGGACACGGGGTTGAGCACGGTGGTGCATCGATACGGGGCGGACGGCGGAGGCGCCGAGCCCGGTCGCGCCCCGGACCTCACCCGTCCGGCCGAGTACGGCGAGCCCGACCCGTGGCCGGGCGACGGCGGGACCGAGCAGATCGACCACGACGCGTGGATCGGCGGCGCCGAGCCCCCGCCGATCAGCGGCGCGATGGTGCAGCAGCATCGCACGCTGCCGCACGGCGAGCTGCGCGCGGACTTCGGCGCGCACCTGGAGACCTACTACCCGCGGCTGGTCGCCCAGCTGTACGCGATCACGCTGAACCCGCAGGACGCGCACGACGCCGTCCAGGACGCCTACTCCCGGGCCTGGCGCCGCTGGTCGGCGCTGCGCAACCGGGGCGCGGCCGAGCACGAGGACGCGGCGGTCGGCTGGGTCCGGCGGGTCGCCATCCGGACCTCGATGCGCGGCCGGTTCCTGCGCTTCGGCAGGCGCCGCAGGCCGGCCGCGGAGGAGACCGACCCGCGGACCGGGGCGCTGCTGCAGGCGCTGGGCCGGCTGGCCCCGCCGGACCGGCGGGCGGTGGTGCTGCACCACATGGCCGGCCTGTCGCCCGGTGCGGTCGCCGAGCTGGAGGCGACCGACGAGCGGGAGATCGGCAGGCGGCTCGCCAGGGGGCGCGAGGTCGTCACCGAGGGGATGGCAGAGGTGCTGGAGGAGATCGTGGGGGCGCCGGCACCGTACGTGGCGCGCCCCGCGTACGGCGGCCACGGCGGGTACGACCTGCGCGCCGCCGAGGGGGGACGGGGATGAACGGCTACCAGGACATCGACCACGAGTTCCACCGGCTCGACGACGTGCTGTCGGCGGCGGTGCCGCTGCCCGCAGTCGACGACGTGATCGCCCGCGCCGCGGGGGCGCGCCGGGCGACCTCGGCCGCCGCGGCGGCCGTGCTGACCGTGGGCTCGCTGGGCGGGATCACCGCGGTCGCGACGGCCGCGGCGCCGGAGGGCAGCTTCGTCGGCTCGCCGTTCGCGATCGCCTCGCCGGGCAGCACCGCGCCGACGCCGGAGCGGATCGTCACCGGTGAGCCGCCGGCCGAGGCACCGGCGGACGGCGCCGTGCCGCCCGCCTTCGACCCGGCGACCGCCGGGTACGAGGGTGCCGGCGCGCCGGCTCCGGGCACGCAGCCGCCACCCGGCGGCGCCGCACCGGTCGTCCCGGCTCCGCCGCCGGGTGGCGGGGTGGCCCCGCCACCCGGCGGGGGAGTGGCGCCGCCGCCGGCTCCGCCGCCCCCGTCGACCACGCCGCCTCCGCCCAGCACCCCGAAGCCGCCGGAGGGCACGCCGGACCCGAGCACGCCGCCGACCACGCCGCCGGACGACTCGGAGACGCCGGACCCGTCGACCCCGCCGACGACCCCGCCGACCTCGACGTCCGGCAGCGAGGGCACGCCGGACCCGTCGACGTCGAACTCGGCGGCGCCGACCAGCACGTCGGACAGTCCCTCGCCGACCAGCACGACCGGGTCGTCGACCCGCGCGGTGGGGCAGGGACCGGCCCAGCACCCGGCGCTCTGAGCGGCGCTCAGCCCGCCAGGTCGGCGGGCGGCGCGGGCTCGGCCCGCGGGCCGAGCGCGATCCCGTGCCCGGCCAGCCACGCCTCGTGGTCGTGGCCGTGCCCGGCCAGTCCGGCGAGCACGGTGTGCGAGCGCTCCAGCGCATACTCCGCGGTCGCCGGGTCCAGCAGGCCCTGCGCGACGGCGCCGACGAACTCGTCGGCGTCGAGCAGCTCGGTCCCACGGCCCCGGCGCACCACCAGGTCCAGGTACAGGTCGGTCATCCGCAGCCGGCGACCGTCCCGGGTGATCCGGGCGATGTCGATGTAGATGTCCTGGTCGCGCTCGTGCCCGGGCCGCCATCGCCAGTCGGACAGGCAGATCCCCAGATCGGGGACCAGCCAGGACTCGATCCACCAGGCGTTCGGCCGGGCCACGACCGGGCGGGACAGGTAGATCCCCCAGTCCTCCTCGCGCAGCGTCTCGATCTCGCGGCGGGTGCCCTTGGTGTCGTACTGGGCGCGGTCGCCGGGATCGACGACCTGAGTCTTGGGCGGGTGCACGGCACGCATCCTGCCGGTGCCGGGGCGAGCTGTCAGGGGAGCCGTCAGGGCGTGCGACGGGAAACTGTCGGGGGTCGCTCGTACCCTGGTGTCATGGCATTCGCGACCGAGGTCCCGGGCAGCGCGGCGGACCAGCACGGACACCCCGAGGCCGCCGCCGGGCTGCCGCTCGCGCACTCCGAGCACCGGCCGGTCGGCGACATCGAGCGGAAGGACGGGCGGTTCCGCGTCGTCAGCGACCTGCAGCCGGCAGGCGACCAGCCGACTGCCATCGCCGAGCTCGACCGGCGGCTGCTCGCCGGCGAGGAGGATGTCGTGCTGCTCGGCGCCACCGGCACCGGCAAGTCGGCGACCACGGCCTGGCTGATCGAGAAGCAGCAGCGGCCGACCCTGGTGATGGCCCCGAACAAGACGCTCGCGGCGCAGCTGGCGAACGAGCTGCGCGAGATGCTCCCGCACAACGCGGTGGAGTACTTCGTCTCGTACTACGACTACTACCAGCCCGAGGCGTACATCGCGCAGACCGATACCTACATCGAGAAGGACAGCTCCATCAACGACGACGTCGAGCGGCTCCGCCACTCGGCGACGATGAACCTGCTGTCCCGGCGCGACGTCGTCGTGGTCGCCTCCGTGTCGTGCATCTACGGCCTGGGCACGCCGCAGTCGTACCTGGACCGGTCGGTGCCGCTGAAGGCGGGCGACGAGATCGAGCGGGACCGGCTGCTGCGGCTGCTGGTCGACGTGCAGTACACGCGCAACGACATGTCGTTCACCCGCGGCACCTTCCGGGTCCGCGGGGACACCGTGGAGATCATCCCGGCGTACGAGGAGCTGGCGCTGCGGATCGAGTTCTTCGGCGACGAGATCGAGGCGCTCTACCACCTGAACCCGCTGACCGGCGACGTCGTGGAGCAGGTCGACGAGATCCGGATCTTCCCCGCCACGCACTATGTGGCCGGCCCGGACCGGATGGAGCGGGCCGTCCGCGACATCGAGGCCGAGCTGGAGCAGCGGCTCGCCACCCTGGAGAACCAGGGCAAGCTGCTGGAGGCCCAGCGGCTGCGGATGCGCACCCAGTACGACATCGAGATGATCCGCCAGGTCGGCTTCTGCTCCGGCATCGAGAACTACTCGCGGCACATCGACGGCCGCGGCGCCGGCACCGCACCGGCCACGCTGATCGACTACTTCCCGGACGACTTCCTGCTCGTCATCGACGAGTCGCACGTCACGGTGCCGCAGATCGGTGGCATGTACGAGGGCGACATGTCCCGCAAGCGCAATCTCGTCGATTACGGGTTCCGGCTGCCCTCCGCGGTCGACAACCGCCCGCTGACCTGGGAGGAGTTCGCGGACCGGATCGGGCAGACGGTCTACCTGTCGGCAACCCCGGGCCCCTACGAGCTGAACCGGACCGGCGGCGAGTTCGTCGAGCAGGTGATCCGGCCGACCGGCCTGGTCGACCCGGAGGTCGTCGTGAAGCCGACCAAGGGCCAGATCGACGACCTGGTCGCCGAGATCCGGGACCGCACCGAGCGCGACGAGCGGGTGCTGGTCACCACGCTCACCAAGAAGATGGCCGAGGACCTCACCGACTACCTGCTGGAGCTGGGGATCAAGGTCCGCTACCTGCACTCCGAGGTCGACACGCTGCGCCGGGTCGAGCTGCTCCGCCAGCTCCGCTCCGGCGAGTACGACGTGCTGGTCGGCATCAACCTGCTCCGCGAGGGCCTCGACCTGCCCGAGGTGTCGCTGGTCGCGATCCTCGACGCGGACAAGGAAGGCTTCCTGCGCTCCGGGACCTCGCTGATCCAGACGATCGGCCGCGCCGCCCGGAACGTGTCCGGCCAGGTGCACATGTACGCCGACACGATCACCGACTCGATGCGCTACGCGATCGACGAGACCGACCGGCGCCGCGCCAAGCAGGTCGCCTACAACACCGAGCGCGGGATCGACCCGCAGCCGCTGCGGAAGCGGATCGCCGACATCCTCGACCAGGTCTACCGGGAGGCCGAGGACACCGAGTCGGTCCCGGTCGGCGGATCCGGCCGGAACGCCTCGCGCGGCAAGCGGGCCGCCGGCGAGGCCGGGCGCTCCGGTGCGGCGGCGCAGAGCTCCGGGGTGGCCGGTGCCAAGGACACCGCGGGGATGCCGCGCGCCGAGCTCGCCGACCTGATCCAGCAGATGAACGACCAGATGCTGGCCGCCGCCCGCGATCTCCAGTTCGAGCTGGCCGCCCGGCTCCGCGACGAGATCGCCGACCTGAAGAAGGAGCTCCGCGGGATGGACGCGGCGGGGGTGCAGTAGGCCGGGTCCGCGCGGATCACGGCGGGGCGCCCCGCTACCGTGGACCCCCGTTCCCGCACACCCGGCCGCTCCGGCACGCTCCCCGCGTCGTCCGGTGCCGCCCCGCCGCGCAGCGGAGGAGCCCGCGTGACCGTCACCCGCACCACGCCCGACCCGGACGTCCCGCCCGGGGCCGGCTCCGACGGGCACCTCGGCATCGTGTCGTGGCTGCGGTCCGCGGCGACCGCGTGGGTGACGCTGCTGCTGACGGTGCCGCTGCTCGTGGCGTCGCTGTACTGGTCCTGGATCCGGCTCCGGAACTACGCGCTCGACCTGGACATCTACCGGATCGGGGTGCAGGTCTGGCTGGCCGGCGGGGACATGTACGGCGAGCTGCCGCCACCGCTGCACGGCCCGGTGCTGCCGTTCATCTATCCGGTGTTCGCGGCCATCACGATGATCCCGCTCGCCGTCGTCCCCTACGCGGTCGCCTTCACCACCCAGTTCGTCGTCTCGGTGGTGTCGCTGGCGATCTGCATCGCGCTGGCGATCCGGATCGCCTGGCCGGCCGGCGGCCGGCGCGCCGGCGTGGTGCTCGGCGTCCCGGTGCTGGCGGCGGCGCTGCTGACCGAACCGGTCGCCCAGACGTTCGCGTTCGGCCAGATCAACCTCGTGCTGATGGTGCTCGTGCTGGTCGACTGCCTGGCCCCGCGCACGCTGTGGCCGCGCGGGATGCTGCTCGGCCTCGCCGCCGCGATCAAGCTGACACCGGCCGGGTTCGTGCTGTTCCTGCTGGTCCGGCGGGACTGGAAGGCGTGCGCCGTCGCCGCAGTCACCGGGATCGTCGCCACCCTGGTCGGGTTCGTGGTCGATCCGGCGTCGTCCTACCGGTACTGGTTCGTCGGCGGCCCGGCCGCCGGGGTCAGCGGATCGACGTTCTTCTCCAACGAGACCGTGCAGGCGGTGCTCGCCCGCCAGGAGGTCCCCGAGCCCTGGTTCACCGTGCTGTGGCTGGCCATCGTCGCGGTGCTGCTGGCACTGGCGGTTCCGGTGATCCGCCGCTCGGAGCCGGTGCTCGCGCTGGCCGCCACGGCGGCGGTGGTGCTGATGGCGACCCCGACCGCCTGGTCGCACCACTGGGTCTGGGTGGTGCCCGGGCTGATCGCGATCGGCGCGCACGCCATCCGGCACCGTTCGGTCGCCTGGGCGGCGCTGGGCGCGGTGATCGCCGCGATCTTCTACATCGCACCGTTCCGGTGGATGCCGAACGTGTGGGGCGTCGAGATGAAGTGGAGCCTCTGGGAGCAGGTGCTCGGAGCGAGCTACGTCATCCCCTCGGCGATCGCGCTCGGGCTGGGCTGCTGGTACGTCACGCGCGGACCGGGCCGCCCCGGCGGGCCGCAGGCGCCCGCACCGGAGCGGCTGCGGGTCGACGAACCTCGCTGACCGCGGTGCGCAGGTCCGCCCGTCCTGCTATGGCGCGGGCCACACCGCGGACCTAACCTGGGTGCGGTGGAGGTGGATGTGGACCCTGCCGGCGGTGACGCCCGGGACCAGGCGAGCATCTGCGCGGTCCGGCCGGGCACCGACCTGGGCCGGCACGCCCGGATGCTGTCCCGCCTGCACGACGCCGTGCTGTCCGGCGACGCCGCCCCCGGCCGGGCCCGCAGCCTGGTCGCGCGGTCCTGGGACCGGGTGCGCGCGCAGGGTGTGAACCCCGATGCCGGCGACCCGCCCGGCCCGCTCGACGCCGGCGTCGTCGAGCGGCGGCGGTCGGAGTCCCCGCTGGTGCCGGTCCTGCCCGCGCTGCGGTCCGCGCTGACCTCGGTCGCCGAGGACGCCCGGCACGTCATGGTCGTCACAGACGCCGACGGGGTCCTGCTGTGGCGGGAGGGCTCCTCGGCGGTCCGCCGCCGCGCCGACTCGCTCGGCTTCACCGAGGGGGCGGACTGGTCGGAGTTCTCGGTCGGCACCAACGCCATCGGCACCGCGCTCGCCGAGGACGGGCCGGTGCAGATCTTCTCCGCCGAGCACTTCGTCCGCAGCCACCACGGCTGGACCTGCACCGCGGCGCCGGTGCACGACCCGCGCAGCGGTGAGCTGCTCGGCGTCGTCGACATCTCCGGCCCGGCCGAGACCATCCACCCGACGACGGTCGCGCTGGTGAACACCGCCGTGCGGCTCGCCGAGGTCGGGCTCTGGCAGCGGCACGAGGCGCGGCTCGACGCGCTGCGCACCATCGGCGCACCGATGCTGGCCCGCACCTCCGGCCCCGGGCTGGTCGTCGACGACCACGGCTGGGTGGCCGCCGCGACCGGCCTGCCCGCGGTGGAGCGGGTCGCCGCGCCCACCGCGGACCGGCTCCTCGCGGTGCACGGGCTCGGGCCCTGCCTGCCCGAGCCGGTGCCCGGCGGCTGGCTGCTGCGCCCGGCGTCCGGCGGCGGCGCCCAGCGGATGCGGCTGAGGCTGAGCCTGGACCTGGACGCCCGCCCGCCGAGCGCCGTCATCGAGGGCACCGGCCGCTGGGTGCATCCGCTGTCCACCCGGCACGCCGAGGTGCTGGTCCTGCTCGCGCTGGCCGGCTCGACCGGGCTGGACGCCGCGGCGCTGTCCGAGCAGCTCTACGGCGACTGCGCCCACCTGGTCACGGTGCGCGCCGAGATGTCCCGGCTGCGCCGCGGGCTCGGCGGGATCCTGCTGGCCCGGCCCTACCGGATCGCCCCCGGCGTCGATCTGGACCTGGCCGGGCTGGCGCACAGCCGCGTTGTCCGCGGGTCGACCGCCCCGGGGGTCGCCGCGCTGGCGCGCGGCCGACCGGCCCGCCCCGCCGAGATGCAGCGGAGCGGGCCGTGACGATCGACAACTCGCGCCGGGACGCAGCCGGCGGGCCGGCGCGGCGTCGTCTCAGCTGGTGATGTCCTTGCGGGTGAACCGCCAGGCCGCGGCGGCCATGAACACCGTCGCGTAGCAGACCGCGGAGAACGCGCCGTAGGTCATGTCGGCCCAGTCGACGTCGGTCGCGAGCAGCGCCGACCAGGCGTCGCCGTAGTGCGTCGGCAGGAAGTTCCGGATCACCCCGAGGTCCTCGATCTGGTCGATGATCTGCGACACGATCGACGCCATCACCGCCCCGCCGACCGCGCCCAGCGGGGCGTCGGTGCTCACCGACAGCAGCAGCGCCAGCCCGGCCACCCAGCTGAGCTGGATCATCAGGAACACCGAGCCGAGCATGACCCGGCCGACCGCTGTCCAGAACGGCAGCGATTCGCCGATCGGGGACACCAGGTCCCCGGTGCCGTAGGCGACCGCGCCGACCACCAGCGCCGCCACCGGCAGCAGCAGCAACGCCGCCACCGACAGCAGACCGGCGACGATCGCCTTCTGCCGCAGCAGCCGGGCCCGGGGGACCGGCACCGCGAGCAGGTAGCGCAGCGACGACCAGGACGCCTCCGAGGCGACGGTGTCGCCGAAGAACAGCGCGACCAGCACCACGAGCAGGAAGCTCGCCGACGCGAACAGCGTGAACACGGCGAAGTTCGCGGCGCTGCCCGACGCCAGGTCGACCAGGTTCGGGCCGGACGCCCGGCCGTCGTCGTCACCGAGGGAGAACGCGGCCAGCAGGATCAGCGGCATCGCCAGGACCAGGCCGAACACCACCTGGGTGCGCCGACGGCCCAGCTGGCGGGCCAGCTCGGTGCGCAACGGCAGCGTCCGGCCGGGGACGGCGGGCGGTGCCGCCTCGCCGGCGACCAGGTCACCGACGTGCCCCCGCCGGGTGGAGAGCTGGCGCTCGTCGTCCGTCGCCGTCCGGTCCGTCACTGCATGCCCCCGCTCACGTCGCGCCCCTCCGGGCCCACCAGGTCGAGGAACGCGTCCTCCAGCCGTCCGCGGGGCCCGGCCGCGCTCACCGCGACACCCGCGGCGACCAGCGCCGTCACCACCTCGGCCCGGCCCACGTCGGCCAGGTGGGCGTGCACCACGTCCGGCTGCTCACCCGGGACGACGTCGCTGACCCCGTCCATCCCGGACAGCACCTCGGTGGCCCGCCCGGCCGGCTCGACGGTGAACGTCGATCCGCCGCCGGCCGCGGTCAGCTCGGCGACCGTGCCGGAGGCGACGACCGTGCCCCGGTGCATGACGACGACGTCGGTGCAGGTCTGCTCGACCTCGCCCAGCAGGTGGCTGGACACCAGCACCGTCCGCCCGCCGGAGGCGTAGCGGCGCAGCAGCTCGCGCATCGCGTGGATCTGCGGCGGATCGAGCCCGTTGGTGGGTTCGTCGAGGATCAGCAGCTCCGGCAGCCCGAGCATGGCCTGGGCGATCGCCAGCCGCTGCCGCATCCCCTGCGAGTAGGTGCCGACCTTGCGGTGCACCGAGTCGCCGAGCCCGGCGATCTCCAGCGTCTCGGCCATCCGGGCCTGCTCGATCGGGCGGCCGGTGGCCTCCCAGTAGAGCCGCAGGTTGTCGGCGCCGGACAGGTGCGGCAGGAAGCCGGGGCCCTCGACGAAGGCGCCGATCCGGGACAGCACCGCGGCGCCGGGCCGGATCGGCCTGCCGAACGCGCGCATCTCACCGGACGTCGGCGCGATCAGCCCCATCAGCATCCGCAGCACGGTGGTCTTTCCGGCGCCGTTCGGCCCGAGCAGGCCGAGCACGGCGCCGCGCCGGACGGTGAAGGACACGTCGGAGACCGCCCGGAAGCCGTTGCGGTACGTCTTGGCGAGCGCGCGAACCTCCAGCGGCGGCGGGTCCGAGCCATCCGGCGCCGCGGCGTCCGGGTCGGCGTGCCGGAACGGGCGCCGGGCGAGCAGCCACAGCACGAACGCGGCGGCGAGCACGCCGGCGGTCCCGAGCACCGGCCACAGCGGGACGGTGCCGGCGCTCTCGGTGCGGCCGGGTACCTCCGGAACGGACAGCACCGGGTCGCGGGCCAGCCCGACCTGCCAGACGGCCGGATCGGTCCCGGAGGCGAAGCCCTGGTCGGTCGTCGACAGCTGGACCATCAGCCTGCTGCCCGCGGTGACCGGGGCGACGACGCCGGGGAGGGTCACCGTCGTCTCGACGGGGGAGCCGTCGGCGGGGACGGCGACCCGGATCGGGGCGACCGCGTTGCCGAGCAGCGTGCTGCGACCGTCCGGGGACAGCGCGGTGACCGAGCCGAAAAGCACCGCGGTCTGCGGCGCGGGCTGGCCGGGGACCCGGGCGACCTGCACGGTGACCCGGGCGGAACCGGACGGCTGCATCGGCTCGGCGACCGGCTCGGACACGAACCGGGCGGCCTGCCCCGGCGTGGCGAGCCCGGACAACGAGCCCACCGAGCCGAGCGACCCGAGCGCCGATCCGAGGCCCGGCAGCGAGGTGATCGTGGCCGGGTTGCCGCCGGGCGGGTGCACGACGAGCTGCTCGTCGCCGGACAGCGGCACCCCGGTCGTGGGGGTCTCGCCGCCGGTCAGGCCGGGATAGGCGTCGGCGAGGACGGTGCGTCCGGTTGGCGTGTCGCCGCTGGTCCGGACGTTGCTGCGCACCTGGTAGGCGAACGGCGCCTCGGCCAGCGATCCGGCGGTGCCCTCGGCGGCCGGGAGCCCGCGCAGGTGCTCGTCGAACCAGTCGCCGATCCGGCCGCGGACCTCGGAGTCGGCGGCGCCGCCGTCGTGCCCGCCGGCGAACCACAGCACGGACACCGGGGTGCCGTTCGCGGCGATCCCGCGCGCGTTGGCGTCGGCCTGGTCGAGGCCGAACAGGGTGTCCTGCTCGCCCTGTACCAGCAGCGTCGGGGCGGTGATCCGGTCGAGGACGGTCGCCGGCGAGGACCGGTCCATCAGCGCGGCCAGCTCGGGAGAGATCCGGCCGGTCCGGGCCGCCTCGGAGTAGGCGGCGCACAGCTCCGGCGCGAAGCGGCCGCAGGTCAGCTGGGCTCCGAGGGTGGGACCGGGCTGGAGCTGCGGGACGGCCCCGGGCTCCGGGACGGACCCGGTGCCGCCGGTCGGTGCGGTCTCGCCCGGGCCTGCCGCGCCTGCGTCCCCGGGTGATTCCGTGGCGTCCCCGGTGCCGGCGGGCGTGCCCGCGCCGAGTCCGCCGCCGCCGTCCGGGCCGGCGCCGCCGGTGCCGTCGGTGCTGCCTGCGCCTGCTGTACCGTCCGGGCCCTCGGTGCCGCCGCCGAACGAGCCCGCACCGGCGTCACCCGCGTCGTCCGCCCCCGCACCACCGCCGGGGACCTGGCCGCCGGAGCCGAAGAACATCCCGGCCCAGCCGCTCTTGAACACCCCGTCCGGTGCGTCCGCGGCGGCGGCCGGGGTGCCCGGCAGCGGCCCGCCGGCCGGTGCCGCGTTGTTCGGGAACAGCGACTGCCCGAGGTCGTTCCAGGTGATCGACGGGGCGATCGCGTCGACCCGGTCGTCGTACCCGGCGAGCAGCAACGCCAGCCCGCCGCCGTAGGAGCCGCCGGTGACGCCCACCCGCGGATCGCCGTCGCCGTCGCGCTGCACCTCGGGCCGCTCGGCGAGCCGGTCGATCAGCCGGGACGCGTCGGCCACCTCACGGTCCGGGTCGTTCAGCCCGATGACACCGCCCGATGCGCCGAAGCCGCGCGCCGTCCAGGTCTGGACGACGTAACCGCGGTCGGCGAGCTCGCGGGCGTCGCGATCGACACCGGCCTTGCTGCCGCCGAAGCCGTGCGCCACCAGCACTGCCGGCGCCGGGGCGTCCGCGGAGGCCGAGGCCGGCAGGTAGAGGGAGGTGTCGATCTCCACCGTCCCGGGCTCGCCGGGGCCGGCGGGTACCGCCACCCGCTCCTCGGTGACGGCGACGCTCCCGCCGTCGTCACCGGTCGCCGCTGCGGCGACCGGCGCGACCGAGACCAGCAGGCCCGCGGTGAGCAGGGCGATCAGCGGGCCGGGGGTGGCCCGGCGGAGGAGGGGGCGCACGTGCACCTCTTCGAAACTACGCAGATCGCGTCGGGCCCGCCGTCGCGGCCCCACCGGTGTCCGCATGATCACTTCGGCGGGTGGGGTGCGGGGTGTCGGGCGCCGGCGAGGACCGCGCCGGCGAGGACCGCGCCGGCGAGGACCGCGCGGGCGGTACGACCACGACCCGACCCACGGGGGCACCCCGGCGCATCCCCCGGACCACACCGGACCGCGCCGGAGCAGGCACAACACCGACGAACCGGACGGACGGGGACATCCATCGGGTACGTCGGGGTGCCGTCGGTCACCCGGTCTCGCCACGCAACGCACCGGGGAGCAGACTCGACCCGATCCGCAGGGGAGTATCCCGTTCGCGGTGGTGTCGTCAGCACGGTGACGGCGGGCAGCGTCCCGCACGTTCCCCGGCACCACCGGCCACGCCGGACGCCGACAGCGGCGTCGTGGCGGGAGAGACCTCGGGCCACTCGACGACGCCCTGGTCCTGGAGGCACTACGTGAACGTCCCGCTGTGGGTCTGGCTGGTCACGATCGCCGGCTTCGTGCTGGTGATCGGCTTCGACCTGTTCGTGAACGACCACAAGCCGCATGCGGTGACCCTCGGCGAGGTGACCCGCTGGGTGGTCTTCTACGTCGCGCTGGCCGTCGCGTTCGGCGTCGGCGTGTGGCTGGTCGCCGGTGGCGGCTACGCCGGGGAGTTCTTCGCCGGCTACCTGACCGAGTACTCGCTCTCGGTCGACAACCTGTTCGTCTTCCTGATCATCATGTCGGCGTTCAAGGTGCCGGTGATCCACCAGCACCGGGTGCTGCTGGTCGGCATCGTGATCGCCCTGGTCATGCGGAGCATCTTCATCGCCGCGGGCGCCGCGGTCATCGACCGCTTCAGCTGGGTGTTCTACCTGTTCGCCGCGTTCCTGATCTACACGGCGTTCTCGCTGGTCAGGCAGGCCGCCCGCAGCGACGAGGAGGAGTGGCAGGAGGGAAGGGTGCTGCGCCTGGTCCGCCGCGTCTTCCCGGTCACCGAGGACTACCACGGCTCGCGGACCACCGTGCGGATCGACGGCAAGCTCTGGCTGACCCCGATGCTCGTCGTGATGATCGCGATCGGCGTCACCGACATCATGTTCGCGCTGGACTCGATCCCGGCGATCTTCGGCCTGACCCAGGAGCCGTACCTGGTGTTCACCGCGAACGCGTTCGCGCTGATGGGGCTGCGCCAGCTGTACTTCCTGCTGGGCGGCCTGCTGAACAAGCTGGTCTTCCTGTCCTACGGGCTGGCGGTGCTGCTCGCCTTCATCGGCGCCAAGCTCGCCCTGCACGCGCTGCACGAGAACGAGCTGCCGTTCCTCAACGGCGGCGAGCCGCTGCCGGTGCCCGACACCGGGATCGGCGTGTCACTGGCCGTCATCGTCGGGGTGCTGGCCGTCACCACGATCAGCAGCCTGGTCGCGGTCCGGATCCGCCCCGAGCTGGCCGAGCGGGGCGGTGCGATCACCGCGCCGCCGCTGGCCCGCACCCGGGAGGAGGCGGACCGGCTGGTCGCCGAGGACGAGCAGGCCGACCACCACGTCACGGCGCCGCGCAGCGAGTAGCTCCGCGGGCCGGACGGCCGGCAACCCTGAACGTTCCGCCATGGCCGCCGGGGAGTTCTGCACGATCTCGATGCTCTCGCTCGACGTCGCGCGGGTGCTGCGGCGCGAACGCCCGGTGTACCCGGTCAACGAGATCGGGGCGCTGCCGGCCCGCTGACGTCCGGCGGGCGTCAGCGTTGCGGGGGCTGTTCCCGGTGGTGCAGCACCACGTCGCCGATCCGGCCGCCGTCGAGGGTCAGCGTCATCCAGGTGTGCGTGGGCATCCGCCGCCGGTCGGTGGGGGAGCCCGGGTTCAGCAGGCGCAGACCCTCGGCGGTGGAGTCCCACGGGATGTGCGAGTGCCCGAACACGAGCAGATCGGTGTCCGGGTGCGCGGCGAGCGCGCGGCGTTCCCGGCCCTGCCGGGCGCCGCTCTCATGGGTGACGGCGACGCGGACGCCGTCGATCGTGACCCGGGCCGTCTCCGGCAGCCGGGCACGCAGCTCGTCGCCGTCGTTGTTGCCCCAGCACGCCACCAGCCGGGCGGCCCGCTCCTCGAGCCGGTCGAGCAGGTCGACCGCGCACCAGTCACCGGCGTGCACGACGACGTCGGCGGCGTCCACCGCTGCCCACACCGGCCCGGGCAGGTCCTTCGCCCGGGCCGGGAGGTGGGTGTCGGAGATCAGCAGCAGCGAGCTCAGTTCACGCCCACCAGGTCCACCACGAACACCAGGGTCTCGTTGGGCGCGATGACGCCCCCGGCGCCGCGCTCGCCGTAGCCCAGGTGCGGCGGGATGACGAGCCGGCGGCGGCCGCCGACCTTCATACCGGTGACGCCGGTGTCCCAGCCGGAGATGACCTGGCCGGCGCCGAGGCCGAAGCGCAGCGGCTGGCCGCGGTCGTAGGAGTTGTCGAACTCGCGGCCGGTGGACTGCGACACGCCGACGTAGTGCACGGCGACGGCGTCGCCGGGCTTCGCCTCGGTGCCGTCGCCGAGGCTGATGTCCTCGGCGAGCAGGTCGGTGGGCAGGGGGCCGTCGACGATCTCGACGGCGGGCTTCTGCGGTGCGGTCACGGCTGCTCCCTGGGCGCGGTGCGGTGCGGTTCCGACGTCGGTCGGCTGTCCGGGGCGACCCTGCCAGAGCCGCGCCACCGGGCCGCGGCGGGGCACGGCGTGGCAGGCTGCCCGGGTGCGCGATTCCGACGGTGACGTCCGGGATGCCTGGCTGACCTGGCTGGGCGCCCTGGACCGGGCCGGTTACCCCGGTTCGGCGATGGCCGCGCCGCCCGCCGGGCCCGGCGCGGTGGACGCCGCGGAGCGGGAGTTCGGCCGGCCGTTCCCGCCCGGGCTGCGCGCGCTCTACGCGCTGTCCGACGGCCAGCAGCCGGACTCCGGACCGCTCCCGGTGACGACGACGATCTTCCCCGGCACGTACGCGCTGCTCCCGCTCGGCCAGGCGCTGCGCGAGTACCGGAACTGGGTGCAGATCGTCGGGCCGGGGGAGTCGAACCCGGACTTCGACGACGTGATCACCGTCCGGCCGGGCCACCCGGTGCGCGCCCGCTACTGGGACCCGGGCTGGTGGCCGCTCGCGACCGACGGCGGCGGCAACTCGATCGCTGTCGACACGGTCCCGGAGCCCGGCGGCACGGTCGGCCAGCTGGTCGTCGCGGGGCCGGACGAGGACGAGCGCCGCCTCGTCGGCACCGGCGTGGCGGACTACCTGCGGCGCCTCGCCGCGTCCCCGCTGCCCGCGCCGCCGGCGCCGCGGCCGGGCGATCCGTTCCTGTTCTGGGACGTCCGCAACCTGCGCTGACCGCGGCCAATCGGCCGCCGGGGACGTTTCGGGCAACCCGGCATCGTGCTCCGATGCGCCGCGAAAATCAACACTGTTCTCTGCAACACATGTTTGCGAGCATCTACTGCGTCGCGGGTCCCGGACGGGCTACTCCGGATTCGTGCTGCCCAGAGAACAATTCGTGTGCAGTGACTGCCGATCGTGACCGCCGGCGCGTTCGCGCTGTTCGGTGGCGTCCGGCATCGTGAAAGGGCCCGATCGCCGATGATGTCGATCCTGATTTTCGCCGCCGGCGCGGCGCTGTTGATCTACAGTGCCGAGAAGCTGATCACCTATCTGGTCGGGGCCGCGCGAGGCCTCGCGATCTCGGTCTTCCTGCTCGCCGTCATCTTCACCGGAATCGAGTTCGACGATCTGGTGTTCGGTGTCGCGCTCAATCTGGAGGGAATGGAGGAGGTTGCGCTCGGCGTCGTCTTCGGCACCGTCGTCTCGATGGTCGGCGTCGTGCTCGCGCTGGCCGCGCTGCTGGTGCCCTGCCGGGTCGAGGTGCCCAAGGACTATCTCGTGATCTTCGCGCTGTCCCCGCTGGTGCTGGTGGGGCTGGCGTTCGTCGGTGAGGTCGGCGCCGGGCTGGCGATCCTGCTCATCGCGTTGTTCGTGGCCTTCGTCGCCTACGTCGCGGTGCGCGAACGGACCCGGGCGGTCCCGGTCTTCCGGGACAGCGAGGTCATGGAGCGGGCCGGCCACGTCCGCGGCGGCACCGCGTCCGACGACCTCTCGCACACCGGCGACATCCCGATCACCTCGAAGCGGCACCTGCCCGGCTGGGCGCTGCTCGGGCTGGCGTTCCTGTCCCTGGTCGGCCTGATCATCGGTGCCTGGGTGATGACCGAGGGCACCGAGGGGATCCTGGACGAGTTCGGCATCGCCGGAACCGTGTTCGGCGCGACCATCGCGACCCTGGTGCTGACCCTGGAGGACATCTTCCTCACCGTCGAGCCGGCCCGCCGCGGCGCACCGCTGATCGGCATCGGCAACGTGATCGGCTCGGTGGTGTTCTCGGTGACCGCCAAGCTCGGGATCATCGTGCTGGCCGGTGGCGCGATCGAGGTGACCGACGACGTGTTCGTCTGGCACCTACCGGCGCTGGCGCTGCTGATCGGGTTCTCCACCTACGCGCTGTGGACCGGGCGCCTGCGCCGCTGGCACGGCGTGGTGCTGCTGCTCGCCTACGTCGTGTACTGGATCGTCAGCTTCGTCGTGTTCGGCGTCGTCCCGGCCGACGACGACTGATTCCCGCTCACCGGTGCGGCCTGGGCACCAGCTCCAGGTCCACCGGGAGCGGCCGGTTCGCCTCCTCGACCGCACCGGTGACCAGGTGGTGGTCGGGGGAGAGGTGGCAGACCGGGTCGGTGGCCGCCGGATCGCCGGTCAGCTGGAACGCCTGGCAGCGGCAGCCGCCGTGGTCGATCTCGCGCCGGTCGCAGGTCCGGCACGGGTCCTGCATCCAGCTCTCCCCGCGGTAGGCGGTGAACAGCGGCGCCGAGTGCCAGATCTCGGACAGCGAGGCGTCCCGGACCGACGCCCGGGGCAGCGGCAGGGTCTGTGCGGCCGGGCAGGGCAGCGCGTCGCCGTCCGGGGCGACGGTGAGCTGGCGCTGCGCCCAGCCGCCCATGCACGGCTTGGGATACCGGCTGTAGTAGTCGGGCAGCACGTGCACGACCTCCATCCGGCCGGCCAGCCGCTCGCGGGCCGCGCCGACGATCTCCTCGGCCCGGTCGATCTGCTCGTGGCTGGGCAGCAGAGCCGTCCGGTTCTTCCACGCCCAGCCGTAGTACTGGGTGTTGGCCAGCTCCACCCGGTCGGCCTGCAGGCCCTCGACCAGGTCGAGGATCGCCGCGACCCGGTCGATGTTCTGCCGGTGCAGCACCACGTTCACGGTCAGCGGCCAGCCCAGTTCGCGGACCAGCCGGCACGCCTCCAGCTTGCGCTCGAACGACGGGATGCCGGCGATCCGGTCCGAGGTGGTCGACTCGTCGGCCTGCACGCTGACCTGCACGTGGTCCAGCCCGGCTGCGCGCAGCTCCTCGGCCCGCCGCCGGGACAGCCCCATCGCGCTGGTCACCAGGTTCGTGTACATCCCGAGCCCGGCCGCGGTGCGCACCAGCTCGGGCAGGTCGCGGCGCAGCAGCGGCTCGCCGCCGGACAGGTGGCACTGCAGGACGCCGAGATCGGCGGCCTCGGTGAACACCCGCTGCCAGTCCGTGGTGCCCAGCTCGTCGTCGTAGCGGGCCAGCTCGATCGGGTTGGAGCAGTACGCGCAGGCCAGCGGGCAGCGGTAGGTCAGCTCGGCGAGCAGCCCGAACGGGCGGGGAGCGGCCGCGCTCCGGTCGGTGCTCATGCCCAGGCCACCAGGTTCCGGTCGGCCAGCCGGCCCAGGTAGCCGCGCACCTGCTCGCCGACGGTGAGCTCGTCGGCGTCGTCGTGCCCCTCGACCAGCGCGGCGAC
Source organism: Pseudonocardia sp. NPDC046786 (assembly GCF_040645415.1). Taxonomy (NCBI): domain Bacteria; kingdom Bacillati; phylum Actinomycetota; class Actinomycetes; order Pseudonocardiales; family Pseudonocardiaceae; genus Pseudonocardia; species Pseudonocardia sp. NPDC046786. The sequence continues at coordinate 121,458 of NZ_JBEYYF010000007.1, read as the reverse complement.
GATCTGGTCGACGGTGCGTTCGCCGTCGCACAGCCGCAGCACCGCGTGCCCGGTCCGGTTCAGCACGACGACGGTCTCCGGCCCGAGCAGCACCCAGCCGCCGGTCGGCCGGTCCGGCCGCATCCGGACGTACCGGCCGAGCCGGGGCCGTGCCTGACCGCTGATCACCTCGGCCGCACCTCCCTCGCCGTGCCGGGGAGCGGGAACCGTGGCGACCCCGTCACGCGTAGGCATGGTCGATCCCGTCCATGATGGCCCACAGGACGTCGCACTTGAAGGACAGCGCGGCCGCGGCGGCGTCCTGCTCGGCCACGGTCCGGCAGTGCGCCACCACGATCTCGAGGGCGTGCTCGGAGTCGCGCGGCGCCTGGAGCAGCCGGTTGCGGAAGTACTCCAGGCCGTCCGGCTCGATCCAGGTGTAGTACTTCTCGAAAGCGGCGAGCCGCTCGGCCATCAGGTCCGGGGCGAACAGCTCGGTCAGCGACGACGCGACCGCCTCCACCCACGGCTTCCGGCGGGCGAAGTCGACGTAGGCGTGGACCGCGAACCGCACACCGGGCTGCAGGTGCCGGTGGTCGACGATCTCCTCGCGGGTCAGGCCGCACGCCTCGCCGAGCCGCAGCCACGCCTCGATGCCGCCGGAGGTGGGGCCGTCGGCCTCGGTGCCGTCGTGGTCGGTGATCCGCCGGATCCAGCGCCGCCGGACCGCGACGTCCGGGCAGTTCGACAGGATCGCCGCGTCCTTGACCGGGATGGCCTCCTGGTAGGCGAACCGGTTCGCGACCCAGCCGCGGATCTGCTCCGGCGACAGGGTGCCCTCGTTCATCCGCACGTGGAACGGGTGCGCGCTGTGGTAGCTGCGGGCGTGCGCGCGCAGGCGGTCCACCAGCTCGGCTGATGCAGCGGGTGCGGTCACTCAGACCTCCAGTTCCAGTCCGTCGTGGCCCACCGTGACGCCGGCCTTGTCGACCTCGGCGCGCTCGTCGGAGTCCTCGAGCAGGATCGGGTTGGTGTTGTTGATGTGCACGTAGACGATCCGGGGCAGGTCCAGTGCGGCGAGCACGTCCAGGCTGCCGCCGGGCCCGCCGACGTGCAGGTGGCCCATGTCGTGGGCGGTCTTCGCGGCCAGCCCGAGCCGGACCAGCTCGTCGTCGTGCCAGGTGGTGCCGTCGACGAGCAGCAGATCGGCCCCGGCGATCTCGTCGAGCACCTCGGGGGTCAGCGCCTGCACGCCGGGCAGGTACACCGCGACCCGGCTGCTGCCGGTGTCGGTGAACCGGTACCCGACGACGCGCCCGGCGCCCGCCGTGCCGGCAGCTCCGGACGGCGCGAACCGGTCGTGCTTGCTGGTGGGCGCGTCGAACGCGCGGTAGCTCAGGCCGCCCAGGTCGTGGGCCGCCCCGGGGACGACCTCGGTCCAGATGACCGGGCAAAAGCGTTCCAGGGTGGGGAGCAGGCCGGTGCCCTCGCGCAGCGTGCGGTGGGTGGCGGCGGTCGCGTGCAGGTGCACGCCGCCGCCCTCGCGGAGCAGCATCAGCCCCAGCGTGTGGTCGATCTCGGCATCGGTGAGGAGCACCCCCTGCAGGGGCGTGCCGCGGTCCCCGGTGGGGTGCAGCGCGGGCGTGTCGGCCAGCTGGGTGCGGACGTCGGGGGAGGCGTTGACCAGCCACCAACGGTCGCCGTCGGGGCTGATCGCGATCGACGACTGGGTGCGCGGCGTCGCGGGCCGCGATCCGTCGCGGACCGCCCGGCAGCCCGGGCAGCCACAGTTCCACTGTGGGAAGCCGCCACCGGCCGCGGCTCCGAGAACCCGCAGTCGCATCGCAGTCCTCCTCCGTTCTCCGGACGCCGCAGGGGCGCCGGACCCGTTGGTCCGGCGCCCCTGGGCGTCAGCCCGTCACGCCTCGGTACGGGCGATGTACATCGTGACCTCGGGTGCGCAGCCGATCTCCTCGAACTCGGGCGCCTCCCACTCGGTGGTGGACTCCATGTTCACCTCCTCTCGTGCGGTCTGCGGAACCAGTGTGCGGCCGGATCAGTCCTCGGGCAGGGCGAAGCAGAACAGCGCGTCACCCGCCGCGGCGCCGAGCAGACCGGGCAGGAACCCCTCGATCCAGCCACCCCAACCGGTCGGCACGGCGATGTACTGGCGGCCGTCGACGCTGAACGGGGTGGGGCTCGAGTGGTGCCCGCTGCCGCACTGGAACGACCACAGCTTCTCGCCGGTGTCGGCGTCCAGCGCGACGAACTCGCCGGTCGGCGTGCCCTGGAAGACCAGCCCGCCGGCGGTGGTGAGGGTGGACGCGCACATCGGGTACTCGTTGTTCCAGCGCCACTTCTCCTCGCCGGTGAGCGGATCGATGGCGGCGACGAAGCCGTAGAAGTCCTCGATGTCCACCGCGACGCCCGCGCCCCAGTACGGGATGGACTCCTTGAACTCGCGGCGGCGGCGGGTGGCGGTCGCACCGACCTCCTGGACCGGTACGTAGATCAGCCCGGTCTGGGGGTTGTAGGACATGTGCGTCCATTCCTTGCCCCCGGCCGGTCCCGGCCAGAAGTGCACCGGGACGCCCTCCTCGTCCGGATAGATCTTCGGCGTGACCTTGCCGTCCGGGGTGATCTCACCCCAGGTGATCCGGTCGACGAACGGGAAGACCCGCACCAGCTCGCCGTTCGTGCGGTCGAGGACGAAGAAGTACCCGTTCTTGTCCGCGTGCGCGAGCAGCTTGCGCCCGTCGGGTGCGTCGAAGAGCAGGTTCTCCATCGTGGAGTCGTAGTCCCACAGGTCGTGCGGGGTGAACTGGTAGTGCCACCGGATCTCGCCGGTGTTCACGTCCACCGCGACGACGCTGTCGGTGTAGAGGTTGTCGCCCGGGCGGACACCGCCGTCGAAGTCCGGTGCCGGGTTGCCGGTGCCCTGGTAGAGCAGCTCCAGCTCGGGGTCGTAGGTGGGGGTGACCCAGCAGTTCGCACCGCCGCGCTGCCACGCCTCGCCGTCGTCCGGCCAGGTCTCCGAGCCGGGCTCGCCGGGCTTCGGGACGGTGTAGCAGCGCCAGCGCCGCTCGCCGGTGTGCGCGTCGAAGGCGTCCAGGTGGCCGCGGACGCCGAACTCGCCGCCGGCGCTGCCGACGATCACCAGGTCCTTCACGACCAGCGGCGCGACCGAGCCGCTCTCGCCGGCCCGCACGTCCCCGTTGGTGACGTCCCAGACCTTCTCGCCGGTGGTCGCGTCGAGCGCGATGATGTGCGCGTTGAGGGTGTACATGTAGACCTTGCCGTGCCCGACGGCGAGGCCCCGGTTGACGTTGCCGCAGCACAGCGACACGTCGTACGGCGAGGCGTGCTTGTAGCGCCACAGCTCCTCGCCGGTCGTCGCGTCGATCGCCCAGGCCTTGCCGTCCGGGCCGGAGACGTACATGACGCCCTCGACGACCAGCGGGGACGCCTCGAACGAGTAGGTCGACGCGCCGGACTGCATGCCCGTCGCACCGGCCTGGAACACCCAGGCGGGGCTCAGCCGCCGGACGTTCTCCTTGTTGATCTGGTCCAGCGTGCTGTACCGCTTGCCGTCGTAGGTGCCGTAGTAGGTGAGCCAGTTCTGCGGCTCGGAGGTGGCGCCCTGGATGCGGTCGTAGTCCACGTTGGTGGTGGCGGGGGCGATGCCCTTCACCGCGCTGAGCTGGGTGTGCGGGATCGCCTCGCCCGCGTCGACGTAGTCGGTCATCTGGTGCTCCTGTTCTACGGGCGCGGCTGCGGGGGACGGTCGAGCTTCGCGTGGTCGGGTACCTCACCGCCGATGACGATGGCGCCGGTCAGGCCGCGGCCCTCGTCGTTGCCGCTGTGGGATCCGTAGTAGTAGGTGCCCGGTCCGTCGAGGTTGAGCCGGGCGATCCCCTTGGCGTGGTTCACCAGCCAGATGAACTTGGGATCACCGTTGCTCGGCAGGACGGCGCAGTGGGTGTTCTTGTCGTCGTTGATCAGGGTCAGCTCGATGTCGCCACCGCGGGGGAGGATGAGGATCGCGGGCTCGTAGCGCAGCTCGTCCTCCGGGATCCGGATGGTCGCCCGCAGCACGCCGTCGGTCCCCTCCTCGGCGTGCCCGATGCTGCCGGTGTTGATCAGCCGGCCGAGCGCCGTCCTGTTCTGGCCGTCCAGGCCGGCCGCGGCCAGCTCGGCCGATCGATCTTCGGTCGTCGTCATTGACATATCCTCCCGAGCGAAATTGTCGGCGGTGCCGTGATCACTTTCACACTGCGTCGAGGTGGGCGTCAACCCCGGGCGCACGCTCATTCACAAGAAAGATCACGGGCCCTCCGGAGGTGTCTCGAATGGTCAATCCCGGTGGTCGCCCGAGGCCCGGTGGATTGTGCAACGGTCCGTTGTGGTGCGGCCCGATCGGGCCCGGCGGGAGGCGCGCGGACGTGCCCGCGCCGATGTTCCGGTGCCTCTCCACGGGGCCGAGTTTACCGGTGATCGTCGAGGTCAGCGCGGTGATACTGATGCTCCCGCCGGTTTGCCGGCCGGTCACCCGCCGGAGCCGGCGGTGCGCCGTGCAGTGGATCTCCGGCGCGTCCGCGAGAGTGTCGTCGACCTGATTCGGTGGATGTCGGGGACGCTCGCCGGAAATCGTCATCCACTCCTTCGTGCTGCATTTCCTACAGAATTCGTTTCATTCTTCGCGCAGCTACAGCTGGCTCCGCGAGAGGGCGTCCGATGGTATTCGTGTGACCTTTGCGTGCGGCCCACGGAATTGTCCCCCGGTGTCCGCGGGATGGTCCGGCGGCCGGTGTCGGCCGGGGTGCGCGCCGGTGGACGGGGGTCCGCGTGAGCCTGTGACGTGCGGTCTTCGCCCGGTTCGTGATCGTCCCGGAACCGACGGTGTCCGGTGTGGATACTGCGTCCGGTACGTCGGTCGCCGGTGCCACGATCGCCGCGGTCCGGCATTCCCGGTGCTCCGCCGATGCAGCCCGTCGAATGAAACACGTGTTTCTCCGGAGGTGTCCGGCGAGGTCGGCCGGAGGTGAGCGGGTGACCCATTCGGGAGTGGGCGGGCCCGCCCGGTGCCGGCGGCGGCCCGGCCGCCGCACCGGTCCGCAGCGGGCCGGCGCGGCCGGGGGCGACGCCGGCCGACGTGCGCACGGCGGGGTCGGCGCACCTGACCTTCTGGTGAGGTGCCGGGGTCGGGCGGGCCCGGTGCGGAACGCCCGGACCGGGCCGCCGGTGCCGAACCGGGTGCCGCGTGATCACCAGAACTTGATCCCCGCGGCCTTGAGCCGCCGCCGGTGCTGGCGCATCGCCGTCTCGATCGCCTCGGCGGTGATGAGATCGCCCCAGACCTTCGCGGCGGTCTCGCCCTGCTCGAGCATGGCGGCCGCCTGCTCGTTGCAGATGTCGGCGCTCTGCACGATGCGCGAGCCGAACCCGATGTGCCAGCGCTCGTCGCGCAGTACGAGCTCCATCCCCTTGTGTACGCCGGGGAGCCCGGCCGAGAGCCCGTCCAGCGTCGCGAGCATCGCGTGCTGGCCGGCCAGCAGCACCACCCCCTCGATCACCATGTGGTATAAGCCGACCGCTGAGGTCAGGTCCCGCTGCTCATCGGCGAGCTGCCGCGCGGTCTCCGGCAGCCGCACCTCGAACAGGTCGACGAGCTCGGGCGCCGCCCGGTCGCGCAGCGCGTCCAGCCGCTGCGCGGGGGTGTCCCCGGGGATCCCGGCGACGTCGGCGGCCACCAGGTCGAAGAAGCGGGCGTGCCGGGCCTCGTCCCGGGCCTGGGCCCGGAAGCAGGCCTCCATCGAGTCGTCCAGCGCCGCGGCCTGGTAGGAGCCGAGCTGGCCGGCGACGGCGAACTCGGCGATGCAGAACCCGGCGAGCAGGCCGAGCACCCGGGTGCGCTCGTCGTCGGTGAGCTGCGGCCAGGCCGCCCGGTCGGTGGTGTAGTCGATCGCCGTCTCGTCCCACTGGATCGAGTCGGCGAGGGTCACGAAGTGTTGGTATCCGGTGATCATGAGGCTGCGTCCTCGCTCCCTAGAAGTCCTCGCCCGGTTCCAGCAGCCGGAAGTCCGCCTTGGTGGCACCGCAGATCGGGCACATCCAGTCGTCCGGGATGTCCTCGAACGCGGTGCCCGGCGGAATGCCGCTGTCCGGGTCGCCCTCGTCCGGGTCGTAGATGAACCCGCAGGGCTCGCAGACCCACTGCCGGGTCTCCGCAGCGGCCTCCGCCGCGCCGACGCTCACGCCGACGCCGCCGGATCCCGGGTCTCGCCCGGCCGGGGTCTCGCCCGGTGGCCGGGGACGGGTGGTGGCGGGTGCACGGCGGCATCCTCGAGCGTCGTCATATGACTCCCACGGCTCCATCGCCTCGTCGCGACGCGCACGACCCGTCGCACAAGGAAGGGGTCGTCGCCTTTCTCAGGGAGCCATACCCCGCGGTCCGATCGCAAGGGGAAGTCGAAACACGTGTTTCGCCCTCGGCGGGCCCGGCCACGTGCGAGGCTCGTGACCATGGCCGATCCCGTCCCACCCGGCACGGACGACCCGGCACCGGTGACCGTCGGGCCGTACCGGCTCGGGAAGCTGCTCGGCTCCGGTGCCTCGGGGCGGGTGCACGCCGCCGTCGACGGCCGGGGGCGCGAGGTCGCGGTGAAGATCGTCCGCCGGGAGCGCGCGACCGAGCCGGGATTCCGCACCCGGTTCCGCCGCGAGATCGGGGCGGCCCGCCGGATGCCCGCCCGCTACACCGCCCCCGTCGTCGACGCCGATCCGGACGGCGACCCGCCCTGGGTGGCCACTGCACTGCTGCGCGGGCCGACCCTGGACCGGCGGATCCGGGACGGCGGCCCGCTGCGCGGCCGCGAGCTGACCCGGCTCGCGACCGGGCTGCTCCGGGCGCTGGTCGCGATGCACCGGAGCGGGCTGGTGCACCGCGACCTGAAACCGGCGAACGTCGTGCTCACCCCGCGCGGGCCGATGGTCGTCGACTTCGGTATCGCGCACACGCCGGGCGACACCCGGATGACCCGGACCGGGGGCACCCTCGGCACGCCGGCGTACCTGGCGCCGGAGCAGGTGGACGGCACGGTGCCGGAGCCGGGCCCGGCCGCCGACGTCCATGCGTTCGGCGCAGTCCTCGTGTTCGCCGCGACCGGCGCCCCGCCCTACCCCGGCGACACGGTCCCGGCGGTGTTCTACCGGCTGCTCCACGGCACCCCCGACCTGGGGGCGACGCCGGAGCCACTGCGTGCGGTCGCGGCGGCGTGTCTGCGCCGCGATCCGGCCGAGCGGCCGTCCGCGACGGCGCTGCTCGCGCGGGTCCGGCGCCGCGGGCGGGCCGTCGCGGTGGCGGTCGCGGCGGCCGTCGCGGTCGCGGTGGGTGTCCCGGCGGTCGTGCTGCTGCGCCCGGACGGTCCCGCCACGGCTCCGGATCCGGTCCCGGCCGCGGAGCGGGCGGACGTCCCCGGGGCCGGGCCGGCCGCCACCGCACCGGGCCCGCCGCCGACCACCGTGGGGCCGGTGGTGGACCTGGGGCACCGGGCGGACCGGGTGGTGGCCGCCGCGGGACGGATCCACGTCGCCGATCCCGACGGGCGTGCGGTGACTGTGCTCGACCCGGCGGGTGCGGTGTTGGGCCGGGCCGACGTGGGCGGGTTCCCGGCGGCGCTCGCCGTGGCCCCGGACGGCCGCCGGCTCTACGTCGCGTTGAGCAGCACGCCGACCCGGGTCGTCGCGGTCGACACGCAGAGCCTGACGGTCACCGCGAGCGCCGAGATCGGCACCGGCGCCGGCGCGGAGATCGTGTGGTCGCCGGACGTCGTCGCCGGGCCGGACGCGGTGGTCGTCACCGATCCGCGGTCGTCCACGGTGACGGCGCTCGATCCGGCAACGCTCCGCCCGCTCGGCACGGCCGAGCCTGCCACCCGCCCGGTCGCGGCGGACGCCGCGGGCGACGCGATCGTGGTCGCCGGGTCGGATCCCGCGGGTGGCAGCCGGATCGAGACGGTGCGCCCGCCGTGGACGGCCGCCGCGACCGTCGTCCCGGGACCGGACGACGTCCTGGACCTGGTGGCGCTGCCCGGTGGTGCCGTCGTGCCGGCCGTCGCCGGGACCGCGGACGGGGTGCCCGGGCTGCGGTTGCTCGGGCCGGACGGCACGGTCCGGGCGACCCGCGCCGACGTACCGGCGTCACGGCTGGCCGCGGCACCGGGACTGGTGTACGCGCTGGACGCCTCGACCGGCACGGTGACGGTGCTGGACGCGGGCACCCTCGCGACGGTCGCCGAGATCCCGGGTGCCGGTGCCGCCGCCGATCTCGCCGTCGCACCGGACGGGCGGGCGCTCTACCTGACGGCGGGGCGGACGCTGCGGATCGTCACGGCTCAGTAGACCCGGTAGGACGCCCTGGCCACCGCCATGCCGTGGCCGGTGGTGGTGTTGCGGCACTCCACCCCGGTCGTCCGGCTCACGCAGGTGATCTCGTCGCTGCGCAGCACCCGGTCGAACTCCAGCACCGGCAGCGTCGGATCGGCGATCGTGTCGCCGACGCAGGTCAGCTCGCCGGGGGCGGCGCCGGCGAGCCGGGTCCCGGTGCCGTACGCCTGCCGGCAGGACGCCGGGACCGGCGGCACCTCCCAGGTCCGTTCGAGCACGTCGCAGCGCACCTCGAAGGGCTCCAGCGCGCAGGCGATGTTCCCGCTGGGGGAGCGGAACCGCAGCGCACCCGACGGGTCGACGTAGCGGACGTCCTGTGCGGTGTCGACGACGGTCGCACCGGCGAGCAGGTCGGTGGTGTCCCCGGCCGGGGTGGTCGGCGGCGGCCCGGTTGTCGGTTCGGTGGTCGGCGCGGGTGCGGTCGTGCTGGGCTCCGGTCCGGACGCGTCGCCCTCGGCGGCCGGTTCACCGGAGCCCCGCAGCAGCAGCGCCAGGACGACGAGCAGCGCGAGCGCGACGGCGATCCCGCCCGCCACCAGCGGCCACCGGCGCCGGCGCCACGGTTCCGCGGCGGCCGGTGGTGCGCCGAGCAGGGTCGGCGGCGGAGGCGGACCGGCTGCGGCGCCCGACGCCGCGCCGTCGCGCGGGGCGACGGTCCATGGCGGCCCGCCGGCGACCCGGGTGCCGCCCGGCCCGGTCCCCGCGGCGCCGGATCGGGGACCGGGGCCCGGGTCCGGTCCGGCGGTGCCGCCCGGGCCGGGTGGCACCGCGTTCGGCGGGCGGTGCAGCAGCACGGTCCGGTCCTCGCCGGGCGGGCCCGCGGGGGTGCCGCCGGCCAGCAGCTCGGCCGCCCGCTCCGCGGTCGGGCGGGCCGCCGGGTCCTTGTCCAGCAGCGCCCGCAGCACCGGCTCGATCCGGTCCAGGCCGGTCGGCAGGTCCGGCTCGGCGTGCACCACCCGGGACAGCACGGCGGCCGTCCCCCCGCCGCCGAACGGCGTCCGCCCGCTCGTCACGAACACCAGCAGCGACCCGAGCGCGAACAGGTCGGCGGCCGTCCCGGCCCGCGGGGTGCCGGTGATCTGCTCCGGCGACAGGTACTCCGGGGTGCCGATCACCTGCCCGGTCGCGGTGAGCGCCGTCCCGTCGACCGCCCGCGAGATCCCGAAGTCGATCAGCCGCGGGCCGCCGCCGGTGAGCAGCACGTTCGACGGCTTGAGGTCCCGGTGCACCAGGCCCCTGGCGTGCAGGGCGGCCAGCGCCGACGCCAGCCCCACGCCGAGGTCGGCGGCCCGGTCCGGGGACAGGGTGCCGGCGCGGGCGATCTCCTCGTGCAGGGTCGGCGCGTCCAGGAAGGCGGTCGCCAGCCACGGCCGCGGGGCGTCCGGATCGGCGTCCAGGAACGCCGCGGTCCAGCCGGGAGGCGCCTGCGCGGCGAGCGCGACCTCCCGGCGGAACCGGGCCCGGAACCCGTCGGTCTCGACGAGCTCGGGATGCACCAGCTTGATCGCCGCCCGGCGGCCGTCGGGGGCCTCGCCGAGCAGCACCCGGCCCATCCCGCCGGAGCCGAGCACCCCGGTGATCCGGTACCGGCCCACCGTGGGTGGATCGTCTGTTCCGGGCGGGGTCGTCACGATCGTGAGACTAGCCCGCGGTGCCCAGCGCCTCCTGCAGGAAACGGACCTGGAGCAGCAGCAGGTTCTCCGCGACGACCTCCTGCGGCGTCATGTGGGTGACCCCGGACAGCGGCAGCACCTGGTGCGGGCGTCCGGCGGCGAGCAGCGCCGAGGACAGCCGCAGGGTGTGCGCCGCGACGACGTTGTCGTCGGCCAGCCCGTGCACGATCATCAGCGGCCGGTGCGGCGCCCGGTCGGTCGGCGGGGTCGCCGCGTCGTCGATCACCGAGGAGCGCCGGTACGGCTCGCCGCCCGGCAGTCCCAGGTAGCGCTCGGTGTAGTGGGTGTCGTAGAGCGCCCAGTCGGTCACCGGGGCGCCCGCGATCCCGGCGTGGAAGACGTCCGGGCGGCGCAGCACCGCGAGCGCGGCCAGGTACCCGCCGAACGACCAGCCGCGGATCGCGACCCGGGTCAGGTCCAGGTCGGGGTACTCCTGCGCCGCCGCGTGCAGCGCATCGACCTGGTCGGTGAGCACCGGCCCGGCCAGGTCGCCGTGGATCGCCCGCTCGAACTCGGGGCCGCGGCCGGGGGAGCCGCGCCCGTCGGTGACCAGCACCGCGAACCCCCGGTCGGCGAACCAGCGGCTGGTCAGGTGGGCGTTGCGGGACCGGACGACGCGCTGCGAGTGCGGCCCGCCGTAGGGGTCGAGAAGCACCGGCAGCGGGGTGCCCGGGACGTGCCCGGTGGGCAGCAGCACCGCCGTCCGCAGATCCCGCCCGCCGAACGCGTGCAGGGCGACGGCGGGGACCAGCCCGGGATCGGCGGCGTGCCCGGCGACCGGGTGCACGGCGCCGTCCGCGGTGACCAGCTCGGCGTGCGGCGCGACGTCCAGGTCCTGCGAGACGCGGACCAGGGTGCCGCCGGCGACGGTCCCGGAGTGCAGGCCGGTGGTGGGGGACAGCGCGACCGGGGCGGTGCCCGGCGCGGCCGAGTACAGCGCCGTCGAGGTCGGCTCCGGGGACGCCCGGAACAGCACCGTCTCGCCGTCGATCCCGAGGACCTCGCGGACCTGCAGCTCCGGGCCGGTCAGCTCGGTGTCACCGACGACGAGCCGGCGGGCCCCGCCGGTGTCGACCGCCCGGACCAGCGCGCCGGACGCGGTCCGGGCCGGGACGCCCGGCACGTTCTCCACCCACACCGGGTCGGTCTGCGAGTGCAGCGCCGTCGTCGCCCCGGTCCGCGGGTCGACGGCGAGGACGAGCACCTCGCGCTGGTCGCGCGGCTGCACCGAGAGCAGCGGGCCGTGCGCGTCCCACCGGGCGGTCGCCAGGTACTCGTAGCCCGCGGTGTCCCGGGTGACCGGCGTGCGGGCGCCGTCGACGGTGACGATCTCCAGGCCGACGACGGCGTTCGGGGTGCCGGCCGCGGGATACCGCACCTCGGTGGGGACCCGGTCCGGATGCGCCGGGTCGGCGATGTACCAGCGCGCGACCGGCGACTCGTCGACCCGGGCGACCAGCAGCGACCCGCCGTCGGGGGACCACCAGAAGCCGCGGGTGCGGCCCATCTCCTCGGCGGCGGCGAAGTCGGGGAGCCCGTAGGAGACGTCGTGGCTCTCCGGGGTGAGCAGTGCGGTGGTGCTCCCGGCGGCGAGATCGTGCAGGTACAGCGCCCGGTCGGCGACGAACGCGATCCGCCGGCCGGTCGGGTCGATCCGCGGGTCGACGACGGCCTCGATCCCGCCGATGTCGAGCGGCGCGACGTCCGGGGCGCCGGTCAGCGAGACGGTGAAGGGGCGCCCGGAGAGGGCGAACACGGCCCGTTCGACGGCGTCGTCGCAGGTGTAGCCGACCACGCCGCCGGCCTGCTCACGCACCCGTTCCCGGCGCGCCCGCTCCGCGGCGGGCAGGTCCTCCTCGCCGGGCAGGCCCGGGACGTCGGCCGGGTCGACGAGCAGCCGCTCCGCACCGGTGGCGGCGTCGACCGACCACAGGCAGGTCACCGGGTCGGTGCCGGAACGGCTGCGCTGGAACACCGCCCGCGAGCCGTCCGGGGCGACGGTGAAGCCGCGCGGGACGCCGAGGGTGAACCGCCGGGTGCGGGCGTGCAGGCGGGGGAACGAGTCGGTCACGGGGTCCTCTCCGGGGTGTGCACTTCGCGTGGGCGCCGGCCGGCGGCCTCCGCGCAGCCCTGCGCGGCGAGCCGGTCGGCGCGTTCGTTCTCCGGGTGGCCGGAGTGGCCCTTCACCCAGAACCAGGTGACGTCGTGCCCGCGGACGGCGGCGTCCAGCTCGCGCCACAGGTCGTCGTTCTTGACGGGCTCGCCGGCTGCTGTCCGCCAGCCCCGGGTCTTCCACCGCGGCAGCCACTGGGCGATGCCGTTGCGGACGTAGGTGCTGTCGGTGTGCAGGTGCACGACGCTGCGCCGGGTCAGCACGGCCAGTGCCCGGATCGGCGCGGTCAGCTCCATCCGGTTGTTCGTGGTGGTGCCGGGCTCGCCGCCGTAGAGGTCCCGCTCGTGGGTGCCGTAGCGGAGCACCGCGCCCCAGCCGCCCGGACCCGGGTTGGGGACACAGGCACCGTCGGTGAAGATCTCCACGACCACCGTCACGGGCCGCGACGTTATCCCCTCGGTGATCTCCTCAGTAGAGCCGGTACGACGCGCGGGCGACCGTGAACCCGTGCCTGGTGCCGGCGTCCCGGCACTCGACGCCGGTGCGGCGGCTGACGCAGGTGAGGTCGCCGCGGGTCAGGTGGGTGCCGTAGTCGAGCACGGCGTCGCCGGTCGCGCCGGGTGCCGGGTCGCAGCTCGTGCGGGCGCCCGCCGCCCCGCCGACGACCAGCCCGGCGTCGGAGGTGCAGCCCTCGGCCGTCCAGTCCCGGCTGGTGACGTCGCAGCGGGCCTCGCCGGCGCCGATCGAGCAGGCGATGTTGCCCGACGGCGAGCTGAACGCGGCCGGATCGCCGAACCCGGCCGGATCCGCGGGCGTGCTGTCCGCGACGAGATCGGCCGGCACCGCCGCCGGGGCCGCCACCTGCGCTGACCGGGTGGTTCCGGCCTCGTCCGGACCGCCGGCGCCGGTGGTGAGCGCACCGACGACGGCCAGCACCAGGGCCACGACGACCGCGACCGCTGCGACCCGGTGCGGCACCCGCTCCCGGACCGAACCGGCGACCGCGGCGATCCGGCCGGTGTCGACCCTGCCGATGGCGCCGATGGTGCCGAGGGCGCGCCGCCACGCCGGGCGTGCGGGCGGTGCGGTCGGGAACACCGACGGCACCGGGGCCCGGCCCGGGGGCGGGCCCGGTGGTGGGACGGCCTGCCACGGCATCGGCGGGGTGCGCGGGCCGGGGTCGTGCACGGGGCCGGTCAGCTCGACCGTGCCGGGGCCCGCGGTGGCTGGTGCTGCGGTGGCCGCTCCCTGTGCGGCCCCCCGGACGGTGGGCTCCGGTTCCGTCGCCCGTGGCGGGCGGGGCTGCGGTACGGACGGCCCGTCCAGCACGGTCGCGATGGGGTGCCCGTTGCGTGCGGTGTCGGGTGGGACGGAGGATCGGTCGTCGGCGTGGGGAGCGCTCATCGGAGCAGGACCGTAGATCGGGATCGTGGTCCGGCGCAGCGGCCGATCGGAGCAGTAACGACGGCCGGTCGACCCGTTACGGCGACCGCCCGCCTCGGGCGCCGAGCGGCCGATCGGATCGCCGGAGGGCCGGCAGCGGTCGGCGGCCGGTGGTGCATCCTGGCCCGCGTGAGCCAGGCCCTCTACGAGATCACCGTGAACGCACTGCTGGACCGGGACCGCCCGCTCACCGCCGCGGAGTGGGACGCCGCCGTCGCCCGGGTCGGCGGGAACCGGGTGCCGCAGCTGCTCGACGAGCTGGACGACGCCGGGCTGATCGGGCCGGAGCTGGCGGCCCGCGCGGTGCCCGAGGCGTGGGCGGGCGCCGACCGGCCGTGGGAACGGTTGCCGGTGGAACGGTGGCGGGAGCTGTTCGCCGGGATCGGGCGGGAGTTGCCGGGGTGAGCCGGCGGCGGTCCGCGGGGACTGTCGGGGCCGGGCGCTAGCCTCTCGAACATGCGATCGAACGGTGTGTGCCGCCCGCGGCTGGGCGATGACCTCGCTGCGGGAGGAGGCCGAGCGTGCCCCGGAAGGTTGCGGAGATCATCCGGATGATCGAGGCGGACGGCTGGTATCTCGTCGTCACACGCGGTAGTCATCGTCAGTACCGGCACCCGACGAAGCCGGGTCGTACGACCGTCGCGGGACGACCGAGCGACACATTGCACCCGAGAACCGAGCGGAGCATCCTGAAGCAGTCCGGCCTGTATCGGGGGGAAGCGTGAGCGGGTACGTGGTGGTGGTGGAGCGCGACGACTCCGGCGGCTACAGCACGTGGAGCCCCGACCTCCCGGGTTGTGTCGCCGCGGCGGCCGGGTACGACGAGTGCGTGCGGCTGATGACCGAGGCCATCGATCTGCACCTGGCCGGGCTGCGTGCGGACGGCGATCCGGTGCCGCCGCCGACCGCCCTCGCAGCGCTCGTCGTTCCGGCGGCCTGACCTGCGGCTGCGGTCAGTCGCGCAGCCGGAACCGATACCAGCACGGCGAGGTCCGGTTCATCGGCCAGCCCAGGCCCGTCGTGTCCGCCGGCTCGACCGCGACGAGGTCCCACCCCGCGAACGCCTCCTCGACCTCGGCCCGGGAGACGCCGCCGATCACCGACCGCAGCCGGTTCGGTCCGAAGGCGAGCAGCAGCACGGTCGCCCCGGGATCGGCGAGCGCGGTCACTCCGCGGGCCTCGGCGAGCCGCTGGTCGCGGTCGAGGCACTGGAAGCAGCCGATGTCGAGGAAAAGATCGAAGGTGCCCAGCCCGGCCGTGGCCAGATCGGTGACGTCGCCGACGACATAGGTGACGCCGGGCCGGGCGCCACGGCGGGCCGTGTCGTCGGTACCGCGGCGGGCCGTGTCGTCGGTACCGCGGCGGGCCGTGTGTACGGCGCCCCGGCGGGCCGCGTCGACGGCGCTCGGCACGTTGTCGATCCCGACGGCCTCCCAGCCGCGGCTCGCCAGCTCCGGGGTGAACAGGCCGCGGCCGCATCCGAGGTCCAGGGCCCGGCCGGGCCGGCCGTCGCGTTCGGCGAGCTCGCGGTCCAGGTGCGCCCGGGTGGCGGCCATGGTGGCGCGCCCGGAGCGTTCCCAGGGCGTGATCCCGAACTGGTAGAGCCGCTCGTAGCTGGTCACGATGCCGCCTCCGCACCTCGCCGCGTCCGGAGGTCGCGAACCTACCCGGATCGCAAGATCACGGATCGGGAACCGCGGCGGTCGCGCACCGGCCGTTTCGGTTCCCGAATGCGGATCAGCGGGCCGGGCCGGTGCGGGCGGCTCCGGTGCCGGATCATCCGCGGGAGCCGGCCGGACGGTCGTCCTCGGCGAGGTCCTGCCCCGTCAGGCTGGGGAAGAGCAGGCGATGGCGCGCCGGGGGACCGGGTCCCGAGCCAGGGGCGTGGCGCCCGGTCGTCGCCGTGCAGGGCACGCGTGGGCCGCGCGATTGCCACGCGTCGGACAGCGGAGTGAGATGCGGCCAACCATCGTTGACCCGGCGGGGGTGTGGGTGTGCGGAGCCGGTGCCGGCGGGACCGGGGTGGCCTGGCAGCCATGACGACGGGGGCGAGTCGTTGACATCGTTCGAGCGGGACCGGCCGGGTGCCTGCGCCGGCCACGGGTCGTCGCACTGGTCGCGGTGGCCCTCGTGCTGGCGGCCTGCGGTGGTCCGGCGCCGGCGGCGACCGAGCCGGAGACCAGGACCGTCAGCCATCCGCTCGGTGAGGTGCAGGTCCCGGAGGAGCCGGCGTCGATCCTCGCGACTGACGAGTACGCCGCACTGAACCTGCTGGCGCTGGGGGTGGAGCCCGCGGTGGTGTACGGCTCCTCCGGGTCGGAGGTGGGCCGGATCGTCCTCGAGGACGCCGGGGTCACCGTCGCCCCGGGCGCGACGTTCTCCGAGAGCCCGCCGATCGAGGAGATCATCGGGCACGCCCCGGACATGATCGTGATGACCGGTGGGGCGGAGATGCAGGAGACCTACGACGCCCTGTCCCCGGTAGCACCGGTGGTGGCCGTTCCGTACTACGACACGACCTGGCAGGAGTCGCTGACCGCGGCGGGCGCGGCGGTCGCGCGCACCGATCAGGCGGAGTCGATGATCAGGACGTTGGCGGGCCGGATCGGCGCGGTCCAGGCCGCGTCGGAGCCCGGGCCGACCTCACTGTCGGTGGTCGCCGAGACCCACGGCGACTGCTGTTTCTCCGCGGCCCGCGGCACCCCGCTCCAGGCCATCCTGCAGGCGGCGGGATTCACCCGTCGATACCGCGGTCGGAACCAGGTGCCGTCGGGCAGCTACGCGTAGTCCCCGGTCGCCGGGCCGCACGGCAGGGGCGTCGCGGGGTGGGCGACACGATCGTCGGCTCTGTCCGCTGGGCAAACCGGCTCGCTGGCTCGAAGCTCTCCTTCGCAGCCGAGTCCAGGATCCGCAGACCGGAGCACCGACCGAACGTTGCTTGACGTGGCACCAGGTGTGTTCGGCCAAGACGTTGGTGTAAGCGCGGACGACTCTGTTGCTCGATCCACGTCCGGGTAACGGAGTCGCCTGGCGGGTACCGCCCTAGTGAGGCGGTCCCGCAGCCGACCGGGCGCGGGGTCCGAACCGAGGGGTGTCTCGGATGGTCGGCGACGACTCCGCCCTGATCGGGCGTCGACTGTGCGAGGCCCGGGTGTGGCGTGGGCTGTTACGAGCCGCCGCCGAGCCACTCGGCCCCACGGTGTCGACAACGTGTCAACTCCGGGGTCGGTCGGGTTCGTAGCGTGCTCGGCCATGCCCCCTGCGCAGCGCCCGGCCGAGCCGCCGATCCACGAGGTCGCCGACGACTACGCGCTCGCGTTCCTGCTCCACCAGCCGGGCCTGCTCGACGCCCTGGTCGCCGAGCACGTGGACGACGGCCGCGGCGACTGCGCGGCGTGCCCCGGGCCGCAGTCCGGCAGGCGCCGCTGGGCCCGTTCCTTGGCCGGCGTGCAGGTGTTCGTGGATCGCGGCGCCGATCCGGTCCAGGGCGCTCACCGGGCGACCAGCGACAGGAAGGCGAGCAGGACCCCCGCGCAGAGCAGGGCGGCGCCGGCTCCGTAGCCGAGGGCGACCAGCAGCCGGGGCGGGCTAGGCAGGTGGCCGGTCGGGGGCCAGGTCTGCGGCGTGGCGCGGTGGCGGCCGGGCCGGGGTCGGTGGGGGAATCGGGCAGGATCGTGCACGGGCCGGACCTACTTCCGGTCAAGGCCCCGGCGTGCTGCTCACAACAGCCGTCGGGGCCGCCCACATGACGTAGGCGGCCCCGAACGCAAACGGTGGTGCGGCTACCAGCCGCGCGCCTTCCACTCCGGCAGCCCCGGACGCTGCTCGCCGATGGTCGAGTCGTCCCCGTGCCCGGGGTAGAACCAGGTGTCGTCGGGCAGCACGTCGAAGACCCGCTCCTCCAGGTCGGCGAGCAGCTGCACGTTGTCCTCCGCCGACCAGGTCTTGCCCGGCCCGCCGGGGAACAGGCTGTCCCCGGTGAACAGGTGCGGCCGGTCGTCGCCGCGGTAGAGCAGCGCGATCGAGCCGGGGGTGTGTCCGCGCAGGTGGATGACCTCCAGCTCGATCTCGCCGAAGGCGATCCGGTCGCCGTGCCCGACCAGCTCGTCCATCGGCGCGGGGAGCTCGGGGGCGTCCTCCGGGTGCGCGATCAGCCGGGGCTCGAACATGCCGGCGATCGCGCCGAGCGCCTGCCAGTGGTCGTGGTGCCGGTGCGTGGTCACCAGGTGCCGCAGGTCGGGGCGCTCGTCGGTGGCGCCGATCAGGTCGGCGATCCGGCTCGGCTCGGCCGCCGCGTCGACCAGCAGCGCCTCGCCCGAGGACTTGCAGACGAGCAGGTAGGCGTTGTTGTCCATCTCGCCGACCGAGATCTTGCTGATGCTGAGCCGGTCCAGGTCGCGGCGGATCGCGGCGCCGCCGGGATCGGTGTGACCGGTGTAGTTCTCCAGGACGTCCACGGCGCGAGGGTAGCGGCCTGCACCGTCCGCCGCGGTGGGGCGAACCCGCCGGTGCCTGCTGCGGCCCGCCCGACGCCGTCCGGGGGCCGTCCCCCGCCCGTCCGGTCGAACATGCGTACGAGTATCGTGCATGGTGTACCGACCGGCGCGTGGCGGCGTGCATCCACCGAGGGACGGCCGCTGCGAGGCCCGCTCGCCGCGTTCCTGTCGGGGGTGCGGCCTAGCATCGGATCCGGAACTGGGACGACCCTCGCCAGCCAGGAGGCGCGCATCGTGAGCGACCACAGCACCGACCGCCCGGACGTCGGCGGCACCCTGTCCCCGGGTGCGTCGCCGGTCCCCGGCGGTCCACGGCTGGTCGTCCGCGGCGCCCGCGAGCACAACCTGCAGGGCGTCGACATCGACCTGCCCCGGGACAGCATGATCGTGTTCACCGGGCTGTCCGGCTCCGGCAAGTCCAGCCTGGCGTTCGACACGATCTTCGCCGAGGGGCAGCGCCGGTACGTCGAGTCGCTCTCGGCCTACGCGCGGCAGTTCCTCGGCCAGATGGACAAGCCCGATGTCGACTTCATCGAGGGGCTCTCGCCCGCGGTGTCGATCGACCAGAAGTCGACCAACCGCAACCCGCGGTCGACCGTCGGCACGATCACCGAGATCCACGACTACCTGCGTCTGCTCTACGCCCGCGCCGGCATCCCGCACTGCCCGCAGTGCGGCGAGCGGATCGAGAAGCAGACCCCGCAGCAGATCGTCGACCAGGTGCTGGAGATGGAGCAGGGCAGCCGGTTCCAGGTGCTCGCGCCGGTCGTGCGGACCCGCAAGGGCGAGTTCGTCGACCTGTTCTCCACCCTGCAGTCGCAGGGCTACTCGCGGGTGCTGGTCGATGGCACGGTGCACCAGCTGTCCGACCCGCCGAAGCTGAAGAAGCAGGAGAAGCACGACATCTCGGTCGTCGTCGACCGGCTCTCGGTCAAGGCGACGGCCAAGCAGCGGCTCACCGACTCGGTCGAGACCGCGCTGCGCCTCGCCGACGGCCTGGTCGTGCTCGACTTCGTCGATCTCCCGGCCGACGACCCGGTCCGCGAGCGGCGCTTCTCCGAGCGGATGGCCTGCCCGAACGGGCACACCATCGCGGTCGACGACCTGGAGCCGCGCACCTTCTCCTTCAACTCGCCCTACGGCGCCTGCCCGGCCTGCACCGGTCTCGGCATCAAGAAGGAGGTCGATCCGGAGCTCGTCGTGCCGGATCCGGACCGCTCCCTGGCGGACGGGGCGATCGCACCCTGGTCGGCCGGGCACAACGCCGAGTACTTCGGCCGGCTGCTGTCCGGGCTGTCGACCGCGATCGGGTTCCGGATGGACACGCCGTGGCGCAAGCTGCCGGCCGCCGCGCAGAAGGCGGTGCTGCAGGGCAGTGAGGACCAGGTGCACGTGCGGTACCGGAACCGGTACGGCCGGGAGCGCTCGTACTACGCCAACTTCGAGGGCGTCATGCCGTTCCTGGAGCGCCGCCTGGAGCAGACCGAGTCGGAGTCGCAGCGCGAGCGCTACGAGGGCTACATGCGCGACATCCCGTGCCCGGCCTGCGGCGGCTCCCGGCTGCGGCCCGAGGTCCTGTCGGTCACGATGCCGCACCGCGACCTGGGGGAGCGGTCCATCGCCCAGGTCTCGAACATGTCGGTCGCCGAGTGCGCCGACTTCCTCAACGGCATGGTTCTCGACGACCGCCAGGCGATGATCGCCGGCGCGGTGCTCAAGGAGATCCAGGCCCGGCTCGGGTTCCTGCTCGACGTCGGTCTGGAGTACCTGTCTCTGGACCGCGCCGCCGGGACGCTCTCCGGCGGGGAGGCGCAGCGGATCCGGCTGGCCACCCAGATCGGGTCCGGCCTGGTCGGGGTGCTCTACGTGCTCGACGAGCCGTCGATCGGGCTGCACCAGCGGGACAACCGCCGGCTGATCGACACCCTGACCCGGCTGCGCGACCTCGGCAACACGCTGATCGTCGTCGAGCACGACGAGGACACCATCCGGGCCTGCGACTGGGCGGTCGACATTGGTCCCGGCGCCGGCGAGCACGGCGGGTACATCGTGCACTCCGGCCCGGTCGCCGATCTCGAGTCGCACGACACCTCGCTTACCGGCGCCTACCTGTCCGGCCGGCGGTCGATCCCGCTGCCGCAGCGGCGCGAGCTCGACCACTCCCGCAAGCTGTCGATCATCGGGGCGCGCGAGCACAACCTGCGCGGGATCGACGTCGACATCCCGCTCGGCGGGCTGGTGTCGATCACCGGGGTGTCCGGCTCCGGGAAGTCCACCCTGATCAACGACATCCTCGCGACGGTCCTGGCGAACCGGCTGAACGGCGCCCGTCAGGTCCCGGGTCGGCACACCCGGATCAACGGGATCGACGAGCTCGACAAGCTGGTGCGGGTCGACCAGTCGCCGATCGGGCGGACCCCGCGCTCCAATCCCGCCACCTACACCGGCGTGTGGGACAAGGTCCGCAAGCTGTTCGCCGCGACCACGGAGGCGAAGGTCCGCGGCTACGCCGAGGGCCGGTTCTCCTTCAACGTCAAGGGCGGCCGCTGCGAGGCGTGCACCGGCGACGGCACGATCAAGATCGAGATGAACTTCCTGCCGGACGTCTACGTCCCCTGCGAGGTCTGCAAGGGCGCCCGGTACAACCGGGAGACCCTGGAGGTCCACTACAAGGGCAAGACCGTCGCCGATGTGCTCGACATGCCGATCGAGGAGGCCGCCGAGTTCTTCGAGCCGATCACCTCGATCGCCCGCTACCTGCGGACCCTGGTCGACGTCGGCCTCGGCTACGTCCGGCTCGGGCAGCCCGCCCCGACCCTGTCCGGCGGCGAGGCGCAGCGCGTGAAGCTGGCCAGCGAGCTGCAGAAGCGCAGCAACGGCCGGACCGTCTACATCCTCGACGAGCCGACCACCGGCCTGCACTTCGAGGACATCCGCAAGCTCCTCGCGGTGATCCAGGGCCTGGTCGACAAGGGCAACACGGTGATTGTCATCGAGCACAACCTCGACGTCATCAAGACCTCGGACTGGATCATCGACATGGGCCCGGAGGGCGGGTCCGGCGGTGGCACGGTGGTCGCCCAGGGCACGCCCGAGCAGGTCGCGGCCCATCCGGACAGCCACACCGGCCGGTTCCTGCGCGATCTCGTGACCCCGGACGCCACGCCGGCCAAGCCGGCCCGCAGGCGCACCGCGGCCGCCGCGAAGGGCACCAAGGGCGCGGCGTCCTCCGCGCCGGCGGTGTCCCGGCGACGGGCGGCCTCCGCGGCGAGTTGAGCGGCCCGGCCGAGCCGGGCCCGCCGAGCGGGGCACCGGCGCACCCCGCGCCGCTCGTCAGGCGTGCTGGCGGGCGCGGGGCGGGACGCGGCGGCGCAGGTTCCCCAGCACGAACAACCCGTACCGGCGGACGAGCGCCGCATAGCAGCCGGCCACTCCGACCACCCGGTCTCGGCGGCGGATCACCGGCTCGGCCTCCCGGATCAGCTGCCGGGTGAAGGCCCGCTGCACCGCGAACTCCGCGCGGGTCGCGGCCGCGGACGCCGAGCCGGGATGGATCCGGAACGACGCGGCGGTGCCGGCGGAGCCGTGCAGGCCGCCGTGCCGCAGCAGCCGGACCCACAGGTCGAGATCCATCGTGAACAGCAGGCGGCCGTCCACCCCGCCGACGGCGTCGTAGTGCGCCCGCCGGAACGTCACCGCGGCGGACGGGCCGATCGGGTTGCCACCGTGCCGCACGACCGCCCGCAGCACCTCTGCCGCCGGACGGGTGCCGAGCAGCGACCGGGGGACGTGCCGGTTCGGGAACAGTGTCCGGCCGTCGGCGTCGATCATGTCGGTGCGCCCGACGACCAGTGCCAGCGACGGGTCCGCGGCCAGCGCGTCGATCTGCACCCGCAGCGCGCCGGGGGCGACCAGGTCGTCCGCGCAGAGGATCTTCACCAGGTCCGCCCGGGCCAGCTGCACGGTGCGGGCCCAGCTCTCGGCCATCGACACCGTCTCCTCGACCCGGACCAGCCGGATCCGCGGATCGTCGAGACCGCGCACGATCTCGGCCGACCCGTCGGTACTGCCGTTGTCCCGGACCACCACCTCGAGATCGGCGTCCTGGTCGAGCACGCTGCGCAGGGTCCGTTCCAGGTACCGGGCGCCCTGGTGGACGGGGACGCACACCGACAGCGCGGGTCGGCTGGCCACCGCGCACCTCCCTCCAGCAGCTCCGTCGACGGCCGTGACCGGCCACGACGGACCGTACGAGACGACCGCGGAAGAACCGGGCAGGCCCGGACGCGACACGGTCGGCGGTACCCTCCGTGCGGTCACCGTCTCCCCGTCGGTGGGCCCCGCCCGACCGGATCCGGACCGGGCTGCTACTCTCGGGAATGCGACCACCCGGGATCGCGTTGATTCGCGTGTTCCGGGCGTCAAGTGGAGCCCCGCTCCCACCCACGCCGTGATCGTAGCGGTGTCCGGGTCCATGGTCCGGCCTCACGGCACAGGTGTGTGCCATCGGCCGATCAACGGGTCTTCGCTTGTCGTCGCCGGCGCAACAGCAGGTAGTAGCGACACAGCGAGTTACTCAGGAGACCCCATCAGCACAGAGCCCCGCATCAACGACCGCATCCGCGTGCCCGAGGTCCGTCTCGTCGGCCCGAACGGTGAGCAGGTCGGGATCGTGCGCATCGAGGACGCCCTCCGGCTGGCGCAGGACGCCGACCTCGACCTGGTCGAGGTGGCCGGTCAGGCCCGCCCGCCGGTCTGCAAGCTCATGGACTACGGCAAGTTCAAGTACGAGAGCGCGCAGAAGGCCCGGGAGTCCCGGCGCAACCAGCAGCTCACCGTGATCAAGGAGCAGAAGCTCCGGCCGAAGATCGACAAGCACGACTACGAGACGAAGCGCGGCCACGTCCGCCGCTTCCTCGAGGGCGGCAACAAGGTCAAGGTCACGATCATGTTCCGTGGTCGCGAGCAGTCCCGGCCCGAGCTGGGCTACCGGCTGCTGCAGCGCCTGGCGGAGGACATCGGCGACATCGCCGTCGTCGAGGCCGCGCCGAAGCAGGACGGCCGCAACATGACGATGGTGCTGGCGCCGACCAAGAAGCCGGCGCCGCGCAAGACCGCGGCGACCGCCACCACCGACGCCCCGGCCGAGGCCGAGGCGTGAGGGTCTCCCCGCCCGGTGCGCGGGCGGGGAGGACACGCAGTACCCGCAACGACCCCCGGTCCGCCGGGGGCCGACACCGAACGGATACGTCATGCCCAAGAACAAGACGCACAAGGGGACCGCGAAGCGGATCCGCACCACCGGCTCCGGCAAGCTGCAGCGTCAGCAGGCCGGCCTGCGGCACCGCCTGGAGGTCAAGTCCCGCAAGGAGAAGCGTGACCTGTCGGGCGTGGTCGACGTCGCCAAGCCGGACGTGAAGCGCATCAAGAAGCTCCTCGGCCGCTGACTTTCCGCCCCCATTCTTCAATCCGGCGACCCGCGCCCCGCGCAGGACGTCGCCGCACCACCCCAGGAGATACCCATGGCACGCGTGAAGCGCGCGGTGAACGCCCAGAAGAAGCGCCGCACCACGCTGGAGTCGGCCGCCGGCTACCGCGGGCAGCGGTCGCGGCTGTACCGCAAGGCCAAGGAGCAGATGCTCCACTCCATGAACTACGCCTACCGGGACCGTCGCGCGCGCAAGGGCGACTTCCGGCAGCTGTGGATCACCCGGATCAACGCCGCGGCCCGCGCCAACGACATGACCTACAACCGCTTCGTGCAGGGCCTCAAGGCCGCCGGGGTCGAGGTCGACCGCAAGAACCTGGCCGAGATCGCCGTGAGCGACCCGGCTGCGTTCGCCGCGCTGGTCAAGATCGCCAAGGAGAACCTGCCGTCGGGCACCGAGCAGGGCTCCGCGGCCTGAGGTGACCGACAGCGGCTCCGGTGAGGGCCCGACGCCCGGTACCGAGCGCACCCCGCGCGTCGCAGCGGCCCGCAAGCTGCTGCGCCGCGCCGGGCGCGACCGGGCCGGGCGTTTCCTCGTCGAAGGGGCGCAGGCCGTCCGGGAGGCGCTGGCCGCCGGTCCGGTGCACGAGCTGTTCGTCACCGCCGGGGCCGCCGAGCGCCATCCGGAGCTGGTCGCGGCCGCCCGGGACGCCGGCGTCCGCGTCCTGCCGGTCACCGACCGGGCCGCCGCCGGACTGTCCGAGACGGTCACCCCGCAGGGCCTGGTCGCGGTCTGCGACCTGCTCGACGTCGGGGTCGCCGAGGCGCTCGCCGGCGCTCCCGGATTCGTCACGGTGTGCGCGGGCATCTCCGATCCCGGCAACGTCGGCACGGTGATCCGGGTCGCCGACGCGGCCGGCTGCGACGCCGTGCTGCTGGCCGGCGACACCGTCGACCCGCACAACGGCAAGGCCGTCCGGGCGTCCACCGGCAGCGTGTTCCACCTGCCGCTGGCCCGTGACCGGGACGCCGCCGGGGTGCTGGCCGCCTGCCGGGCCGCCGGGCTGAGCACGCTGGTGGCCGACGGCCGCGGCGAGCTGGACCTGCACGACCCGGCCACGACACCGCTGCTCGCCGGCCCGGTCGCCTGGGTGCTCGGCAACGAGGCGCACGGTGCCGGGCCCGAGCTGCTGGCCGCCGCCGACCACCGCGTCCGGGTGCCGATCCACGGCCGTGCCGAGTCGCTGAACCTCGCCACCGCCGCGGCGATCTGCCTGTACGCGACGGTCGGCGCCCGGGCCGGTGTCGCGCCTGCCCTGGACCGGCCGACCGGCGTCGCCGGGACCTGAGCCGGTCCGGGCCCGAGCCCCCGGCGACCCGTCGACCTGCGGGAAACCGGGTGGTGGCCGCCCTCTACGATCGGGACACCATGAGTGACGACGCCGTGAACGAGAGCCCGCTGGACCCGGACGTGCTGAAGGCCGCCGTCGAGGCCGCGCGCACCGCGTTCGACGCCGCCGCCGACCTGGAGGCGCTGGCCGCCGTCAAGCCGGCCCACCTCGGGGACCGGGCACCGATCCCGATGGCCCGCCGGTCGCTCGGGCAGCTGCCCGGCCCGGAGCGCGCCGACGCCGGGAAGCGGGTGAACGCCGCCCGCCAGGAGGCCCAGGCCGCGTTCGACGAGCGCCGCGCCGTGCTGCTCGACGAGCGCGACGCCCGGGTGCTTCGCGAGGAGACCGTCGACGTCACGCTGCCCACCGACCGCCGCCCGCGCGGCGCCCGGCACCCGATCACCCAGCTGTCCGAGCGGATCGCCGACATCTTCGTCGCGATGGGCTGGGAGATCGCCGAGGGGCCCGAGGTCGAGGCGTCCTGGCTGAACTTCGACGCGCTCAACTTCGGCAAGGACCACCCGGCCCGCACCATGCAGGACACCTTCTACCTGGGCGACGCCGAGCGCGGTCAGGGCTCCGGGATGGTGCTGCGCACACACACCTCGCCGGTGCAGGTCCGCTCGCTGCTGGACCGCGAGCTGCCGGTGTACGTCGCCTGCCCCGGCCGGACCTTCCGCACCGACGAGCTGGACGCCACGCACACCCCGGTGTTCCACCAGGTCGAGGGCCTGGCCGTGGACCGCGGGCTGACCATGGCGCACCTGCGGGGCACCCTGGACGCGTTCGCCCGGGCCATGTTCGGCCCGGAGGCGGGCACCCGGATGCGTCCCTCGTACTTCCCCTTCACCGAGCCGTCCGCCGAGGTGGACCTGTGGTTCCCCCAGAAGAAGAACGGGCCCGGCTGGGTCGAGTGGGGCGGCTGCGGGATGGTGAACCCGAACGTCCTGCGCGCGAGCGGCGTCGACCCGGAGGAGTACTCCGGCTTCGCCTTCGGCATGGGCATCGAGCGGACCCTGATGTTCCGCAACGGGATCCCGGACATGCGGGACATGGTCGAGGGCGACGTCCGCTTCTCGGCCGCGTTCGGCATCTGAAACCGATCCTTCCGACCGAGGAGTTCTGAGCAGTGCGAGTGTCCGCGTCCTGGCTCGCCCGGCACATCGACCCGGCGGCGCTGCCGGCGCGCCCCGAGGACATCGGCGAGGCGTTCGTCCGGGTCGGGCTGGAGGTCGAGGAGATCCACCCGGCGCCCGAGGTCACCGGCCCGCTGACCGTCGCGCGGGTCGCCGGGATCGAGGAGCTCACCGGGTTCAAGAAGCCGATCCGGTACTGCCGGGTCGACTTCGAGGACCAGGGTGACGGCACGCCGCGGCACCGGTATGTCATCTGCGGCGCGCAGAACTTCGCGGTCGGCGATCTCGTCGTCGTCACCGAGCCGGGCGCGGTGCTGCCCGGCGGATTCGCGATCTCCCGGCGGGAGACCTACGGCCGCACCTCCGACGGCATGATCGCCTCGGCGAAGGAGCTCGGCCTCGGCGCCGACCACACCGGCATCCTGGTGCTGCCGCCCGGCACCGCCGAGCCCGGCGCCGACGCGCTCGAGGTGCTCGGCCTGACCGAGCCGGTCGTCGAGCTGGCCGTCACCCCGGACCGCGGGTACTGCTTCGCCGTGCGCGGGCTCGCCCGCGAGCTCGCCACCTCGCTGGACCTCGACTACACCGACCCGGCCAGCCGGGTCGCCGTCGCCGACGCCGACGGCGACGCCTGGCCGGTCCGGATCACCGACACCGAGGGCTGCGCGCGGTTCGTCGTGCGCCGGGTGGACGGCGTCGACCCGGCCGCGCCCAGCCCCTGGTGGATGCAGCGGGCGCTGCTGTCCGCCGGGATGCGGCCGATCTCGCTGATCGTCGACGTCACCAACTTCGTGATGCTCGATCTCGGCCAGCCGCTGCACGGCTACGACGCGTCCCGGGTGTCCGGCCCGATCGAGGTCCGGCGGGCCGCGGCGGGGGAGAAGCTGGAGACCCTCGACGGGCAGACCCGCAGCCTCGATCCCGACGACCTGCTGATCACCGACGACTCCGGCCCGATCGGGCTGGCCGGGGTGATGGGCGGTGCGTCGACCGAGATCCCGGCGCCCGGTGATCTCCCGCCGGCCGCGGACGGCAGCGCGCCCCGGGTGGACGTGCTGATCGAGGCCGCGCACTTCTCGTCGCCGGTGATCGCCCGCGCCGCGCGGCGGCACAAGCTGCCCAGCGAGGCGTCCCGGCGGTTCGAACGGGTCGTCGATCCGGCGCTGCCGCCGGTCGCCGCCGAGCGGGCCGCGCAGCTGCTGGTCGAGCTGGGTGGCGGCACGATCGCCGGGGGCCGCACCGACGAGGGCCGGATCCCGCCGGTGCCGTCGGTCCGGATGCCGCTGTCGCTGCCCGACCGGGTCGCCGGCGTCGCCTACCCGAGGGGTGCGACGGTGCGGCGGCTGACCCAGGTCGGCTGCACCGTCGAGCTGGACACCGGCGACGACGGCCAGGGCGTCGTCGTGGCGACGCCGCCGACCTGGCGTCCGGACCTGCGGATGGCCGCCGACCTGGTCGAGGAGGTGCTGCGGCTGGAGGGCTACGACACGATCCCCTCGGTGCTGCCCACCGCACCGGCCGGACGCGGCCTCACCCCCGCCCAGCTGCGGCGCCGCGCGGTGTCCCGGGCGCTGGCCGAGGCCGGCCACGTCGAGGTGCTGCCGTTCCCGTTCGTCTCCGACACCGTCTGGAACGATCTCGGGCTGCCCGTGGACGACGACCGCCGGCGGACCGTCGCGGTGACCAACCCGCTCGACGCCGAGCGCTCCCGGCTGGCCACCACGCTGCTGCCGGGGCTGCTGGACATGCTGGTGCGCAACCGGTCCCGCGGCAGCGAGGATCTGGCGCTGTACGCGATCGCGCAGGTCGTGCAGCCGCAGGAGAACCCGCCCCCGATGCCGGACCCAGCCGTCACCGGGCGCCCCTCGGACGAGGAGTACGCGGCGATCCGGGCGGCGTTGCCCGCCCAGCCGGTGCACGTCGGCGTGGTGCTCGCCGGGAACCGGGAGCCGCGCGGCTGGTGGGGCCCGGGCCGGCCGGCGACCTGGGAGGACGCCGTCGAGGCGGCCCGGCTGACCGGCGCCGCCGCCGGGGTGGAGCTGCGCCCGCGCCGCGCCGAGCGGGCACCGTGGCATCCCGGGCGCTGCGCGGAGCTGGTCGTCGCGGGCACCGGGACCGTCGTCGGGTACGCCGGCGAGCTGCACCCGAAGGTCGTCGAGGCGTTCGGGCTGCCGGCCCGCACCGCGGCCGCCGAGATCGACCTGGACGCGATCGAGCTGCGGGAGGACCTGCCGGTGCCGCGGGTGTCGGCGTTCCCGCCGGTGGCGGTGGACGTCGCGCTCGTCGCCGACCGGGCGGTCCCGGCCGCGGATCTCGCCGAGGCGCTCACCGCCGGGGCGGGGGAGCTGCTGGAGTCGGTGCGGCTGTTCGACGTCTACACCGGCGACCAGGTCGGCGAGGGCAAGCGGTCGCTGGCGTTCTCGCTGCGGCTGCGCGCCGACGACCGGACGCTGACCGGCGAGGAGGCCAACGCGGCCCGGGACGCCGCGGTCGCCGAGGCCGGCGCCCGGCACGGGGCCGTGCTGCGCTGAACCCCGCGCCCGGGCGGGGGAGATGAGGCTGACCTTGCCCGGGCCCCGGCCCGGTCGATGTGCTGCGGGCATGATCAGTGCGCTTGCCTCTGCCCCGGTGACCGCGGCGACCCGCCGGGAGTTCCTCGCCGTGCTCGCCGGTGCCGGGCTGCTGTCCGCCTGCGGCACCGGCCAGGGCGGCCCGGGCGCCGACCGGATCGTCGAGACGGCGGAGGGGCCGGTCACCGTGCCCCGGATCTCGTCCTGGTCGAGCGGTCTGCCGCCGAGCACCTGCGGGAGCTGTCGGCGATCGCGCCGACGGTCGTCGTCGAGCGGGCGTCGAACGCGGCCTGGAAGGCGGCCTTCGACGCGACCGTCGACGTGGCCGACCGGGCGGCCGGGGCCGAGCAGGTCCGGGAGCGGTACCGGTCGGCGCTGGCCGCGGTGCCGGACGCCGCCCGCGGACGGTCGGTGACGTTCCTGCGCGGGCAGGGCGACGGTGCGTTCCGGATCGACGGCTCCGGTGCCTTCGGCGGGAGCGTGGCCGCGGAGGCCGGACTGACCGTGCGCGACGGCGCCGGCCGCGGCGAGCCGTCCGAGCACGGCCACATCAGCTTCGGCGTCGAGGAGCTGCCGGTCGCCGACGGTGACCTGCTGGTCGTACCGGACCGGGCCGGCGGCCCCAGCAGCGTCGGGAACCTGATGGCGAACCCGCTCTGGGAGCGGCTGCCCGCGGTGCGGGCGAACCGGGTGCTCCCGCTGCCCAACGCCGTCTACAACGGCGGCACCTACCTCGGGGCCGAGCTGCTGCTGCGCGAGCTGAGCGCGGCGCTGGGCTGATCACCGGTCGCGGTCCGCGACGGCGGTCCGCAACCGGTCGATCGACTCCTCCCGGGACAGCAGCGGGCAGGTCGCGCAGTACACCTCGCCGTGCACCCGGGACTTGTAGTAGAGGCAGCACACGGCACGCCTGCGGAACAGCTCGACGGTGCCCTCGTGTTCGATCTCCAGCCAGTCCGGCCGCAGCCGCAGCGGCCGGATCCCGGTGTCGCCGAGGGTCGTCTCGATCTCGGCGCGGGCCGCCGGGAGCTGCCCGCTCGCCCGCCCGGACATCAGGAAGCCGTTCCCCAGCCGGTCGGCGACCACCTGCCACAGCGCCCGCCGCCCGCGCCGGGACAGCACCACCGCGGTCTCGACGACCGGGCCGAACGCGTGGTGGGTCCACTCCACCAGCCGGTCGCGGAGCCGGTCGCGGTCCGGCACCGTCTCGGTGCCGGCCGCGCCGGCCAGCGGATCATCGGGCAGCACCAGCACGACGGTGCCCGGATCCAGGACCAGCTGCGGCGCCGTCCGGGCGCCGCCGGTTCCGGTCACGAACCACATCCGGGCCGGATCGGGCACCGGGACCCGGCCGGACCGGAACAGCAGCTCCGCGGGGACGCCGGCGGCCGGGCCGGCCAGCCGGGCCAGCAGGGTCTGCGCGGCGAGCGCGGCGCCGCCGTCGAGCTCGGCGTCCATCGCGGCGATCGCCTCGCCGAGCAGGTCGGCGCCGGCCAGGTCGGCCAGGCTGGGCCCGGGCCGCTCACCGGGGCTCCCCACCCGGACCGGCCAGTACGGCGCGGTCCCGGGGGTGTCCGCGAGGACCGTCGTCAGGACGGAGGACGTGCTGGTCACGACGATGATCGTAGGCCCGGCCGCGGGTGACGCGGGTCGCACCGAGCGTCACAGTCAACTCTGACTGTTTTCTGCTAGCGTCCTGGCCGGGGCGCCGGAGGGCGCCGGATCCACCACCCGAAGGAGCGTGGGACGTGCGAGATGCAGTCATCGTCGAAGCGGTGCGGAGCCCGGTGGGCCGGCGCAAGGGCGGGCTGGCCGGGGTGCACCCGACCGATCTCTCCGCCCACGTCCTGCGCAGCCTGGTCGAGCGGGCCGGGATCGACCCGGCGCAGATCGACGACGTCGTCTGGGGCTGCGTGTCCCAGGCCGGCGAGCAGACCTTCGACATCGGCCGCAGCGCCGCGCTGGCGGCCGGGTTCCCCGAGTCGGTCACCGGGGTGACCGTCGACCGGCAGTGCGGGTCCAGCCAGCAGGCGGTGCACTTCGCCGCGGCCGGGCTGATCGCGGGCCAGTACGACGTCGCCGTCGCCGGTGGCGTCGAGTCGATGTCCCGGGTCCCGATGGGCGCGGCCATGATGGAGCAGAACCCGTTCGGCGAGGCGTTCATGGAGCGCTACGGCGCCTTCCCGAACCAGGGCGTCGGCGCCGAGATGATCGCCGAGAAGTGGGGCT
Source organism: Pseudonocardia sp. NPDC046786 (assembly GCF_040645415.1). Classification (NCBI taxonomy): domain Bacteria; kingdom Bacillati; phylum Actinomycetota; class Actinomycetes; order Pseudonocardiales; family Pseudonocardiaceae; genus Pseudonocardia; species Pseudonocardia sp. NPDC046786. Next base: position 90,555 of record NZ_JBEYYF010000007.1, on the reverse strand, counting down.
TCTCCCGCACCCGGCTCGACGAGTTCGCGCTGCTCTCGCACGCCCGCGCCGCGGAGGCGCAGGACGCGGGCCGGTTCGAGGGCCAGATCGCCCCGCTCGCCGGGGTGACCGCCGACGAGGGCATCCGCCGGGGCGGCACGCTGGAGAGCCTGGGCCAGCTCAAGACCGTGTTCAAGGACGCCGACCAGGGCGGCGTCATCCACGCCGGCAACTCCTCGCAGATCTCCGACGGTTCCGCCGCCCTGCTGATGACGACCGGCGAGAAGGCGAAGGAGCTGGGCCTCACCCCGATCGCCCGGGTGCACACCGCCGTGCTCGCCGGCGCCGATCCGGTGATCATGCTGACCGCGCCGATCCCGGCCACCGAGAAGGCGCTGAAGCGCTCCGGGCTGTCGTTGTCCGACATCGGCGCCTTCGAGGTCAACGAGGCGTTCGCGCCGGTCCCGCTGGCCTGGCTCGCCGACATCGCCGCCGACGACGCGGGCGTCGCCGGGCGCACCAACCCGCTCGGCGGCGCGATCGCGCTCGGCCACCCGCTCGGCGGGTCCGGTGCCCGGATCATGACGACCCTGGTGCACCACATGCGGGACAACGGCATCCGCTATGGACTGCAGACCATGTGCGAGGGCGGCGGGCAGGCCAACGCCACCATCCTCGAGCTGCTGTAGTAACGCTCCCGAGAGCAACACCGGAAGGACACACATGGAGATCAACGGAGCGGTGGCCGTCGTCACCGGCGGCGCGTCCGGGCTCGGCCTGGCCACCACGGAGCGGTTCGTGGAGGCCGGCGCCAAGGTCGTGATCATCGACCTCCCGTCGTCGCAGGGCGAGGCGGTCGCGGACAAGCTGGGCGACGCCGTCCGGTTCGTCGCCGCGGACGTCACCGGCGAGGAGCAGGTCGGCGCCGCGCTGGACGTGGCGGAGGAGCTCGGCACCCTGCGGATCGCCGTCAACTGCGCCGGGATCGGCGACGCGGCGAAGACCTTCGGCAAGAAGGGCGCGTTCCCGCTCGCGGCGTTCACGAAGGTCGTCAACGTCAACCTGATCGGCACCTTCAACGTGATCCGGCTGGCCGTCGAGCGGATCGCGAAGGCCGAGCCGGTCGACGGCGACCGCGGCGTCGTGATCAACACCGCCTCGGTGGCGGCGTTCGAGGGGCAGATCGGGCAGGCCGCGTACTCGGCGTCCAAGGGCGGCATCGTCGGCATGACCCTGCCGATCGCCCGGGACCTCGCCGATCTCGGCATCCGGGTGTGCACGATCGCGCCGGGCCTGTTCGAGACCCCGCTGCTCGCCGGGCTGCCCGAGGACGTCAAGACCTCGCTGGGCAGGCAGGTGCCGCACCCGTCCCGGCTGGGACAGCCCGCCGAGTACGCCAAGCTGGCCGCGCACATCGTCGAGAACCCGATGCTGAACGGTGAGACGATCCGCCTCGACGGCGCGATCCGGATGCAGCCCCGCTAGGAGGCGCGATGAGGCGCACGCTCTACGAGTCCGATCACGAGGACTTCCGGGAGGCGTTCCGGTCGTTCGTCGAGAAGGAGATCGTCCCGCACGAGGCGCGGTGGGAGCGCGAGGGCATCGTCTCGCGCGAGCTGTTCACCACGGCTGGGGCGAACGGCTTCCTGGGCATCGACGTGCCCGAGACCTACGGCGGGGGCGGCGTGCCGGACTTCCGGTTCAACGCCGTCATCGCCGAGGAGCTCATGCGCTCGGGTGCCGCGGCGGCCGGGCTGGGCCTGACCCTGCACAACGACATCGTGCTGCCCTACCTGCTCGCCTACTGCACCGAGGAGCAGAAGCAGCGCTGGCTGCCGGGCGTGGTGAGCGGGGAGCAGATCCTCGGCATCGCGATGACCGAGCCGGGCATCGGCTCGGACCTGGCGTCGATGTCGACGACCGCGATCCGGGACGGCGACCACTACATCGTCAACGGGGCCAAGACGTTCATCACGAACGGGATCAACGCCGATCTGATGGTCGTCGCGGTGAAAACCGACCCGTCGCAGAAGCACAAGGGCATGAGCCTGCTCGTGCTGGAGCGAGGCATGGCCGGCTTCGAGCGCGGCCGGAACCTGGACAAGCTGGGCCAGCACGCGCAGGACACGGCCGAACTGTCGTTCACCGACGTGCGGGTGCCGGTGGCGAACCTGCTCGGGCCCCAGGAGGGCCAGGGGTTCACCCAGCTGGTCAGCAACCTGCCCCAGGAGCGGCTGTCGATCGCGATCGCGGCGGTCGCCGCGGCCCGCACGGCGCTGACCCAGACGCTCGGCTACGTCAAGGAGCGCACGGCGTTCGGCTCGCCGATCGGGTCGTTCCAGAACTCGAAGTTCGTGCTCGCCGAGCTGGACACCGAGATCGACATCGCCGAGCACTACGTCGACGACTGCGTGCGCGCGCTGAACGCGGGCGAGCTGACCGCGGTCGACGCGTCCAAGGCGAAGTACTGGTGCACCGAGCTGCAGGGCAAGGTCGTCGACCGGTGCCTGCAGCTGCACGGCGGCTACGGCTACATGACCGAGTACCCGATCGCGAAGGCCTACGCCGACGCGCGGATCACCCGGATCTACGGCGGCACCACCGAGATCATGAAGGAGGTCATCGGCCGGGGTCTGGGACTCTAGGCTGCACCATGACCTCCGAACGGAGCACCACCACCAGGACCCGGGCGCAGCGGTCGCAGGACAGCCGCGCCCGGATCCTGGACGCCGCGGTGGCCTGCCTGATCGAGGGTGGTTACTCGGGCTCGACGACGCTGGTCATCCAGTCCGAGGCGGCGGTGTCCCGGGGGAGGCTGCTGCACCACTTCCCGTCCCGGGACCGGCTGCTGGTCGCCGCGGCGCAGCACCTCGCGGTGAAGCGGGTCGCCGACACCGAGGAACGCGTCCGCCGGGTGGTCGAGCAGAGCCCGCCGGCGGACGTGTTCGAGCGTGCCGACCGGGTGATCGAGCTGCTCTGGGAGAGCTTCTCGGAGCCGCACTTCTGGGCGTCGATCGAGCTGTGGACGGCGGCCCGGGTGAACTCCGAGATCGCCGATGTGCTGCGCCCGGAGGAGAAGCGGCTCGGAGCGGCGATCCGGGCGTCGATGGCCCGGATGTTCGGCGACGAGCTGGCGTCCCGGCCGCGCTTCAAGCAGCTGCGCGACCTGCTGCTCACCTCGATGCGCGGGACGTCGATGACCTACACCTTCGACCGGCGGGATCCGCGCGAGGACGCGATGCTCGACCAGTGGAAGGACCTGGCCCGGCTGCTCCTGGCGGCGTGACCGCCGGCCGGGCTCAGGCCCCGCCGGTGCCGAAGTGCAGGCCGAACGGTGGCGTCGCGGTGCCGGTCCGGCCGGCCGGCTCGGGATGCCGGACCCGCACCTGGTCCCGGCCGCCGCGCTTGGCGTCGTAGAGGGCGGCGTCGGCGGCGGCGAGCAGCGCGTCGAGCTTGCCGCCGTGCTCGCTCGAGGTCGCGACGCCGATCGACACCGACAGCCCGCCGACCCGGCCCGCGGTGGCGGTGTCGACCTCCAGGGCCCGGACGCTGCGCCGGATCCGCTCGGCGACCTCGCGGGCCCGGCCGAACACCACGTCGTCGGGCCGCAGGCCGCCGAGCGCGACCACGAACTCCTCGCCGCCGAACCGGCCCGCCAGGTCGTTGTCGCGGACCTCGGCGGTGAGCACCGCGGCGACCGCCTGCAGCACGTCGTCACCGGCGAGATGGCCGTGCCGGTCGTTGACCGCCTTGAAGTGGTCGAGATCGAGCAGCAGCACCGCGGTCTCGCGGTCGGTGCGCGCGCAGCGCTCGATCATCTGCTCGGCGCGCCAGCGCCAGGCGGCCGGATTGAGCAGCCCGGTCTTGGTGTCGGTGTCGACCTGGTTCTCCAGCTGGCGGACCAGGGTGGTCTGCTGCAGGACGAGCAGCGGGAGCACGGCGAGCAGCACCAGCCACGGCGAGGTGTTGGCGATGATCACCGCGACCAGCCCGCCGAGCGACAGCGTCGCGAACTCGAGCAGGAACTCCGCGCCGAGCAGCACGGACAGCAACCGGGTGCCCGGCCGGGTCAGCCGGACCGCGCAGGCGAGCAGCAGCGTGGTGACCGCGGCGTAGGCGAGCAGCGATGCGAGGACGACGGTCGCGTCGCCCGGCCCGTCGCCGGGCGACGGCAGGACCCCGGCGGCGAACCGCACCGCGGCGACCGCGAGCACGGCCAGCACCACGGTCGCGGCCTGGAACAGGTGCCGGTGCGCCGGTGTGCCCGCGGCGCGGGCGACCCGCAGGTAGAGATGGGTGTGGACGGCGACGACCACGGCGGTGGCGAGCAGCGGCGGCAGGAGCAGCGCGCCGGAGAACGTCCAGACCGAGGTCATGTTGGCGTGGTGGATGTGCGCGACCCGGCGCCGGATCCGTTCGGAGTGCAGCGACAGCTCGGTGTGCGCGACCGGGACCAGGGTCAGCAGCACGGCCAGCAGCAGCTGATCGCCGGTCGGCAGGGACGCCCGCAGCGCGGAGGTGGCGAGCAGGCCGGCGGCGAGCACGTCGACCGCGAGCACGAACACCAGTGCGGTCGCCGGCAGCGCGCCGAGCTGCCAGGAGCGGAACGGGAAGCGGCGGCGGGCCGCGTGCCGCGGTGCCGCCTGGTGAGAACTCACGTGGTCCACTCACCCGCCCGTCCGTCCGTGGCCGATCGGGGGAGAGGCTACCGCCGGGTACCGGGCCGCTCCGCGATGATCGTTCCGGTGGTCGGTTCGCACGGTGAACGGTGCCGTCCGGGCGACGGGCGCCTTATGTGTTCGTCAAGTTGTGACCCTGGGTGGCCGGATCCGACCGTCGACGCAGCCGACTGGACCGAACGGAGCACTCCCTAAGGGGGTGGTCGTCACCCCGGGCTGACCCCGCGCGGGGTGCCGTCACGGGATCGGCGGATCCGGCCACCGGCATCAGCGGTTGCGCCACTGCGGGCTGCGGCGCTCGCCGAACGCGGTGACCCCCTCCCGGAAGTCCGCGCTGCCGTACACCCGGGCCAGCAGGTCCTCGGCCGGGTCGAGTCCGGCCGCGCCGCCGACCCGCCGGTCCAGCTCCTTGAGCGCCGCGAGGGTCAGCGGGGCGCCCGCGGCGATCCGGCCGACGACGTCGGCGACCTTCTCCTCCAGCTCGTCGGTGGTGACGACGGCGTGCACGAACCCGGCAGCGGCCGCGTCCGCAGCGGAGAGCAGGGTGGCGGTCAGCAGCATCGCCGTGGTCCGGCCGGCGCCGAGCCGGTCGCGCAGCCGGTGCACCGTGGCCGGGGTGATCACATTGCCGAGGGTGCGGGCGATCGGGACGCCGAACCGGGCGTCCTCGGTGGCGACCAGGACGTCGCAGCTCGCGGCGATGGCCAGGCCGCCGCCGATCGCCGGGCCCTCGACGACGCCGACGACCGGCACCCGGACGGCGAGCAGCGCGTCGATCACCGCACCGATCCGGCGCTCGTAGGCGATGCCGTCGTCGCCGTCGCGGAAGTCGGCGAACTGCCCGATGTCGGTGCCCGCGGCGAACGACCCGCCCGCGCCGCGGACCACCACGACCCGCAGATCGGGATCGTCGTTCGCGGCGGTGCTCAGCCGCTGCAGCTCGTCGTACATCCGCCAGGTCAGGGCGTTGCGGCGGCCGGGATGGGACAGCTCCACCCACAGCACGGAGCCGTCCCGGCGGTGGGTCACCCGGTCCTCGCTCATGATCCGAACACCTCATCGGTGTGCTCCCCGAGCATCGGGGGATGCCGGTGCACGGTGGCCGGTGTCGTCGTCAGCCGGATCGGCGAGGCGATCACCGGCACCGTGCCGTCCAGCGGGTGCTCGAAGGAGGTGACCATGCCGCGGGCCCGGACGTGCGGGTCGGAGTCCAGGATCTGCCGGTAGTCCTGGATCGGGCCGGCCGGCACGCCCGCGTCCAGCAGGGTCTCGACCCAGGTGTCGGTGTCGGCGTCGGCGAGCCGCTCCTCGAGCACCGCGACCAGCTCCGGGATGTGGTCGAGCCGGTCCATGTTGGAGGCGAAGCGGGGATCGTCGGCGAGCCCGTCCATCCCGAGTGCGCTGCACATCCGCCGCCACAGCCGCTCGTTGTTGGCGCCGACCGTGATGTGCCCGTCCCGGGTGGCGAGCGCCTGGTAGGGCGCCGACATCCGGTGCGCCGACCCGAGCGGCTCCGGCACCTTCCCGGTGCTCCAGTACTCGACGGACTCCCACACCGACAGCGCGAGCACCGACTCGAACAGCGAGGCTTCCAGGTACTGGCCCTCGCCGGTGCGCCGGCGCCAGTTCCAGGCGGAGAGGATACCGATCGCGGTGAACAGGCCGGCGCCCAGATCGCCGAGCGGGAGACCGCACTTGACCGGCCGTCCGCCGGGCTCGCCGGTGATGCTCATGACGCCGCCCATCGCCTGGGCGATCAGGTCGTAGCCGGGCCGGGTCGAGTAGGGACCGTCCTGCCCGAAACCGGAGATGCTGGCGTAGATCAGCTGCGGGTTCAGCGCGGACAGCGTCGGATAGTCCACGCCGAGCCGGGCGGTGACGCCCGGCCGGAAGTTCTCCACGACGACGTCGGCGTCCCGGACGAGCCGGTGCAGCCGGGCCAGCCCCTCCGGGCTCTTGAGATCGACGGTCACGCTGCGCTTGTTCCGGTTGAGCGCCATGAACCCGCGGCTGTCCCGGCCGGCCTCCGGCCGTCCCCACGACTGCCGGGTCTGGTCGCCGGAGTCCGGGTTCTCCACCTTGATGACGTCCGCGCCGAGATCGGCGAGCACCATCGTGCAGTAGGGCCCGGCCATCACCTGGGTGAGGTCGAGGATCGTCATGTCGGCGAGCGCCCGCGCCTGCGGCGCGCCCTCGGCTGCTGCCCGTGCGGTCACGGTACCTCCTGGGTTGTCGTCTGCGGATGGGTGTCCGGGGTGCTCACCCGTCGAAACCGATCATCTGGCGGACCGCGGTGCCGCCGGCCAGGTTGTCCATCGCCCGGTTCAGGTCGCCGAGCCCGATCGTGTCCGAGACCAGCCGTTCCACCGGCAGCCGGCCGCTGCGCCACAGCTCGACGAACCGGGGGATGTCGCGGGCAGGGACGGCGGACCCCAGGTAGGAGCCGACGATGCTGCGCGCCTGGGCGGTCAGGCCGAGCGGGGCGATGGTGGCGATGGCGTCCGGCGCGGGCAGCCCGACCGTCACGGTGCTGCCGCCGGGCCCGGTGAGGCGGACCGCGGTCTCGAAGGCCGGTGCCGAACCGGCGGCCTCGACGACGACGGGTGCGGTCAGGCCGCGCTCCAGCGCCTCCTCGGGGGACAGCGCGTCCGCCCCCAGCGAGCGGGCGAGCTCCCGCTTGCCGGGGACCGGATCGACCCCGATCACCCGGCCGTGCTCCAGCGCCAGTGCAGTCAGGACGGCGGCCAGGCCGCCCCCGCCGAGCCCGACCACCACGACGTCGTCGCCGGGGCCGGGCCGGGCCGCGTTGACCACGGCGCCGCCGCCGGTCAGCACCGCGCAGCCGAACAGCGCGGCGACCTGCGGGGGGACGTCGTCGTCGACCGGGACGACCGAGCGGCGGTCCACCACCGCGTGCGTGGCGAAGGCGGAGACGCCCATGTGGTGGTGCACCGGCTCCCCGCCGCGGCGCAGCCGCCGTCCGCCGCCGAGCAGGGTGCCGTCGGTGTTCGAGGCGCTGCCCGGTGAGCACGGCAACCGGCCACCGGTCCGGCAGCCCGCGCAGTCGCCGCAGCGCGGGAGGAAGGTCATCACCACCCGGGTGCCCGGCTCCAGGTCGCCGGGTCCGGGCCCGACGGCCTCGATCCGTCCCGCGGCCTCGTGACCGAGCAGCATCGGGACCGGCCGGGCCCGGCTGCCGTTGACGACGGAGAGATCGGAGTGGCACAGCCCGGCGGCCTCCATCCTGACCAGGAGCTCCCCGGGGCCGGGCGGGGCGAGCTCCAGCTCGGCGATCGACACCGGCCGGCTGCGGTCGTACGGGGCGGTGTCGCCGATCCGTTCGAGCACCGCACCGCGGATGGTCGTGGCGGACGGGTCAGGCATGCAGGTCCTCGCTCTCCGGGGTGCGATTCGCCGCCGCGGCCCGGCGGCGGGAGATCTCCTTGAGCAGCGGCGGTCCGACGAACGCGAGGATCGCCGCGACCGCGAAGACGGCCGAGATCGGCCGCTCGAACACGACCAGCAGGTTCCCGCCGCTCATCGACGACGTCTGGTCCAGCGCGCGTTCCAGCAGCGGCCCGAGGACCAGGCCGAGCACCAGCGGCGCGACCGGGAACCCGAACCGCTTCATCAGGTAGCCGAGCATCCCGGCGACGAGCACCACCCACAGCGTGAAGGTGTTGTTGCCGACCGCGAAGGCACCGACGAACCCGAGGAACAGGATCAGCGGATAGAGGTAGCTGTAGGGCAGCCGCAGCACCTGCGCGAACACCGGGGCGAGCGGCAGGTTGAGCACCAGCAGCAGCAGGTTGCCGAAGAAGAACGACACCAGCAGGCCCCACACCAGCGCCGGATGCTGCTCGAACAGCAGCGGTCCCGGCTGCAGCCCGAAGATGACGAACGCGCCGAGCAGGATCGCGGTCGTCCCGGAGCCCGGGATGCCCAGGGACAGGGTGGGGATGAAGCTCGCGTTGGCGGCGGCGTTGTTCGACGCCTCCGGGCCGGCGACGCCCTCGACCGTGCCGCTGCCCAGCTTGCGGCGGTTCGGCCCGACCCGGCCCTCCAGGCCGTAGGCCATGAAGCTGGCCAGGGTCGCGCCCGCCCCGGGCAGCACGCCGAGACCGAAGCCGGTCGCGGTGCCGCGCAGCGTCGGGGCGACCGAGCGGCGCAGCTCCGAGCGGGTGAGCAGCAGGTCGCGGAAGCGGGCCCGGATGGGCGCCTCACCGCCGCGGTGGATCTGGTGCAGCACCTCGCCGATCGCGAACAGGCCGATCATGACGGCGACGAACTCGAAGCCGCTCAGCAGGTTGACACTGCCGAAGGTGAACCGGGCGACCGGGAACCCGGCGGCGATGCCGACCATCGAGATCAGCAGCCCGACGGCGGCCATGATGATGCCGCGCAGCACCTTGTCCCCGGCGAAGGTCACGATCGTCGCGAGCCCGAGCACGATGATCGCGAGGTTCTCCGGCGGCCCGAAGTTGAGGGCGAACGCCGCGATCGGCTGGGCGAGCAGGAGCAGCCCGACCAGGGTGATGATCGAGGCGACGAACGAGGAGATCGCGGAGATGGCCAGCGCCGCACCGGCCCGGCCGTTGCGGGCCATCTGGTAGCCGTCGAGGGTGAGCACCACCGACGACGAGTCGCCCGGCGTGGCCAGCAGGATCGAGCTGGTGGACGCGCCGTACTGGGAGCCGTAGTAGATCCCGGCGAGCATGGTGAGCGCGGTGATCGGCTCCATCGCCAGGGTCACCGGCAGCAGGATCGCGACCCCGGTCGCCGAGCCGAGACCGGGCAGCAGCCCGATCACGGTGCCGAGGAAGACGCCGACGAAGCACCAGAGCAGGTTGGTGGGGGAGAGCGCGGTCTCCAGCCCGAGCTGCAGGTTCTCGATCACGGCGGCCTCAGACCAGCCCGAGCAGGCCGGTCGGTGTGGGCACGCCGAGCGCCACGACGAAGATCAGGTAGGCGGCCGCGACGACGCCGACGGTGGTCAGCGCGGCGGGCAGGACCGGCTTGCGCTCCACGCCGAGCGTGATGGCGAGGACCATCGCGCCGAGCGCGAGCAGCAGGCCGATCACCGGTACCAGCAGCAGCGCGCCGAGCAGGATCGCGAACACCGTGACGATCGCCCGGCCGCGCTGGCGCGCGGTTCGGCCGAAGGTGTCCCGCTGCTCCTCGTGCGCGGCGGCGGTGGCCCGGGCGGCCCGCTGCTCGATCCGGTCGACGCCCTCGAGCAGCGACCCGGTGCCTGCGGGTGGCGCCGCGAGGTACATCCGGGCGATCTCGGCGAGCGCCGTGACGAGGATGAAGGCGCCGGTCACCGTCGGCAGGAAGCCGGCTCCGACGTGCCCGTCGTCGTCGACCATGCCGTAGCCGTGACCGAGCACGGTGGCGGCGGCACCGATAGCGGCCAGCAGCGCCGTCCCGACGACGTCGGAGCGGGTCGGCCGGGTGCGGCGCGGCTGTACCGCCTGCTCAGCCATTGTCCAGGACCGACGCGACGTCGGCGTGGTACTCGTCGAGGTAGGCGCCGAACTCGTCGCCGTAGGACGCCGAGGCCTGGAGCAGGTTGTCGGCGACGTAGGTCGAGTAGGCGTCGGATTCGGCGAACTGCCGGCCGGCGTCGATCCAGTAGTCGCGCGCCTCGGCGGGGACGTCGCCCGGCGCGACGATGCCGCGCCACTGCGCGAACTCCACCGGGATGCCCTGCTCGGCGCCGGTCGGGATGTCGGCGAGCGCCTCGTACTCGTAGCGCTGCGGGGCGAGCACGCACAGCGCCCTCGCGTCGCCCGACTCCAGCTGGCCGAGGATCTCGCCGGGGTTCATCCCGGCGGCGTCGATGTGCCCGCCGAGCAGCGCGGCGGTCACCTCGCCGCCGGACTCGAAGTTGACCCGGTCGAAGCTCGCGCCGGTCTCCATCTCGACCATCCGCCAGGTGATGAACTCCGGGCCGGAGGTGCCGGCGACGCCGATCGAGGTCTCGTCGGCGGCCTCGACGACGTCGGTGCAGGTCTGGTGCGGCGAGTCGGCGCGCACGGTGATGACGTTGTAGTCCTCGCCGACCTTCATGATCGGCGTGAAGTCCTGGTAGCTGAACGGGACGTCCTGCACGATCGGCAGGGTCACCAGCGAGGTCTCGGCGGCGAGCAGTGTGGTGGCGTCGCCCCGGCTGCCGACCAGCTGGGCGTAGCCGACGGCGCCCGACCCGCCGACCAGGTTGTCGACGGTGATGGTGGCGCCGGTGATGGGTTCGAGGCCGCCGGCGATCGCCCGGCCGGCCAGGTCGGACCCGCCGCCCGCGGCGAACGGGACGAGCATCGTCACCGAGTCGCCGGGGGAGTAGACGCCGTTCTCGTCGGTCCCGCCACCGCCGCCCGCGCAGGCGGTGAGGAGCAGGGCGGACGCGCCGACGGCCGCGGTGAGCAGCGCGGATCGGCGGGTGGATCTCCACGGTCGGTTCATGAACTCTCTCCTCGTTGAGACGGTTCCTCGTCGACGTGCAGGGGGCCCGGCCGGCGGGACGGCCGCGCGGTCAACTCCGGTGCGGGTCCGGTCCGGTGCTGTCGGTTCGCGGGCGAGGGGACGGGCGGAACGGCCCTGCGGCGGCCGCTGTGGCCTGCCGGAGCCGGCCCGCCGGAGGGGCCGGAACGTGCCGGCGCGGTGACCGGAGCTGAACTATTGTCTACAGTATTCCGTAGTGTGGGGCAAGTCTCGCGCGGCGCCTGAAGCGACTATTGTCTACAGTCTTCAGCGAGGCGGCAACGGTTGTGGCGCGGGATCCGCGCCGCGGAGGAGGCAGTCGTGCAGGATCAGGACGTCGCCGGGGCGGCGCCGGGCCGGGGCGCCGGGACCGGGCGGGTCGAGCAGCGGAGCCTGGTCGCGCTCGCCCGCGACGCGATCCGCCGCGAGATCCTGGCCGGTGAGCTGGCGCCCGGCTCCCGGCTGATCGAGGAGCGGCTGACCGAGCGGCTCGGGATCAGCCGCCCGCCGCTGCGCGAGGCGCTGCGCCTGCTGGAGGGCGACGGTCTGATCGAGATCCGGCCCCGGCGCGGCGCGGTCGTCGCCACGATGGACGAGCGCGACGTGCACGAGGTCATGACGCTGCGATCCGGCCTGGAGCGGATGGCGATCGAGCAGGGGGTGCCGGTCCGCAACCCGCGGGTGCTCGAACCCGTGCACGCGGCGCTGGCGGGGATGGAGCACGACGCGCGCACCGAGGACCGGGCCTCGCTGGTGCAGCACGCCTACGCGCTGCACGCCTCCATCGTCGACATCGCCGAGCACCGGCGGCTGAGCGCGATCTACCGGTCCGTCCAGGAGCAGATCCTGCTCTGCATGTCCCGCAACCTGATCGCCCGGGAGCGCTACTTCGAGACGCTGGTCGAGCACGCCGCCCGGCACCGGTACCTGGTGGAGCTGATCGAGGCCGGTGACCCGGCGGCGGTGCTCGCCGAGCTGGCCGTGCACGGCGAGCGGTCGTTCACCGCATACCCGGACGGGCCGCCGCCGGCCTGACCGGCACGGGGGCGGCGGCCAGCACGGTTACGGAGCGGACTCCCGCTCCAGCCGCAGCAGCTCCAGGTGCTGCTCGTACTGGTCGAGCAGGTCGTCGACGAGCTGCCCGTAGCTGTAGCCCATCACGTTGTAGCCCTGGCCGCCGCCGTGCAGGTGCACCTCGACCCGGTGGTGGTCGGTCCAGGACGCCCGCTCGGCCGGATCGGCCCCGTCCGCGGCACCGGGATCGAGCTCGTAGCGGGGCAGCCCGGTGATCCGCGGGACCAGCCGGTAGACGAACGGCAGGCTCTCGTGCACGTCGGCGACGAGCTCGAGGGGCTGCATGCCGTCCGGGCGCTCCTCGCCCGGCTCGATCTCCGGGGCGTCCTCGTCCGAGCAGCGCTGGACGACGGTCGGCACCCCTTGGCCGCGCAGCTCGGCGGCGACCTCCTCCAGGACCGAGGTGGCGGTCCCGGACAGGAACAGGTCGGCGCCCTGGCTGTCGGCGTGCCCCATCGTGCGGCGCAGCCGGACCCGCCAGTCCCGGCCCGCCGCGTCGCCGTCGCCGTTGGTCGATCCGCCCGGCCGGCTCCGGCCGGACAGCAGCGCGGGCAGGCTGGACTGCTTGCTCTGCGAGCGGTACCGCTCCAGCCGTAGTGCCTTGAACAAGCCGAACATCACCAGCACCATGACGAACGCGAACGGCAGACCCATGATCACCGTCGCGTTCTGCAGGGTGGTGATCCCGCCGACGAACAGCATGCCGAGCGTCAGCAGGCCGGTCGCGGCCGCCCAGAAGATCCGGTTGGCCGGCGTGCCGTCGTCCCGCGGCGTCTTGCGGTAGGAGGTCAGGTTCGCCATGACCAGCGCGCCGGAGTCGGCCGACGTCACGTAGAACAGCAGCCCGGTCAGGGTCGCCAGGCCGGCCAGGAACGGGAACCACGGGTACTGCTCGAGCAGCATGTAGAAGCCGGTCTCGGGGGCGTTCACCGCCGCGTCGGCCAGCTCGGTGTTGCCGCCGCGGACGCTCTCCAGGGCGGCGTTGCCGAAGATCGAGATCCAGAACAGGATGTAGAAGAACGGGATCACCAGGGTGCCGACGACGAACTGGCGGATCGTGCGGCCGCGCGAGATGCGGGCCAGGAACAGCCCGACGAACGACGCCCAGGCGATCCACCAGGCCCAGAAGAACAGCGTCCACAGGTTCAGCCACTCGGCGACGTCCGGGTTCGCCTGCTCGAACGCGAAGGTCTCCATGGTCAGCGCCGGGAAGCTGGACAGGTAGTCGCCCAGGTTCGTCACCAGCGCGTTGAGCAGGAACGAGGTGTTCCCGGTGACCAGGATGAACAGGGCGAGCAGCAGCGCGGCCGCCACGTTCAGCTCGGAGAGCCGCTTGATGCCCCGGTCGACGCCGGACACCGCGGAGATCGTCGCGATCACCACGGCCACCGCGACCAGCGCGATCTGCGCGCCGAGCCCCTGCGGCACGCCGAACATCACGTTCAGCCCGACGTTGAGCAGCACCACGGCGATGCCCAGCGACGTGGCGATCCCGAAGATGGTGCCGAGCACGGCGGCCAGGTCCACCGCGTGCCCGACCCGGCCGAAGACGCGCTTGCCGATCAGCGGGTAGAGCGCCGAGCGGATCGACAGCGGCAGCTCGCGCCGGTAGGCGAAGTAGGCCAGCGCGATGCCCATCAGCGCGTACATGCCCCAGCCGGTGAGGCCGTAGTGGAACAGCGTCCACACGGTCGCCTCGCGGGCCGCGGCGATCGTCTCGGGATCGCCGACCGGCGGCGCGGTGAACTGTGTGATCGGCTCGGCGACCGAGAAGAACATCAGGTCGGTGCCGATCCCGGCGGCGAACAGCATCGCAGCCCAGGAGAGGTTCGAATAGTCCGGTTTCGAATGGTCCGGCCCGAGCCGGATCGAGCCGTACGGCGAGAGCGCGAGGAACAGCACGAACAGCAGCACCACGGAGGCGACCAGGATGTAGAACCAGCCGAAGCTGGTCGCGATCACCCCGACCAGCGCACCGATGACGGCGTCGGCGTTGTCCGGCAACAGGATCGCCCACAGCGCGACGACGAGCACGCCGATCGCCGAACCGTAGAAGACGGGCTTGTTGAGCCGGACGCTCGGCTCGTCCGGGCGTGCATCACCGGATCCGGACTCCGTCTCGACGGACGGGCTGTCGCTCATCGGGTCGAACCTCCTCGGATGGACAAACGGACCGACCCTATTCACGTCGAAAGGTGTCTGCCATCCGATCCGGGTAACGAATGGGACGCATCGTTAAGCGATGACCGGACGCATGACCGTCTGCGCCCGGTCGCTCGCTCAGGGGTGCTCTCGGGGGCGGGCCGGGGACGCCCCCGATACGCGGGCGCCGCGCGCGGGGCGAGGGTGGATCACCGACGCCGTGCACCCACCGAGGAGACCGATGACCATCCCGACCCGCCGGAGCCGTGCAGGCCGCCCGGGCCGCCGCCCGGCCGGTGTCGCTGCTGTGCCGCTCGTCCTGGTCGCCGCCACCGTCGCCGTCGCCCTGGCTCCGGCGGCGGTGCCGCAGACCGCTGCTGCGCCGGCCGGTCCGGGGCCCCGGGCCGCGGTGCACGCGTACGCGGATCGGTTCGCAGTGCCCGCGACGGTCGCCGTGCTCGTCGACCGGGAGGGTGCCGTCACGACCGTGCCGCACGGCGTGACCTCGGAGGGTGCCCCGGTCACCGCCGACACCCCGTTCCGGATCGCGTCGATGAGCAAGGCGTTCACCGCGGTGGCGGTGCTGCAGCTGGCCGAGGCGGGCAGGATCGACCTGGACGGGCCGGTCGCCGCGGCGCTGCCGGAGTTCGCCGTCGCGGACCCACGCGCGGGGGACGTCACCGTGCGGCACCTGCTGGCGCACACCTCGGGGCTGTCCAACCAGGACGTCGACGAGTTCGCGCTGCCCCGGCCGCCTCGGCGGCCGCGCTGGTCGAGCGCCTGTCCCGGGTCCCGCTGGCCGCTGACCCCGGCACCGTGCACCAGTACCTGAACGCCAACTACGTGGTGGCGGCGCGACTGGTCGAGGTCGTCACCGGACGGCCGTTCGGGGATCACCTGCACGCCGCGGTGCTGGCGCCGCTCGGGATGAACTCGACCGTCGCGACCGACCGGTGCGACGCCGCGGTCCCCGGACTGGCCCGCGGGCACGTGGGCGCGCTCGGCGTGCAGGTCGCGGCGCCCGAGATTCCGTCGTTCTGCGCCGGGGACGGCGGCGTCGTCAGCACCGCGGCGGACCTGACCCGGTGGGTGCGGTTCCAGCTCGGCGACGGCACGGCGGCGGACGGCACCCGGCTGCTGTCCGGCGCGGCACTGCGCGGGGCGCACACACCGTCCCCGGGAACCGACGGCCGCTACGGGCTGGGCTGGTCGGTGCGGACCGCGGACGACGGCCGCACCCGGGTGCTGCACGGCGGCGCGCTCGCGACCTGGTCCAGCGGGATCGAGCTGTCGTCGGCCGGGTCCGCGGCGTTCGTGCTCACCGACGCGTCGGGCGGGAACCCGGGCGCGCTGGCCGCGGACCTCGTGGCCCGCGCCGACGGTGCCCCCGGGATGCCGATCGACGACCCGTACCGGCCGCTGAACCTGGCGCTGCTCGGGCTGACGATCCTGGCCGCGGCGCTGCTGGGCACGGCGGTGCTGCGGGCCCGGCGGCGGGCCGCCCGGCTCGGCGGGCGCCGGCGGGTGGTGGCGCTGCCCGCGCTCGCGGTCGGCGCCGGGATCCTGCTGCTGCCCGCGCTGTCGCTGCTCGCGGGCCCGCCGAGTGCGACGGCGTGGACGCTGGTGCTGTGGGTGCTGCCGCTGAGCGGGGTGCTGGCGCTGGTCCTGATGGCAGGTGGGACCGCCGCGCTGGTAGCCCGCTCAGGGGCGGCGAGGGCGGAGCGCGGGCGGTCGCCGGAACGACCCGGCCCGCCCGGGATCACGGCGCGGCGGTGAGCTCCCGGACGATCTCCGCGACGGCGCCGGGGGCCTCGTGCACCGCCGCCTCACCGACCCCGGGCAGCACCCGCACGCCGGAGCCCATGAGCGCCTCCACCGGGCGGGCGATCCGGTCGTGACGGTGCATCGCATCGTGCTCGCCCACGAGCACCCGGTGCGGGGTGTCGCGCCAGCGACGCCGCACCGCGTTCGGCAGCAACGCCGGCGGCTCGCTCGGCCAGATCGTGCGGGCCAGCAGCATCGTCCACTCGAGGAGCAGATCGTGGTCGGGCGGCAGGGCGGTCCCGTAGAACGGGCGCAGCAGCCGGTCCGCGTTCGCCTCGGTGGGCGAGAGCCCGAGCCGGAGCTCGCGCAACGCGTAGCCGAGATCGCCCGGGTACTCGTTGACGCCCGCCGGGGAGACCGCGACCAGACCGCGCACCCGGTCGGTGGTGGAGCAGAGGGCGACCGTGGCGCCGAGACCGTCCGCGACCAGCACGACGGGCTCGTCGGTGACCGCCGCCACGACCTCGGAGACCCAGCTGTCGAAACGCCCGACGAGGTCGTCGTGGGGTGGCTCGTCGTGGCTGAGCCCGGGCTCTCCGGGCAGGTCGGCGACGGCGACCCGGTGGCTCTCGGCCAACGCGCCGGTCAGCCCACCGAGAACCGCCGCGCTCTCCGCGGCAGCGGGGAGGACGAGCACCCACGGCCCGGCCGTACCGGCCAGCGTGACGTGCGTGGCACCGAGCGTGGTGGCCACCACGCTCCGGTCGAGGACGGCGCCGTCGGCGGTCAGGCGCGCGGTGCACCAGTCGCGCACCTCCCGCCCGGCGGCTTCATCGTCGTAGATCGACACCTCGGTCCCCCTCGCTCAAGCCGGTCCGCCGCCGAGGCTACCGGCGGCCGCCTCCGGTCAGCTCCCGGCCGGGGTCCCGGCGAGCGCCTCGGCGAGCTTCGGCGACACGTCGTCGATGGCGTACGGCAGCGACAGCGGGCTGGAGTAGCCCAGCGCGGCGGCGAACTCGGTGTCGAACGCGCCGAGGTAGACGATCCGGCCCTGCTCGACCGCCGGGACGGCACGGAGCACCGGATCGGCCTCGGACTCGGCGCGCGAGCGGCCCAGCACGGTCAGCACGTCGGCGTCGAGCAGGCCCTGCTCCTCCAGCGAGAGGGTCTGCGAGTCGGGCCGGACGTCGAAGCCGAGGCCCTGGAACAGCTGGGCGCGCAGGTCGTCGGTGCCCATGTCGTACGGGGTGCCCTCGATGTAGAAGCCGAGCTTGAGCGTCTTGCCGGCGAACTCGGGATTCGCCTGGATCGCCTCGTCGAACCGGGCCTGGGTGTCGGCGATGACCTGCTCGGCCTCCGCGGTGCGGCCGGTGGCCTGCCCGGTGATCCGGGTCTGCTCGTCCCAGGTCGCCGGGTTCGTGCCGTCCACGGTGCCCTGCGCGACGGTCGGCGCGATCTGCGACAGGGCGTCGTAGGTGGCCTGGTCCATGAACGAGTAGACGCCGAGGATCAGATCGGGCTGCAGCGCGGCGACCTGCTCGACCGGGATGTCGGTGCCGGAGAGCAGCTGCGGGGCCGGACCCCGGGACAGCGCCTCCTGCGCCCACGGGCGCTGCTCGTAGTCGTAGTCGCCGAGGTTCTCCCGGACCCCGACCGGCTGCACGCCGACGGCGAGGGCGAAGTCGGCGTCGTTGAAGCCGACGGTGACCACCCGCTGCGGCTGCTCCTCGATGGTGGTGGAACCGAAGGCGTGCTCCAGCGTCACCGGGAAGGACCCGGACGGCGGGGTGCCGCCGGCCTCGGCGGGCTGCTCCTCGGTGCCCGACGAGCAGCCCGCGAGGGCGAGCAGCAGGACCGCACAGGCAGCGGCCGTGCGGAGCAGTGAACGGGGCATTACCGGTCCTTTCCGACGATCCGCCCGGTGCGGATCACGTCTGTGTGGGGTCGCCCGGGGCACCGCCGTCCCGGCCGCGGGCGCCGGACCAGGCGTCCCACAGCCGGGCGTAGCGGCCGCCTGCGGCGACCAGCTCGTCGTGCGGGCCCTGCTCGACGACCCGGCCGTCGTCGAGCACGACGACCCGGTCGGCGGCGGCGGCCTGGCTGAGCCGGTGCGCGACGACCAGCCCGGTCCGGCCGGACAGCGCCGCCTCGGCCGAGTCCTCGAGCACCCGGGCGCCGGCGCTGCCCGCCTCGGCGGTGGCCTCGTCGAGCACCAGCAGGCGCGGACCGGCGAGCACGACGCGGGCCAGCGCCAGCTGCTGGGCGGCGACCACCGGCAGCCGGTGGCCGCCGTCGCCGACGACGGTGTCCAGCCCGTCCGGCAGCGCGCGGGCCCAGGCGCCTGCGCCGACCCGGTCGAGCGCGTCGAGCAGCTCGGCCTCCCCGGCGTCCGGCCGGACCAGGCGCAGGTCGTCGGCCAGGGTCCCGGCGAACACGTGCGACTCCTGGGTGACCAGCACGACGGCGTCCCGCCGCCGGTCCGGCGCGATGTCGGTGAGCCGGACGCCGCCGATCTCGACGGTGCCCGCGGCGGGGGAGTGCACCCCGGCGACGATCCCGGCCAGCGTCGACTTGCCGGCACCGCTGGCCCCGACCAGCGCCACCCGCTCGCCGGGCGCGACGTCGAGATCGACGCCGGCGAGCACCGGATGACCGTCGACGTAGTGGTGGGTGAGCCCGCGGACCCGCAGCCCGGAGCCCTGCGGGACGGCCGGCGTCGCCGGATCGGCGGGCCGGTCCAGGTCGGCGACGCCGACGATCCGGCGCAGCCCTGCCATCGCGGTCTGCGCCGCGTCCAGCTGGAACAGCACGATGTTGATCGGGGTGAACAGGTTCACGAAGTACAGCGCCGCGGCGCTGGCCGTGCCGATCGTCGCGCCGCCGGTCGACACCAGCCAGAACCCGGTGACCAGCACCGCGGCCAGCCCGATGTACTCGGCCAGGTTGAGCCGGGCGAACAGCCGGGTGTGCATCCGGACGACGGTGACCACCAGCCGGGCCACCTCGGCGGCCCGCTCGGCGACCGCGCCGGCGTGCCGCTCGTGCAGCCGGAACGCGCGCACCGTGGGCAGCCCGGCCGCGGTGTCGAGCAGCATCTGCTGCTGGGCGCCGCCGGCGATCCGCTGCGCGGTGTAGACCGGCGTGGAGCGGCCCAGGAACGACCGCGCGGTCCACACCTGCACCGGGACGGCGAGCAGTGCGGCGAGCAGGAACCGCCAGTCCAGGACGGTGAGCGCGACCAGGGTGAGTGCGACGAGCAGCGCGGCGCGGGCCAGCGCCGGGACGGCCTCGCGGACGGCCTCGCCGACCACCTGGACGTCGTCGGTCACCCGGGAGGTCAGGTCGCCCGAACCGGCCGCCTCCACCCGGGCCTGCGGCAGGTGCAGGGCGCGGTCGACGAACCGTTCGCGCAGACCGGCGAGCAGCGTCTCGCAGAACCGGGCGGCCAGCGCCACTCCGAGCGCGGCCAGCACACCCTGGACGACGGCGATGGCGGCCAGTCCGAGGACCGGCGGCAGGATCGTGGCCGCGCCGCCGGACCCGCCGGCGTCGGCGACCCGGTCGACGATCTCGCCCAGCAGCGGTGCGGCCAGCAGGCTCGCCGCGGCGCCGGCCACCAGCACGGCGAGCGCGAGGACCGCGGTGCCGCGGTGCGGGCGGCCCAGTTCGGCGAGGACCGCGCGGATCCGCCGGCCGGACGCGATCGGCAGCAGCACCTGGCTCATGCCGTCACCACCGCGCGGTAGTCCGGATCGGCCATCAGCTCGGCGTGCGTGCCGCGGGCCCTTACCCGGCCCTGCACCAGGAAGGCGACGCTGCCCGCCCGGGCCAGCAGCGCCGGGCTGGTGGTGACCAGCAGCGTGCTCCGTCCGGCGCGGTGCGCGGCGAGGCCCTCGGCGACCCGGGACTCGGTGACGGCGTCCACCGCCGTCGTCGGGTCGTGCAGGACCAGCACCGGGGCGTCCGCGGCGAGCGCCCTGGCCAGCGCGATCCGCTGCCGCTGCCCGCCGGACAGCGAGCGGCCGCGGGCGGCGACGTCGGTGTCCGCACCGGCGGGCAGGGTGGCGGCGACCTGGTCGGCGGCGGCCGCCGTCATCGCCCGCCGCGGATCGGTGCCCGCCGGTGCGCCGGCCACCACGTTCTCGTGCAGCGACCCGGCGAACAGGTGCGCGTCGTGTGCCGCGACCAGCACCGCCCCCCGGGCGACCTCGGCCGGCCAGGCGTCGAGCGGGACACCGTCCAGGGTGATCCGGCCCGTCGCGGGCTCGGCCTCGCGGGCCAGGCAGCCGAGCAGCCGCGCCGCGTCCTCCGGATCGGCCGCGACCAGCGCCGCCGGGGCGCCCGGGCTGACGTCCAGGTCGATCCCCGCGGTACTGCTGCCGTCGGTGTTGCTTCCCGGTGCCGGGTCGTCGAGCCGGACCCCGCGCAGCGAGAGCACGCCGGGCCCGGCGTCCGGGTTCGCATCGGGGAGCCCGGCGGCGGCGTCGCCGACCGCGGCGGGCGCGGACAGCACCGCGGCGATCCGGGCGGCGGACGCCCTGGCCTGGGCCAACCGGGCGCTGACGAAGCCGAACATCTGCAGCGGGCCGACCAGGAACTGGGCCAGCCCGACGGCGGAGACGAGCTGGCCGACGGTGATCGAGCCGTTCAGCGCGGACAGCCCGCCGACCAGGGCGATCACCGCCAGGAACAGCCCGTTGGTGAGCTGGACGGCGCCCAGGAAGCCGGCCTCGGCGCGGGTCGCCCGCAGGGTCGCGGCGAGCGCGTCGCGGGAGGAGCCTCGGTAGCGCCGCACGGCGGCCGGGCGGGCGCCGATCCCGGTCAGCACCCGCAGCCCGGACACCAGGTCGGCGGCGGTACCGGCGGCCCGGGCGGCCCGCTCCTGTTCCGGGCCGGAGCGCCGCTCCAGCGGCCGGACGACCAGCTGCACCAGCCAGAGCAGCGGCGGCGTGCCGAGCAGGATCAGCAGCCCGAGGGAGAGATCGATGGTGAGCAGCGCGACCGCGGCGACGGTCACCGCGGCGATCGCGGCCAGCCCGAGCGGCAGCGCCGTGTTCAGCTCGGCGACCCGCTTGCTGTCCGACACCGCGATCCCGGTCAGCTCCCCGGGCAGCCTGCCGGACTCGCCGCCGCCGCGGGGATGGAGCAGCCGGCCGGCGACCAGCCGGCGCAACCGGGCGTCCGCCCAGGCGTCGGCGTGCCAGGCCTGTCGCGCGCCGAGCCGGTAGGAGAAGGAGAGCAGCAGGAAGTCCAGCGCCAGGGCGGCGAGCCAGCCGGCCAGGGCCACCGGATCACCGGTCGCGACCGCCCGGTCGATGATCACCCCGACCAGCAGCGGCACCAGCGCCTCGCCGGCCTGATGGGTGCAGAACAGCGCCGCGGCCACGCTGATCCGGCCCCGGAACGCCCGCAGCGACCCACGGAGGACGTCCTTCCCGGAGACCGCTCCGAGCGGGGACTGTTGCGCCGACCCGATCACCCGGAGAGGGTAACCTTGCCTTCGCAACCACCTGGTTACCGGGCGGTCAGGTACTCCCGGTGAGGATCTGCCAGAGCACGTCGAGATGCACCGAGGTGGTGCCGACGGCGCCGAACGCCACCCGGATCACCTGCCGGCCGTCGAGCTCGGTGCCGGAGAGGAACACCCGGCCGTCGGCGTTGACCCGGCCGAGCAGCGCCGCGGTCGCCGAGCCGTCCCGGTCGCCGGCGACCCGCAGGCAGACCAGCGACAGCACCGGCTCGCAGGCCAGCTCCAGGTCGTCGTGCCCGCGGACCCGGCGGGCGAGCTCCCCGGCCAGCGCGACGTGCCCGCGCAGGTGGTCGCGCAACCCGGACAGCCCCTGGCCGTGCAGCACCGCCCACAGCTTCAGGGCGCGGAACCGGCGCCCCAGCGGGACCTGCCAGTCCCGGAAGTCGACCACCGCACCGGAGTCCGACGCGGAGTCCCGCAGGTAGGCCGGGGTGATCGAGAGCGCGGCGGGCAGGGCACCGGCGTCGCGCACCCAGAGCAGCGACGCGTCGAACGCGGTGAGCAGCCACTTGTGCGCGTCGGTGCAGAACGAGTCGGCGCCGGCCACGCCGTCGAGCACCCAGCGGTGCTCGGGGCACAGCGCCGCGACGCCGGCCCAGGCGGCGTCCACGTGCACCCAGGCGCCGTGTGCGGCGGCGACGGTGACGACGTCGCCGACCGGGTCGCTCGATCCGGTCGAGGTGGTCCCGACGGTGGCGCAGACCAGTACCGGGACCAGGCCCTCGTCGACGTCGGCGCGGATCGTCGCGGCCAGCGCGGCCGGGTCCAGCGCGCCGGTGCCGGGCGCGCAGGGCACGGTGCGCAGCCCGGTCGCGCCGAGGCCGGCCACCCGGACCGCCTTCGCCAGCGAGGAGTGCGTCTCGGGGGAGACGTAGACGCGTTCCCGGCCGGTCACCCCGCGGGCCCGCCAGCCCGTCCCCGGATCGGGTGCGGTGCGGTGCAGGGCGGCGGTGAGCGCGACCAGCGCGGCGGACGACGCCGAGTCCTGGATCGAGCCGCCGCCCCCGCCGTCGTGGGTGAAGGTCTCCGGCAGCCCGAGCGCCCTGGCGAGCTGGTCGGTGATCGCCTGCTCCACCTCGGTGCAGGCGGGCGAGGTCGACCAGAGCATGCCCTGCACCCCCGCGCCGCCGCTGAGCAGGTCGCCGAGCAGCGAGGTCAGCGAGGCGTTCGCGGGGAAGTAGGCGTGGAACCCGGGATGCTGCCAGCGGGTGTCGGCGTCGCCGGTGACGGACTCGACCAGCGAGGGGAACCCGGCCAGCGGGGCGGGCGCCTCGGCGGCCTCGCGCGGGAAGCGGGCCCGGACCGTGCCGGGGGCCACGACGTCGCGCACCGGATGCCGCTCGATCCCGGCCCGGGAGTCGGCGACCGCGTCGACGAACAGGTGGCCGAGGGCGCGGAACTCGTCCGGGGTCAGGTCGGGCACGCAGCGGGACGCTACCCGGGGTGCACGTGCAGTGCCGTGAGGTCCCATTCGGGCAGCGGATCGGGCATCTCCCGCCAGGCCCGCGGGCCGGCGAGCAGCTCGTCGTCGGTGAGCAGGGCCGGATCGAGCCGTCCGGTGACGTCGGCGCGGCTCAGGCCGAGACCGATGAACACGAGCTCCTGCCCGCGCGGCCCGTCGAACGACGACCAGGGGGCGGACGGATCGAGCGCCATGTTCGGCCCGGCCTGCGACCACAGCCCGGCGACGTCCGGCCGGGTCGCGATCCAGCAGAAGCCCTTGCTGCGCAGCAGGCCGGGCCAGTCGCCGAGCGCGTCCAGCAGCCGGGCCGGGTGGAACGGCCTGCCGGACCGCCAGGTCACCGAGGCGATGCCGTACTCAGGGGTCTCAGGGGCCTCTGGGGTGTGCGGGCCGGCGAGCTCCTGGGCCCAGCCCGGTGTGCGGGCGGCGGCACCCGGGTCGTAGCGGCGGGTGTCGAGCAGCTCGGCGACGGGCACCGCGCCGCGCACGGCCCGCACGACCCGGGCGCCCGGGTTCATCCGGCGCAGCAGCGACTCGATCCGGCCCAGTCGGTGCGGCGGCACCAGGTCGGTCTTGTTGAGCACCAGCAGGTCGGCGAACTCGACCTGGTCGGCGAGCAGGTCCGACAGCGTCCGCTCGTCGCCCTCAGCCGCCTGCAGGCCGCGGTCGAGCAGCGAGTCCTCGCTGGTCAGATGGGTCTCGAAGGTGGCGGCGTCGACGACGGTGACCATCGTGTCGAGCCGGGCGACGTCGGACAGCGCGGTGCCGTCGTCGAACTCCCACTCGAAGGTCGCGGCGACCGGCATCGGCTCGGAGATCCCGGTCGACTCGACGACGATGTGGTCGTAGCGGCGCTCGGCGGCCAGCTCGCCGACCGTGGTGAGCAGGTCCTCGCGCAGGGTGCAGCAGATGCAGCCGTTGGTGAGTTCGACCAGCCGTTCCTCGGTGCGGTGCAGCGTGCCCTGGCCTGCCACCAGCGCCGCGTCGATGTTGACCTCGCTCATGTCGTTGACGACGACCGCGATCCGGCGCCCGTCCCGGCCGGCCAGCAGCCGGTCGAGCAGGGTCGTCTTCCCGGCGCCCAGGAAGCCGGACAGGATCGTGACGGGGACGCGCGGATCGGCCATGACCATAATGATAACGACATTCATTTAGTGGTGGGTGTCGCGGGCCCGGTGCGGGGGGCGGCGGGGGCGCCGGGCAGGGTGCAGTGGTGAGCACCCCACCCACCGACGCGGTCGCCGACGGTCCCCGGCGGTTGCGGCTGCTGCAGCTCGCCGCCCTGACCAGCACCTGCGACCGGTTCGCGATCGCGCCGCTGCTGGTGCCGATCGCGGTGTCGTTCGGCGTCCCGCTCGCCGCGGCCGCCGGCGCGGCGGGCGGCTACTTCCTCGCCTACGGGCTCATGCAGGTGGTGTGGGGAGTGCTGTCGGACCGGATCGGGCGGGTCCGGGTGATGCGGATCGCGCTGGTCGGTGCCGTCCTCGGCGGGATCGCGTCGGTGCTGGCCCCGACGCTGGCCGTGCTGGTCGTCGCCCGGGTGCTCACCGGGGCGTGCACCGCGGCGCTGATCCCGGCCACCCTGGTCTACGTCGGCGACTCCTGGCCGGCCGCCGTCCGGCAGCGCCCGCTGTCCGACCTGCTCGCCGCGACCGCGGTCGGGACGGCGCTGGCCACCGCGGGCGCCGGGCTGCTCGCCGATCTCGCCGGCTGGCGCGCGGTGTTCGCGACGACGGCCACCGCCGCCGCCGTGCTGCTGGTCGCGCTGCGCGCCCTGCCCGAACCGGTCCCGGCCGAGCCCGGTCCGGCCGCCGGCGCGGGCACCGGTGAGCCGGGCGACCGGCGCTGGTGGACGATCCTGCGTCCGGTCGGCACGGTGCTCGGCAACCGGTGGGCGCTGGTCGTGCTGGCGCTCGCCTTCGTCGAGGGCGCCGTCGTCCTGGGCGTGCTCACCTACCTGGCGCCCGCCCTGCAGGCGGGCGGCAGCACGGCCGCGCTCGCCGGGATCGCCGCGGGCGGCTACGGCGTCGGCGCCCTGCTGTTCTCCCGGGTGGTGCGACGGCTGGTCGGCCGGGTCCCGGCCCCCGCGCTCGCCGGGACCGGCGGCGGCTTCCTGGCGGCGGCCTGGATCGGCCCGATGCTCCTGGTACACCCCGTGACGGTCGCCGTGGCCGGTCTGATGCTCGGCGGATGCTGGGCGTTCCTGCACTCCACCCTGCAGACCTGGGCGACCGACGTCGTCCCGCAGGCACGGGCGACCGCGGTCGCGCTGTTCGCCACCGCCCTGTTCCTGGGCAGCTCGGCCGGGACCGCGCTGGGCGCCCCGCTCGCCGACGCCGGCCGGTTCCCCGCGCTGTTCCTCGCCGCGCTGGTGGTGTCGGTGCCGCTGGGGATCGTCGCGGCGCTGGCCCGCGGCCGCTACCCGCGGCGCCGGCCGCCCGGCGCTCAGACGTAGCGGTCGCGCAGCTCCCGCTTGACCAGCTTGCCGGTCGGCGTGCGCGGCAGGAAGTCGGTGAAGTCCACCGACGCCGGCGCCTTGTAGTGGGCGATCCGGCCGCGCACGAACTCGATCAGCTCGCGCTCCAGCTCCGGCCCGGTCCCGATCCCGTCGGACGCCTGGACGACGGCCTTGACCTGCTCGCCCATCTCCTCGTCGGGCACCCCGATGACCGCGACGTCGAGCACCTTCGGGTGCAGCGCCAGGGCGTCCTCGACCTCCTGCGGGTAGATGTTCACCCCGCCGGAGATGATCGTGAACGCCTTGCGGTCGGTGAGGAACAGGAACCCGTCGTCGTCGAGGAAGCCCAGGTCGCCGGTCGTCGTCCAGTTCTCGTGCTCGGGATGCTGCGCGGCGAGCGTCCGGCCCGGGTCGTTGTGGTACTCGAACGGCCGGACGTCCCGCTCGAAGTAGACCGTGCCGACCTCGCCCGGCCCGAGCTCGGAGCCCTCGTCGTCGCAGATCCGGATGGTGCCCAGGCCGGCCCGGCCGACCGAGCCGGGCCGGTCCAGCCACTGGGCCGAGTCGATGAAGGTGATCCCGATGGCCTCGGTGGCGGCGTAGTACTCGTGCAGCACCGGGCCCCACCAGTCGATCATCGCCTGCTTGACCTCGACCGGGCACGGCGCGGCGGCGTGGATCGCCACCCGCAGCGACGACAGGTCGTACGCCGAGCGGACCTGCTCGGGCAGCTTCAGCATCCGCACGAACATCGTCGGCACCCACTGCGAGTGGGTCACCGAGTGCCGCTCGACCAGCGCCAGCGCCTGCTCCGGATCGAAGCGCTCCATCACCACGACGGTCCCGCCCAGCGCCTGCACGGTGGCCGAGAACCGCAGCGGCGCGGCGTGGTAGAGCGGCGCGGGGGAGAGGTAGACGGTGTCGGTGTCGAACCCGTACATCGGCCCGAACAGCGCCTGGTAGGTGTCGCCGGCCTCGTCGACCCGGCGGCCCGGCAGCGCGGGCTTGATCCCCTTCGGACGCCCGGTGGTGCCGGAGGAGTACAGCATGTCGGCGCCGCGCGGCTGCTCGGCCGGCGGCTCCGCGGACACCCCGGCCAGCTCGGCGTCGTAGTCCGCGTAACCGCTGGCGCCCGGGATCTCACCGCCGAACGCGAGCCGGACCGGCACCTCGACGTGCTCCTCGACCGCGGCGGCCAGACCGGCCACCCCGGCCGACACGATCAGCGCCTTCGCCCCGCAGTCCCGCACGATGTAGGCGGTCTCCGGGGCGGACAGGTGATGGTTGACCGCGGTGACGTAGAGCCCGGACCGCTGCGCGGCCCAGTAGACCTCGTACAGCCGCGGGGTGTTGTCCGAGATCAGCGCGACGACGTCGCCCTCCCGCAGGCCCGCCGCACGGAAGTAGTTCGCGAGCCGGGCCGAACCCTCCTCCAGCTCGGCGAAGGTGAGTGTCGCGCCCGATCCACCCATGATCACGGCCGGCTTGTCGGGAGTGGTCGCGGCGTGCGTGCCAGGGAACATCGGGGCCTCTCGTCGTCGGTCGCGCGGTGTCGCGCGGACTCTCCGCCGCCGATCCTGCCATCCGGCGCCCCCGGGCCGGCACGCGCCGATTCCCGCGCCGCGGGCCGGTGGCCCGCGGAAGCGGTCAGTGCGCGTTCTGATACGCCTGCAGAACCGACGACGGGATACGCCCGCGCTCCGAGATCTTCATACCCTGGGCGATCGCCCATTCGCGCACGGCCCGGTTCGCGGCGCGTTCGGACGCACTGGATCCGTTCGACGACGACGCCGCGGGCGCCGCGCTCCGGCGACCGCCCGCGCGGCGCGCCGCAGCGACGAAGGGGGCGAGCGATTCGCGCAGTCGCTCCGCATTCGCGGCGGACAGGTCGATCTCGTAGGCGCGGCCGTCGACGGCGAACTCCACCTGCTCGTCGGCCTCGGAGCCGTCGATGTCGTCGATCAGCGTGATCGTCGTCTGCTGCGCCACGTCGTCATTCCTTCCGGGGGAATCTCGGGCATCCGAGCGGATGAATCGTCACCGCTGGTGCGAGTCGGTATCCCGCCGGGAACCCCCGGAACCGCGGTGAAGTGTTTTCCGAGCAGAACAGTAAGGGATGCCGATGTGCCCTGTCGAACCCCTCGCGGAAAAGCACCGGAGTTGTTACCGGCCGAAGTGTGGATACGGCGTGCGGGTGAGGTGGAATCGGCGGAAAGGTGCAGGCGCCGGGGGTGCCGGAGGGGTCCGGGAGGCCTGCCCCGATCAGCGCGGCGTCGGCCACCACGGCTCGGTCGGGACCGTGTCGCGCAGCGTACCGGCCGGCCCGGACAGGTCGATCCGCCGCCCCGGCTGCGGCAGCGCCAGCAGCACGTCCTGCGCGGCGGCCGCCTTGCGGGCCCGCTCGGCGGGCTCGTCCCACGGGTGGAAGCCCAGGTTGAATGTCGCCCAGTGGATCGGGAGCAGCACCCGCCCGCGCAGGTCGCGATGCGCGGCGACGGCCTGCTCCGGATCGGCGTGCACGTCCGGCCACAGATCGGCGTAGGCGCCGATCGGCAGCACGGTGAGATCGAACGGGCCGTGCCCGGCCCCGGTGCGGGCGTGCACCCGGCTCGGCCCGGTGTCCCCGGCGAGATAGACCGAGTGCTCCGGGCCGGCCACCTTCCAGGCCGCCCACAGCGTGGTGTTGCGGCGGATCCCGCGGCCGGAGAAGTGCCGGGTCTCCAGACAGGTCAGGGTCAGGCCGCGGACCTGCACCACGTCGTCCCAGTCGCGCTCGACGACCCGGTGTCCGGGGATCCCCCAGGCGCGCAGGTGCGCGCCGACGCCGAGCGGGCCGACGAACACCGCCCGGGTGTCGCGGGCCAGCCGGAGCACCGTCGGCCGGTCCAGGTGGTCGTAGTGGTCGTGGGTGAGCAGCACCAGGTCGAGCTCGCCGAGCGCGGAGAGCGGGGCGACCGGTGGGTGCATCCGGCGCGGGCCCAGCCGGGGGACCGGGGTGGCGTACTCCGACCACACCGGATCGACGAGCACCCGCGCCCCGTCGATCTCCAGCAGCACGCAGGCGTGCCCCAGCCAGGTGGCCGCGAGCCCGGCCGGCTCGGCGACCTGCTCCAACGGGGCGATCGGCACCGGGCCCGGCGGCACGCCCTCGGTGGTCCGGCTGCGCATCATGTTGAGCAGCATCCGGAGCGACGCCTTCGCCCGGGGCAGGCCCGGCTCGGTGTTGGCGAAGATCCCGTCGACCGCGTTCGGCGATCGGCCGGTGACCCGGCGCAGCTGCGCGCGGGAGGCGCCCATGTTCCGCCGCACGCGCAGGCCGAGCCCGGCCAGGGCCAGCAGGGGAGCGGTCAGGGCGGTCGCCGTGGTCAGCGCCCGGGCGGTGGCGGTGCGGGAGTGGTGGGAGTTGCGGGACACGATCACCACAGTACGAACACCGCGGCCGCGACGCCCGGGGCCCGCCCGCGCCTACGCTGCCGGACGTGACGGACGTGACGGAACCGCGGGTGCGGACGGAGCGGCACGGGCACGTGCTGCTGGTCCGGATGACCCGGGCGGGCAAGCGCAACGCGGTGGACGCGGCGATGACGGCGGCGCTCGACGAGGCGCTCAACGAGCTCGACGACGACCCGGACCTCTGGTGCGGGGTGCTCAGCGGGGACGCCACGGCGTTCTGCGCCGGGACCGACCTGGCCGCGGGTTCGGGCGGGCCGACCCCGCGCGGCGGGAACTACGGCGTCGTCCGGCGGGACCGGCGGCGGCCGCTGATCGCCGCCGTCGAGGGCGTCGCGTACGGCGGCGGGTTCGAGATCGTGCTGGCCTGCGACATGGTGGTGGCCGGCACCGGGGCCCGCTTCGGGCTCCCCGAGGTCGCCCGCGGGCTGGTCGCGAACTGCGGGGCGCTGTTCCGCACGCCGCGCCCGCTCCCGCTGAACGTCGCCAAGCAACTGCTGGTCACCGGACGACCGATCGGCGCGCGGCGGGCGCACGATCTCGGCCTGGTCAACGAGCTGGTCGAGCCGGGAACGGCGGAGGCGGCCGCGCTGGAGCTGGCCGGGCAGGTCTGCGAGAACTCGCCGTTCGCCGTGTCGGTGACCCTGCGCGCGCTGGAGCGGGTCGTGTCGGAGCCGGACGCGCGCGGCTGGTCGGCGACCGACGTCGCGACGGCCGCGATCGAACGATCCGAGGACCGGGCCGAGGGGGTCGCCGCGTTCCTGGAGAAGCGGCCGCCGCGCTGGACCGGCCGCTGACCGGGGCCGGATAGGCTTCGCGGCATGGCGGCCCGGGCCCGACGCGACGAGCTGGTCGCACTGCTGCAGGACTACGCGGGCGAGTCCGGGCTGCTCGGCCAGGTGTTCGCCGGCCGGCACCGGCTGCACCCCACCGATCTGCACGCGCTGCTCGCGATCATGCGGGCCGACTCGGCGGGCGACCCGCTGACGCCGGGCGTGCTGAGCGCCCGGCTGGGCCTGTCCACCGGGGCCACCACCGCGCTCGTCGACCGGCTCGAACGGGTCGGTCACGTGCGGCGCGGGCGGGAGTCGGCGGACCGGCGCCGGATCACCCTGCGGCAGTCCGGTGGCGCGGCCGGGATCGGCGCCGCGTTCTTCGGGCCGCTGGGCAGCCGGATGGATGCGCTGCTGGCCGACTTCGACGACGCCGAGCTCGACGCCGTCGCCCGGTTCCTGGTCGCGATGACCGACCTGGTCCGCGAGCACCGGGCCGCGATGGGCACCGGCTCCGGCTGACCCCCGGGCGCCCGGTGCGTGACACGGGGACGCGACGACCGGCCGATTGCGCACCGGTTCCCCGCCGGGGGAAGGTGCTGTCATGAACGACAGCGCCGTCAGCATCCCCCATCCCGCCGGTGTCCCCGCCGATCTCACCGGGCTGTCGTTCGAACCGCTCACCCCGACGTCGTTCCTGGACCGGGCCGCGGCCGCGCACGGCGATCGGATCGCCGTCGTCGACGGGGACCTGCGGTTCAGCTACGCCGAGCTGCACGAGCGGTGCCGCAAGCTGGCCGGCGGGCTCGCCGCGATCCACGGCGGCCGCCCGGTGGCGGTGCTGGCGCCGAACACGCACGTCGCGCTGGAGGCCACCTACGGCGTGCCGTGGTCGGGCGCCCCGCTGGTCGCGGTCAACACCCGGCTCTCGGCGGGCGAGGTCGGCTACATCCTGCGCCACTCGCGGGCCTCGGTGCTGGTGCACGATCCGGTGTTCGACGAGCTCGTCGCCGAGGCGCTGGCCGGGCTCGACGAGCCGCCGCAGGTGGTGCGGGTCGGCGACGACTACGAGCGGTTGATCAGCTGGGGCGAGCCCACCGCCGTCACCCCGGACGACGAGCGGTCGCTGCTGTCGATCAACTACACGTCCGGGACGACCGGGCACCCCAAGGGCGTGATGTACCACCACCGGGGCGCCTACCTGCAGGCACTGGCGATGGTCGGGCACACCGGGCTGACGCCGTCGTCGGTGCACCTGTGGACGCTGCCCATGTTCCACTGCAACGGTTGGTGCTTCCCGTGGGCGGTGACGGCGGCCGCCGCGACGCACGTCTGCCTGCCGAGGGTGGAGCCGACGCGGATCTGGGAGCTGGTCCGGGAGCAGGGCGTCACCCACCTCAACGGCGCGCCGACGGTGCTGTCGATGATCGCCTACGCGCCGGAGGCGGCGCCGGTGTCGACCCCGGTCCGGGTGGCGACCGGCGGCGCGCCGCCCAGCCCGGCGATCCTGCGCCGGATGGCCGAGCTCGGCTTCGACGTCACCCACCTCTACGGGCTGACCGAGACGTTCGGCCCGGCGATGCTGTGCGACTGGCGCCCGGAGTGGAACGACCTCGACGGCGACCGGCAGGCCCGGCTCAAGGCCCGCCAGGGCGTCGGGAACCTGATCTCGCAGGTCGTGCGGGTGATCACCGACGACGGTGGGGACGCGCCGGCCGACGGCACGACCGCCGGGCAGATCGCGTTGCGCGGCAACAACGTCATGCTCGGCTACCTGGACGACGAGCAGGCCACCCGGGACGCCGCGCCGGACGGCTGGTTCCGCACCGGCGATATCGGCGTGATGCACCCGGACGGCTACGTGGAGCTCCGGGACCGCTCCAAGGACGTCATCATCTCCGGCGGCGAGAACATCGCGAGTGTGGAGGTGGAGCAGGCCATCGCCGATCATCCGGCGGTGCTGGAGGTCGCGGTGATCGCGATCCCGGACGAGCGCTGGGGCGAGGTGCCGGCCGCCTACGTGACCCTGCAGGACGGTGCGTCGGCGACCGAGGAGGAGATCGTCGAGCACGTCCGCGGCCGGTTGGCCCGGTTCAAGGCGCCGAAGCGGGTCACCTTCACCGAGCTGCCGAAGACGTCCACCGGCAAGATCCAGAAGTTCGTGCTGCGGGACGCGGCGTGGGCCGGCCAGGAGCACCGGATCGGCTCCTGACCCGCGGCGGGGCTCAGGAGCCGGACCGCCACTCGTCCCACGGGATGGTCCAGTCGTGGTAGAGGCCGTCCCGTGCGGTGAGCGGCTCGGAGCTGCCGGTGACCTCCACCGGGTCACCGAAGGTGGCCATCGCGAAGAACTCCTTCGCGTCCGCGGTGGACAGGTTGATGCAGCCGTGGCTGACGTTGCGGTTGCCCTGCGCGTAGGCCGACGCCGGATTGGCGTGGATGAACTCGCCGTTGTTGGAGATCCGGACCGCCCAGTACTGCGGCTGGTCGACGTAGCCGTACGCCTCGTTGGTCATCAGGACCTTCTCCGACTTGGCCATCACCACGTGCACGCCGGAGCGGGTGACCCGGTTCGGATCGGACTCCAGGCCGTAGGAGGCGTCGTAGCGGGCGATCTCGCGGCCGTTCTCGACGACGGCGATCTGGTGGCTGCGGGTGTCGGCCTTCACGATCCGGCCGGTGCCGATGGTGAACGACCGGTCGACGTCGGCGGTGGCCCAGCCGGCGTCGCCCAGGTCGAGCCCGCGCAGCGAGGCCCGCACCCGCACCTGGGTGCCCGGGGGCCAGTACTCCTTCGGCCGGTAGTGCACGCGGGAGCCGTCGGCGTCGTCGGGCATCCAGCGCCAGGCGCCCTCCACCGGGGTGGACGTCTCCACCGAGAGGGACTGTGTGACGGCGGCCTTGGCCTCGTCGGACAGGTCCGCCGGGAAGCTGAGCGCGACCGGCGCGGCGATGCCGACCTCGGCGCCGTCGCGGATGTTGAGCCGCGCCTCGATCTCGTCGTCCGGGTCGACCGTGCTGAACGCGTCCTCGGCGAGCGGACGGCGCGTGCCGTCGTCGAGCACCCAGGTGCCCGACCAGCGGTAGCTGCTGCCGAAGTCCAGCGGCGCGGACGCGGTCCAGCTTCGGCCGTCCGGCGACAGCACGCCGGGGACGGGGCCGTCGTCGCCGGTCAGCGCGACGCCCTCCAGGTGCCCGACGCTCGCCGCGACCCGCACCTGACCGCGCGGGGCGACCGGCGGGCCCGGCCGGGGGCTGGTCGTGACGAACGCGGGTACCTGCGGCTCCGGCGCCGCAGCCCCGGCGAGGTTGCGCGCGATCGACTCGCCGAAACCGCCGCCGGCGACCGCCGCGGTGGCGCCGGCGACCGAGGCGACCAACACCAGCAGCCCCGCGGTGAGCAGGGCGAGGCTGCGGCGGTGCAGCGACCGCCGCCGGCGCGGTGTGTGCCGGCCGCGCGAGCGCTCCCAGGACCTGGACATGAGGAGATGATCCCCCGTGCGTCACCCACACGGGGTCACCGACACGTCACCGTTCGATCACCGGATGCGAGGCTGGTGCCATGAGCTACGACGTCGCCGCCATCCGCAGCCGGTTCCCGGCACTGCGGGCCGGTATCGCGCACTTCGACGGCCCCGGCGGCTCCCAGGTGCCCGACGTGGTCGCCGGTGCGGTGGCCGGCGCGCTCACCTCCCCGCTGGCCAACCGGGGCACGATCACCGTCGGCGAGCGCGCCGCGGACGCGATCGTGCACGGCGCCCGGGCCGCGATCGGCGACCTGCTCGGCACCGACCCGCGCGGCGTGGTGTTCGGCCGCAGCATGACCGCGCTGACCTTCGACCTGGCCCGCACGCTCGCGGCGACCTGGGCGCCGGGGGACGAGATCGTCGTGACCCGGCTCGACCACGACGCGAACATCCGGCCCTGGGTGCTCGCGGCGGAGGCGGCGGGCGTGACCGTCCGGTGGCTGGACCTCGACCCGGACACCGCGGAGCTGGACGACGTCGCCCCGTTGCTGTCCGACCGGACCCGGCTGGTCGCGGTGACCGGCGCGTCGAACCTGGTCGGCACCCGCCCGGACGTCCCGGCGATCGCCGCGGCGGTGCACGCCGCCGGGGCACTGCTGATGGTCGACGGCGTGCACCTGACCGCGCACGAGCCGATCGACGTGCGCGCACTCGGCGCCGACCTCTACGCCTGCTCGCCGTACAAGTTCCTCGGCCCGCACTGCGGGGTGCTCGCCGCCGATCCGGCCCTGCTGGAGACGCTGCACCCGGCCAAGCTGCTGCCCTCCTCCGACGCCGTGCCGGAGCGGTTCGAGCTGGGCACCCTGCCCTACGAGCTGCTGGCCGGGACGACCGCGGCGATCGAGTTCCTGGCCGGCCTCGACACCGGCGCCCGCGGGGACCGGCGGGCCCGGCTGCAGGCGTCGATGACCGCGGTCGCCGCCCACGAGCTGGCGCTGCGGGAGCGGATCGAGGCGCACCTGGCCGGGCTGCCCGGCGTGACCGTGCGCTCGCGGGCCGCGTGCCGGACGCCGACCCTGCTGGTCACCGTCGACGGCCACCCGCCGGAGCAGGTGTACCGGTACCTGGCCGAGCGCCGGATCGCGGCCCCCGCCTCGTCGTTCTACGCGCTGGAGTGCTCGCGCCGGCTCGGCCTCGGCGACACCGGGGCGCTGCGGATCGGACTGGCCTGCTACACCGACGACTCCGATGTGGACCGCCTTCTCGACGCCCTGTCCGGGCTCGTCGGGGCCTGACCCGATGTATGTGAGACTGTTCAGGTGATTCGCCTTCGGTGGCTCGCCGCCGCGTCGCTGTCCCTGTTGCTGCTCGCCGGGTGCTCGGCACCGGCCGTCCCCCCGGAGCAGGCCGCCGGATGCGTCCCCGGGGCGGGCGACGCCCCCACCACCGGCGTGCCGTTCTCCTACGCCACCAACGTCGAGATCGCCGGCGGCGACGGCTACCGGGTGCTGACCGTCCGGCAGCCCTACCCGGGCGGCGCCCTGCAGTCGGTGGTGCTGCTCGGCTGCGAGCAGGACGCCCCGGTCCTCCCGGCCGAGCTGACCGACGCCCCGGTGCTGCGCACCCCGGTCGCGGGCATCTTCGCCTACTCCACCACCCAGCTGCCGATGATCACCGAGCTGGACGTGCTGGACCGGCTGACCGGGGTCGGCTCGCTCGACCTGATCAGCGACCCGGCGGTGCGCGCGCACGTCGAGTCCGGCGCCGCCGTCGAGTTCGGCCGGAACTTCGCGATCGACGCCGAGCGGGTCGTCGCCGAGGACCCGCCGGTGCTGCTCACCGGCGGCGAGGACGACCCGGCCCTGCCCGCGCTCGCGGCGGCCGGCATCCCGGCCGTCGGCTGGGCCGACTACCTGGAGACCGGCCCGCTCGGGCAGGCCGAGTGGATCAAGGTGATGGGCGCGCTGACCGGGCGGGACGCCGAGGCCGCCGCCGCGTTCGACGGCATCGAGCAGCGCTACACCGAGCTCGCCGCCCGGGTCCGCGGCACCGAGCCGACGTCGATCGTCGCCGGTCAGCCCTACCAGGGCAGCTGGCCGGTCGCCGCGGGCGACTCGACGGCCGGGATCCTGTTCCGGGACGCGGGCGCGTCCTGGTCGGGGGAGCGGGCGCAGAGCACCGGGCGGCTGCCGCAGACCCTGGAGTCGGTGCTCGCCGAGGACGGCGACGCCCGGATCTGGCTCGCCGACGGCCCGTGGCGGACCACCGCCGACATCGCCGCTACCGATCCCCGGCTGACCTCGATCGCGGCCGCCGGCCCGGACGGGCAGGTCTGGACCCGGGACCGGTTCCTCGGCCCGACCGGCGGCAACCAGATCTACGAGCGGGGCGTGCTGCACCCCGACGAGATCCTCGCCGACTTGGTCGCGATCCTGCACCCGGAGCTGCTGCCCGGTCACGAGTTCGTCTACTACCGGCAGGTGCCCACCGGATGACCGGTGCCGCGCCCCGGCGCCCGGTGGCCGGCGCCACGCCGTCCCCGGTACCCGAACCGGACCGCTCCGCGCAGCGCTCCGGCGGCCGCGCCGCCGTGGTGCTGGGCCTGCTCGCCGCCGGGGCGCTGCTGCTGTTCGCGCTCGCCGTGTCGACCGGCTCGGTGGTGATCGGCCCGGCCCGGACGCTGTCCGCGCTGCTCGGCGTCGGCTCCCCGGATCCACGGCTGGACCTGCTCGTCACCGACCTGCGGGTGCCGCGCGCGGTGACCGCGGCGCTGGCCGGGGCGGCGCTCGGCACGGCCGGGCTGCTCACCCAGACCCTGTTCCGCAACCCGCTCGCCGAGCCCTACGTGCTCGGCGTCAGCGCCGGCGCCGCGCTCGGCGTCGCGCTGATCACCACGCTCGGCGCGGCCGCCGGTGCCGCCGCGTTCGCCACCGGCGGGCTCGGCGCGGCGCCGGTCCCCGGCGGCCGGCTCGGCATGGTCGGGGCGGCCGCGGTCGGCGCCGGGCTGGTGCTCGGCCTGGTGCTGCTGCTGTCCCGGTTCGCCCGCTCGGTGACCGCGCTGCTGGTGATCGGCGTGATGATCGGCTCGGCGATCACCGCCGTGGTCAGCCTGCTGCTGGTGTGGACCGACCCGGACACCGCCCAGCAGTTCCTGATGTGGGGCCTGGGCAGCGTCAGCGGGGTGGCCCGCGGGGAGCTGCCGGTGCTCGCCGCGGTCGTCGGTGCCGGGCTGCTCGGGGTGCTGCTGCTCGCCAAACCGCTGGACGGCCTGCTGCTCGGCGACGACTACGCGCGCACCGCGGGCGTCGACGTCGGCCGGGTGCGGCTGAGCGTGCTGGTCGTCGCGGCCGTGCTGGCCGGGACGGTCACCGCGTTCTGCGGGCCGATCGGCTTCCTCGGGATCGCGGTGCCGCACCTGGCCCGGATGGCGGTCGGCACGTCGCGGCACCGGGTGCTGGTGCCCGCGACCGCGCTGACCGGGGCGGTCGTCGGGCTGGCCTGCGCGATCGTCGCGCACCCGCCCGGGTTCGGCACGGTGATCCCGCTGAACGTGGTGACCTCGCTGGTCGGGGCGCCGGTGGTGGTCGCGGTGCTGCTGCGCTCCCGGCGGCTGGGCGGGGGCGCCTGGTGAGCGGGCTGGTGCTGGCCGGGCTGACCGTCGGGTACCGGGCCGAGCGGGCGCTGCGCCGCGGCCGCGGCACGCCGGTGCTGTCCGGCGTCGACGCCGTCGCCGGGCGCGGCGAGCTGACCGTGCTGCTCGGCCCGAACGGCGCCGGGAAGTCCACCCTGCTGCGCACCCTCGCCGGGCTGCAGCCCGCACTCGGCGGTTCGGTGACCCTGGACGGCGACGACCTGCTCGCGCTGCGGGCGCCGGCCCGGGCCCGGCGGGTCGGCGTGGTGCTCACCGACCGGCCCGACCCGGGGTTGCTGACCGGCCGCGACGTCGTCGAGCTGGGCAGGCTGCCGCACACCGGTGCCGGTGGCGTGCTCGGCCCCGCCGACGACGCCGCCGTCGACTCCGCGATCGACGCCGTCCGCGCCGGGCCGCTCGCCGGGCGCCCGCTGGTGCGGCTCTCCGACGGCGAGCGGCAGCGGATGATGGTCGCCAGGGCGCTGGCCCAGCGGCCGTCGCTGCTGCTGCTCGACGAGCCGAGCGCCTTCCTCGACGTGGCCGCCCGGGTGGCCCTGCTCGGGCTGCTGCGCCGGCTGGCCCGCGAGCAGGACCTGTGCGTGCTGCTGTCCACCCACGACCTGGAGCTGGCGCTGCGGCTGGCCGACCGGGCCTGGCTGCTCGACGGGGCGGGCGGGATCGTCACCGGCACCCCGGGCGAGCTGGCCGCCTCCGGGGCGGTCGGTGCCGCCTTCGACACCGACGAGCTGGTCTTCGATCCGGGCTCGGGCACGTTCCGGCTGCGGTCCGGCGCCGGGGCCTGACCGCCGCTGCGGCCGCGGCCGGGCGGGCCTAGGTTCGTCGTGAAAGTGTCCCCTGATCCCGAGGAGATCCACGATGCCCGACGCCGCGACCGCGGCCGATCTCGAGGCGCTGCTGCTGACCCGGTCGCTGGACGACCCGGAGCTCGCCGCGGCCACCGAGCGGACCGCCGACACCC
Source organism: Pseudonocardia sp. NPDC046786 (assembly GCF_040645415.1). NCBI lineage: Bacteria > Bacillati > Actinomycetota > Actinomycetes > Pseudonocardiales > Pseudonocardiaceae > Pseudonocardia > Pseudonocardia sp. NPDC046786. Next base: position 52,684 of record NZ_JBEYYF010000007.1, on the reverse strand, counting down.
CCGTGCTGCCCGACGTGTCGGTGGTGAAGGTCGGCGGGCAGAGCTTCGTCGACCGCGGCCGCGCCGCGGTGTTCCCGCTGGTGGAGGAGCTGCTGCAGGCCCGCGCCGAGCACCGGCTGCTGATCGGCACCGGCGGCGGGACGCGGGCCCGGCACGCCTACGCGCTGGCCGCCGAGCTGGGCCTGCCGACCGGCGTGCTCAGCTCAATCGGCAACGCCGTCGCCGGGCAGAACGCGACCATGCTCGGCTACCTGATGGCCCGACACGGCGTGCCGGTGGTCTCCGGCGGCGGGTTCGAGGCGCTGCCGCTCTACCTGACGGAGTCCCGCGCGGCGATCTTCGCCGGGATGCCGCCATACGCCATGTGGCAGCCGCTGCCGGACGAGGGTGTCATCCCGCCGTACCGCACCGACGCGGGCTGCTACCTGGTGGCCGAGACCTACGGCTGCAAGAACATGATCTTCGTCAAGGACGAGGACGGGCTGTACACGGCGAACCCGAAGACCGACCCGTCGGCGACGCTGATCCCGGAGATCGCCGCCGACGAGCTGATCGAGCGGGACCTGCCGGACCTTGTCGTCGAGCGCCCGGTGCTGCACCTGCTGCGCCGCGCCCGGCACGTCCGGTCGATCCAGGTCGTCAACGGGCTGGTGCCCGGCAACCTGACCCGCGCCCTCGCCGGCGAGCACGTCGGCACGATCATCACCGCCGGAGGTGCGCGATGAGCGGCACGTACCCGAAGGACGTCGAGTCCGCGCTGGCCCGCCAGACCCTGCTCGACCGCGACCGGGTCCGCCCGGTGGACCAGCAGCGGCCGGTGATCCGGATGCTGCCCGCGCTGCGGGTGGTGGTGCTGGGCGGGCGCTCGATCATCGACCGGGGCCGGGACGTGTTGCTCCCGCTGGTCGAGGAGATCCGGACCGCGCTCGACGGCGATCCGCTGCTGATCTGCACCGGTGCCGGGATCCGGGCCCGGCACGTGCTCGGGGTGGGTATGGACCTGGGCCTGCCGACCGGGGCGCTGGCCGAGCTCGCCGGGCGGGAGGCCGAGCAGAACGGGCACCTGGTCGCCGCGTTGCTGGCTGACCGGGGCGTCGCCTACCTCGGCCACGACACCGTCGCCCACCAGCTGCCGGTGCACCTGGCCGCGTCCAACGCCGCCGTCACCAACGGCTACCCGCCGTTCGGGGTGCACGAGTTCCCGGCGGGCACCGGGAAGATCCCGCCGCACCGCACCGACACCGGCGCCCTGCTGCTCGCCGACGCCTGGGGCGCGGCGTCGCTGACCTACCTGCGCGACGGCGACGGCGTGCCCGCCGCCGACCGCACCGCCGCCGAGCTGCTCGCCGGTCCCGCCGGGGCGGCCCCGGTCGACGTCGAGGCGCTGCAGACGCTGCGGCGCACCAAGCACGTCCGGTCGTTCCGGGTGATCGACGGCACCACGCCGGGGAACCTCACCGGGGCGCTGGCCGGCACGCCGGTCGGCGCCCTCGTCACCGCCTGATTCCAAGGCGGGCGCCCCGTCCCTCCCGGGGTGCCCGCCGCGGCGTGGTGGGCGTGTCCGTCCGTACCTGTCCGCGCTTGTCGGTGCTTGTCCGCGCTTGTCAAGGGGCGCCGCGACGAGGTTGCGGCGCCCCGGTTGGCAGGGGATGACACGGTCCCGGCCGGATCCCGCGCTGTCACACCGTCGTCATCGGAGGCAGGGAACGTCGTCGGCTCCGGGAGAGGGGAGCCCATGACCGCCACCGCACCGAAGCCGCCACAGACCGACACCGACGCGTTCCCACCGCTGCGCGAGGCGGTGCCGCTCGGCCTGCAGCACGTCCTGGCGATGTTCGCCAGCAACCTGACCCCGGCGTTCCTGCTCGCCACCGCGGTCGAGGCGACCCCGGAGCAGCGGACCCTGCTGGTGCAGGGCGCGCTGCTGTGCGCAGGGCTCGCGACGCTGCTGCAGACGATCGGGTTCTCGGTTGTCGGCGGCCGGCTCCCGATCATGATGGGCTCCGGCTTCGTGTTCATCTCGGTCGCGGTGCCGCTCGCGGCCGAGCGGGGGCTCGCAGCCGTCTGGGGCGCGGCGCTGGTGACCGCGCTGGTGCAGGTACTGATCGCGCTGAACATCCACCGGATCGCCTGGCTGTTCCCGCCGCTGGTGACCGGGACGATCATCCTGGTGATCGGGCTCGGCCTGCTGCCCTCGGCCTTCACGCTGGCCGCCGGCGGGGCGACCGCGCCGGACTTCGGCGCCGCGGGCCATCTCGGGCTGGCCGCGTTCGTGCTGGTGCTCGCCGTCGTGCTGAACCGCTGGGGGCCCGGCCTGCTGGGGACGGCCGCGGTGCTGGTCTCGCTGGTCGCCGGCTACCTGGTCGCGCTCGCGTTCGGGATGGTCGACCTGGCCGGGGTCGGTCCGGCGGGCTGGGTGGCGGTGCCGACGCCGTTCGCGTTCGGGTTGAGCTTCGACGTGATCGCGATCTTCACGATGGCGGTGGTCGGCGTGGTGAACATGGTCGACTCGGTGGGCACCGTGAACGCCGTCACCCAGGCCGGTGCGCAGCGCCCGGCGACCCGCCGCGAGCTGCGCGGCGGGATCCTCGCCGAGGGCTGCAGCGCCGCGATCGGCGCGGTCTTCTCGGCGCTGCCGACCACGATGTTCAGTCAGAACATCGGGCTGATCGCGCTGACCCGGCAGATGAGCAGGCACGTGGTGACGATCGCGGCGGGCGTGCTGGTCGCGATGGCGCTGCTGCCGAAGGCCGCCGCGGTGATCGGCGCGACCCCGCCCGCGGTGCTCGGCGGCGGCGTCGTGCTGCTGTTCGGGATGGTGTGCGCGATCGGCATCCAGATGCTGGTCACCGACGGGATCGACCAGCGGGCGCTGGTGATCGTGGCGCTGTCGGTCGGTCTCGGGCGCGGCCTGGCCGGGGTGCCGGACCTGCTGGCGCTGCTGCCCGGCCAGTGGCGGCCGCTGCTGGAGTCCGGGGTGGTGGTCGCGGCGGTGGTCGCCGTGCTGCTCAACCTGGTGCTGCCCGGCCGCCCGCGCCGGCCGGACACGGCCCTGGCGTAGCGGTCAGCCCAGCAGCTCGGTCGCGTCGGTGCGGAACTGCATCGACCGGTACGGCCAGTTCGTGGTGGTGTTCCACTGGCTCACCACCAGGTGCAGGTCGTCCAGGGTGGACCCGGGGACGACGTAGCCGCCGTAGAGCTGCGCGACGCGGCCGCGGTCGTGGTCCTCGTCGTCCCAGCCGCAGCCGTGCAGCAGCGTGGTGCGCGGGGCGGCGTGCAGGTCGGCGGTCGGCAGGTCCAGCAGCATCGCGTCGATCCGGTAGTTGCCCGCGTCGAAGAAGGTGAGCAGCAGGTGTTCCCGGCCGTCCGGGCCGGGCACCCGGCGCAGGTTCAGCTCGCCGAACGAGCCGGGGACTGTCAGGGTCGGCGGGTTCCCCCAGTCCCAGCGCTCCCCGGCGAACCCCCACGGCTCCCAGGCGTCGCGCTCGGTGATCCGGTCGGCGGGCACCCGGTGCAGCAACAGGCCGTCGCGGCGCTGGAAGCCGGTGGTGTAGGCGTAGACGTGCCCGTCGCCGCCGTGCTCCCAGGTGAGCTGCTGGAACAGCCCCTGACAGTGCTCGCCGGGCCACTCGCAGCCGGTCCGCTCCCAGCTCACCCCGTTGTCGCGGGAGGCGAGCACTTCGCTCCACAGCACGTTGCCCAGGCCCTTGTTCGCCATCACGTGCAGGTACATCGTGTCGCCGACGGTGATGACGTCGGTGGGCAGGATCGTGGTGACCCGCCGGTGCAGCCGGAACCAGTTGGTCGACGGCTTGTTCACGAGCCGGCAGGCGTACTCGGCGGCGTCGCCGCCGGAGCCGGTCCAGCGCAGGCCGGAGCGGACGCCGTCCGGGTCGGCGAACAGCACCACCGGCGAGCGCCAGCCGGGGCCGCCGACCCCGGCCCGCTCGAAGGTGTCGCCGAACACGGCGACCAGCCGTCCGTCCGGGGCGGTCGTGACGATCCCGAGATCGGTCCCGCCGATCCCGAAGCGGTCCGTGTGCCCGGGCCCGGTCAGGTCGGCGATCTTGGTGGTGACGGCCATGGCGCGACCCTACGACCGGTACCGGCCGATCGCGTCGCGGGTCGCCGGCAGCGCGAAGACCTCGGCGAACACGTCGACGCTGAGCGCGACGGCGTCGTCGAGCGGGTGGTTGCGCCAGGTCTCGAACAGGCCCTTCTGCGCCGCGACGACCTCGCGGGTCGGCGCGCCGACCCGGGCGGCGAGATCGGGGACGGCGGCGTCCAGCCCGGCCGGCGCGCCCGGCCCGGCCGGCACCAGCCGGTTGACCAGGCCGGGCAGCGCGGTGACCGGGTACAGGTCGCCGGTCAGGATCAGCTCGTGCGCCCGCGCCGCGCCGAGATAGTGCGGCAGCAGGGCCGCGTCGACCACCGACGGGATGCCCAGCTTCACCTCCGGCAGCCCGACCCGCACCCCCTCGTGCGCGACCCGCAGGTCGCAGGCCAGCGCCAGCTCGAACGCGGCGCCGACGCAGGCCCCGTTGAGCCGGGCGATCGTCGGGACCGGCGAGCGGCGCACCGTCGCCAGGCAGTCCGCGAGCCGGGTGATGATCGCCCGGCCGTCGCCCGGGGCCGCGCCGGTGAAGACGTCGAGGTGCATCCCGGCACCGAACGCGCGCTCGCCGGTGCCTGTCAGCACGATCACCCGGGTCCGCTCCCCGGCGTCGCGGACGGCGGCGGCGATCGTGTCGATGTCGGCCAGGAGCAGCGCGTTGGCCTGCCCGGGGCGGTCCAGGGTGATCGTCCGGACCGGGCCGTCGTCGGTGACCTGCGGCAGGCCCATCAGCGGGCGGCCGCGACGATCGCGTCGGCGAACACCTGCGGCGCCTCGACCGGCACGAAGTGTCCCGCGCCGTCGACGCCGTGCACCCGCACGTCGGCGAAGAACTCGCCCAGCCGGTCCGACCAGTCCCGGGGGAACAGCGGATCGTGCCCGGGCCACAGGAAGGTGGTGGGCACGGTGATCCGGTCGGCCGGGTCCGGGGCGGTCTCGGCGAGCGAGCGGGCGACCACGCCGCCGCCGGCGCGGTACCAGCCGATCGAGGCGACGAACGCCCCGGGCGACGAGTAGGCGGCGGTCAGGTGGTCGAGCCGGTCGTCGTCCGGCGTGAAGTCCGGGCCGGACCAGTGCGTCCAGAAGTGCCGCAGGTAGGAGCGGGTGGCGCCGATCTCGCCGTCGACCAGCTCGCGAGCGAGATCGAGCTGGTGGAACGACTGGTACCAGAACTCGCGCATCGGGCCCTCGCCGAGGATCCGCCGTCCGACGCCGGGCGCGGGCGGGGTGACGACGAGTGCCCGCAGCAGGTCCGGCCGGTCCCGGGCGACCTGCTGGGCGACCCGGCTGCCGACGTCGTACCCGCCGATCACGACGCCCGTCAGGCCGAGCTCGGTCAGCAGCCCGGCGACGCTGCGCGCCTGCGCGGCGGCCCCGTAGTGCTCGGCCGGGTCCCGGTCGTGCCGGTCGGACCCGCCGAAGCCGCGCAGGTCCGGGACGACGACGTCGTACCCGGCGCCGAGCCGCTCGGCGACGGCGGTCATGTCCGTCCGGTCGCCCGGCCAGCCGTGCAGCAGCAGCACCGGCGGTGCGTCCGGTTCGCCGTGCCGGTCGTAGGCGAGACGGAAGTCGTCGATCGGGTCGGACAGCGGCATCGCGGGGCTCCTCGGGGGTCGGTTCGCCACCTCCGGGGGTACCAGCTCTGCCGCACTGCGGCGACCGGAGCAGCGCGCAACGCTGCCTTCCGCAACGCAAACATCAAGGTTACTGTTCGTCGACCGCCGGGTGACCCGTCAGGGGGAACGATGTCCCAGACACCTGCCACGTCAGCGACACCACGTCACACGCTCCCCGTCCGGACGCTCGTCGCGGCCTCGATCGGGAACGCCGTCGAGTGGTACGACTGGACGATCTACGCGACGTTCTCGATCTACTTCGCGACCCAGATCTTCCCGCCGGAGAACGCCGCGCTGGCGCTGATCTCCACCCTCGCCACCTACGCGCTGGCGTTCTTCTTCCGGCCGCTCGGCGGGATGCTGCTCGGCCGGTTCGCCGACCTGCACGGCCGCCGGACGGCGATGCTGGTGACGATCCTGATGATGGCCGGCGGATCGGTGGTGATCGGGCTGCTGCCGACCTTCGCGATGGTCGGCTGGCTGGCCCCGGTGCTGTTGCTGCTGGCCCGGATCGCGCAGGGCATGTCGCTCGGCGGCGAGGTGTCGAACGCCTCGGCCTACCTGGCCGAGATCGCCCCGGCCGAGCGCCGCGGCCGCTACTCGTCGTTCTTCTACATCTCGACCGGCACCGCGGTGCTGATCGCGTCGCTGATGGGCTTCCTGCTCGCGTCGACGCTGACCGACGAGCAGCTCGCCTCCTGGGGCTGGCGGGTCCCGTTCCTGATCGGCGGGCTGCTCGGCCTGATCGGCATGTGGATGCGCAGGCAGATGGCCGAGACCGAGCAGTTCGAGGACAACAAGGAGGCCGCGGCGAAGATCCGGAACCCGCTGCTGCTGACGCTGCGCGAGCACCCGCGGGCGGTCGCCCAGCTCGTCGGCTTCACCCTGCTGTCCACGCTCTGCTACTACACCTTCTTCTCCGCGCTCACCCCGTTCGCGACGACCTCGCGCGGCGCGGACGCGACCGAGGTGTTCCTGGCGCTGTCGATCGCGACCACGATCTTCGTGCTGCTCCAGTACCCGATGGGCGCGGCGTCGGACCGGTACGGGCGCCGGCCGCAGCTGCTGGTCTGGTCGGCGTCCACGGCGGTGCTGATCGTGCCGCTGTCGTTCCTGATCGGGCCCGGCTTCTGGAACATGCTCGTCGTGTTCACGGTCGGCCTCGGGCTGTACACGATGATGACCTCGATCGCCCCGGCGGTGATGAGCGAGCTCTTCCCGACCTCGGTCCGGGCGCTGGGCATCGGGGCCTGGTACAACCTGACGGTCGCCGTCTTCGGCGGCACCGCCCCGCTGGTCGTGCAGTCGCTGCAGCAGGCCGGGCTGGCCACCCTGTTCTTCGTCTACGTCGCGGTCGGCGCGGCGATCGCGTTCGGCGCGATCCTGACCCTGCCCGAGACGCGGGGGTCGGTCCTGCGCTGACGCTCTGCTCCTGGGCGGGCGATGTTGCGTTCTCGTGTCGATGTCGGCGGCGTGTCGGAGGCGTCCCCGGGACGCGTGTCCGGCCCGTGACCTGCTGGTCGGCGACTTGTGATCGGCCGCCGCTTACGTGCCGCAACGTGTTTCGGGCCGGAAACCGGCGGATCACCGCCGGGCGCCCGGGAATCCGCTGGTCGACGGCACTCTTGACAGGGGGATTCTCCGGGTTGCACCGTGTTGCGGTCAGTACCTCGACGTTGCGTATCAGGCAACACACGCTGTCGGATCGTCTGGTGGCCGCCGGCTCAATCCGTGTGTAGGCACCCCGCCCGGGCGGGGTGCTGCGCGCTGCGCAGCGACGAATTCGCGAGCTGCCCGCGAGGGCACACGGATTCGCACGCAGGAGAACCGCCATGGCGACCACCACCCCCCGCATCGTGATCATCGGCGCCGGTGTCGTCGGCTGCGCGCTCGCCGACGAGCTGACCGCCCGCGGCCACCGGGACGTCACGGTCCTGGACAAGGGCGGCCTGTTCCGCACCGGCGGATCCACCTCGCACGATCCCGGGACGGTGTTCCAGGTCGCACCCGACCGGACCGTCACCCGGCTGGCGGCCGCGACGGTCGCCAAGTACGCGGCGCTGCGCGCGCAGGGTTCGCCCTGCCTGCGCCGGGCCGGCGGCCTGGAGGTGGCGACGACGCCGGAGCGGCTCGCCGACCTGCAGCGCAGGAACGGCTGGGCGGCGGCGGCCGGCGTCGAGGCCCGGATGCTGGAGCCGGGGGAGTGCGCGACGCTGCATCCGCTGCTGGACAAGGAGCGGGTCCTCGGCGGGCTGCACGTCCCCGGCGACGGCATCGCCCGCCCGGTGGACGCGGCCCGCGAGCAGGCCCGGGCGGCGATCCACCGCGGCGCGGTCTTCCTGCAGGGCCGCACGGTGACCGCGGTCGAGCGGCGCGGCGACCGGGTCACCGGGGTCCGGTGCGGTGACGAGCGGTTCGCCGCCGACGTGGTGTTCTCCTGCACCGGGATGTGGGCGCCGCTGGTCGGCACGCTGGCCGGGGTCGACATCCCGCTGGTCCCGATGGTGCACCAGTACGCGCGGACGAACCCGCTGCGCGCGCTGGAGACGATCCACGCCCTGGAGTCGGCGTCCGGGCGACGTGATCCGGTGCTGCCGGTGCTGCGCCACCCGGATGCGGCGCTGCACGTCCGGCCGCACGGGCACCGGCTCGGGATCGGCGCGCACGGTCACCGCCCGATGCCGGTGGCCCCCCGCGAGCTGGACGATCCCGGTCCGGGCGCGGTCATGCCCGCGGAGCGCCGCTTCACCCCGGACGACTTCGAGCCGTCCTGGGCGGCCGCCGCCGCCCTGCTGCCGGTGCTCGGCGACGCCAAGGTCGAGGAGGGCGTCAACGGCGTCCTGCCGGTCACCCCGGACGGGCTGCCGTTGCTCGGCGAGCACCCGGACCTCGCCGGGTTCTGGACGGCCGAGGGGGTCCGGCTGACCCACTCGGCCGGGATCGCCGAGGCGCTCGCCGAGTGGCTGACCACCGGCCGCCCGATGCTCGGCGGCGAGCCGGTCGACCTGTCCCGGTTGCACGTCGACCGGTTCGACCCGGCCGAGCTCGCCCCGCCGGTCGTGCTGGCCCGGGCGGTCCGGGCGTTCGAGCAGGCCGACGACGTGCGGCATCCGCTCGACCCGCCGGACGCCGCCCGGCCGGTGCGCACCACCCCGCTGCACTCGCGGCAGGTCGAGCTGCGCGCGGTGTTCACCGAGTCCGGCTCGGTCGAGCGTCCGATGTGGTTCGGCGCGAACGCCTGGCTGCCCGAGGTCTGCGAGCTCACCCCGCGCCGCGGCTGGGCCGCGCGCAACTGGTCGCCGATCGCCGGGGCCGAGGCGCTGGTCACCCGGCGGGCGGCGGGGATGTTCGACCTGTCTCCGCTGCGCCGGGTCGAGATCACCGGCCCGGGGGCGGCGGAGCTGCTGCAGCGCAGCGTCACCGGCGACGTCGACGGTCCGGTCGGGCAGGTCCTGCCCACCCTCGTGCTGGACGCCGCCGGGGGAGTCCTCACCGAGCTGACCGTGACCCGGCTGGCCGACCGCCGGTTCCTGGCGGTCGTCCCGGACCGGCGCGGGGTCGCCGCGCTGCGCCGGTGGGGGCGCGCCGGGGTGTCGGTCACCGACGTCACCGAGGCGACCGCGGCGATCGGGCTCTGGGGGCCCCGGGTGCCGGCGATCCTGGACGGGCTGGTCCCCGGCGAGGTCGCCCGGCTCGGCCCGCTGCGGGCCGCCGCGTTCCGGCTCGGCGGGGTCCCGGTGACCGGGCTGCGCAGCCCGGCGATCGGCGAGGAGGGCTGGGAGCTGATCTGCTCCGCCGCCGACGCCGAGCGGCTCTGGGACGTCCTCCACGCGGCCGGCGCCCCGCACGGCCTGGTCGCGGCGGGCGGGCACGCCCTCGACGCGCTGCGGATGGAGGCCGGCCTGCAGGCCGCCCCCTCCGCGGAGCAGGGCCCGGACGCCGCGGGCCTCGGCGACGCCGTCGCGATGGGCAAGGGCCCGTTCGTCGGGCGGGCGGCCGTGCACGCGTCCCGGGCGGCGGGCGGGCCGGCGCAGCGGCTGGTCACCCTGGTCCTCGACGACGCCGGATCGGTGCTGCACGGCGGGGAGCCGGTCTACGACCTGCCCGCCCCGCGGCGGTACTCGCGCGATCCGGTCCTGCTGGACGGGGCACCGGACCTGTCCCGGGGCCCGGTGATCGGCCGGATCACCGTCGCCGCGACCGGCTACACCACGGGCACCTCGCTGGCCCGCGCCTGGCTGCCCGCCGAGCGGGCCGATCCCGGCACCCGGGTGTCGGTGGAGCTGTTCGGCCGCAGGCTGACCGCCGAGGTGACCGACCGGGTCCGGTAGCCTCGATCGAAACGATGCCGTTTCGATGGGAGCCAGCATGACGACGGTCGAGCCGGCCGAGACCCTCCGCCGTCTCGCGCACGGCGCCACGGTCGGGGAGGCGCTGGCGTTCTTCGACGGGCTGCCCGCGGTCGAGGTGCCCGAGCTGTTCGGCAGCTGGCGCGGCGGCGAGGTGCCGACCGGCAACCCGATGGACGGCCTGCTGGAGCGCTTCGGCTGGCACGGCAAGCGGTTCGACTCCGCCGACGACGTCCATCCGCTGGTCATGGACCGGCCCGGCGGCGGGCTGTTCAGCCTGCATCCCGGTCTGGTCCCGCTGCCGGTGCTGCTGCCGCTGCTGGCGCGCCGTCCCGGCCTGGTCCGGCATCCCGCGCTGGGCCGGGTCGCCCGCCTGCTGGGCCCGGCGCTCGGCACCCGGGCGCCCAGGGCGCGGCTGCGGCGCACCGAGTACCGCGGCGTCGTCAGCGCCACCATGTGCTACGACGACCTGCCGATCCACGACGTGTTCCGCCGGGTCGACGCGGACACCGTGCTCGGCGCGATGGACCTGCGCGGGCTCGACGCGCCGTTCGTCTTCCTCCTGCGCCGCGAGTGAGCAGCCGGTTCCCGCCGGAGCGCCGCCGGGAGGTGCTCGACGCGGCCCGCCGGCTGGTCGCCGAGCATGGCTTCGAGGGCACGACCGTGGAGGCGGTCGCCGCCGCCACCCGCACCAGCAAGGCGACGCTCTACCGGCAGTGGGGGGACAAGGCGTCGCTGGTGGTGGAGGCGGTGTCGATCGGCAGCGGGATCGCGATCGGCCGGATCGACACCGGCACGCTCGCCGGGGACCTCGGCGCGGTCGCGGACATGCTGGCCGAGCGGGCGTCGGTGAACGTGCCGATCGTGCTCGGCATCGCGCGGGCCGGGCAGCGCGATCCGGCGCTGCTGGCCGCGCTGTCGGCCCGGCTGCTGCCCGAGATCGAGGCGCTGCGCGCGATCGTGGTCCGGGCGGTGGGCCGCGGCGAGCTGTCCGCCGAGCCCCCGGCCGCCCGCTACCTGCAGCACATGCTGACCGGCGCGGTGCTCGCGCCGGCGCTGCTGGAGGGGGCCGGCGCCGCCGTGGACGCGCGGCACCTGCACGGCTATCTCGACGCCGTCGTCCTCCCGGCGCTCGGATCCGGACAACGGGTGCGCGACCGGTCGGGTCCGGTTGCCGACTAAACGATAGCTACCTATCGTTACGTAGATGATCACTGCACCCCGGCTGCCGTTCGACCGCCCGAACATTCTCGAGGTCGCGCCGCTGCACGCGGTCCTGCGCCGGGAGGCACCGGTGGTGCCGGTGCGCACCCCGGTCGGCGACCCGGCCTGGCTGGTCACCCGGCACGCCGAGGCCCGCGAGCTGTTCGCCGATCCGCGGCTCGGCCGCTCGCACCCCGATCCGGAGTCGGCGGCGATGGTCACCGAGGCGGCCGTCATGAACGGGCCGAGCGGCAGCTACGAGACCGAGCAGCACGAGCACGACCGGATGCGCAGGCTGCTCGTCCCGGCGTTCTCGGCGAAGCGGATGCGGCTGCTCGGCGACCACGTCGCCGAGCTGGTCGACGGCTGCCTGGACGATCTGGTGGCGGCCCGCGACGCCGACGGCACCGCCGACCTGCACGAGCACCTGTCGTTCCCGCTCCCGGTGCTGGTCATCTGCGAGCTGCTCGGCGTGCCGTTCGCCGACCGGGAGTACTTCAGCGGACTGTCCGAGCGGGTCGCCGCGATCCGCTCCGGCGGCGACGCCGCCGAGGCGATGGCCGAGTTCCACGCCTACACCGGCCGGCTCGCCGCCCGGAAGCGGGTGGAGCCGGGCGAGGACGTCGTCACCGACCTGGTGCGGGCCCGGGAGGCCGATCCGACCTTCGGCGAGGCCGAGCTGACCCGGCTGGCCGCCGGCCTGCTGTTCGCCGGACACGAGACCACGGTCGGCCGGATCGATCTCGGCGTGCTCCTGCTGCTGACCGACCCGGCGCGCCGGGACGCCTTCGTCGCCGACATCGACGGCCGGCTGCACGGCACCGTCGAGGAGGTGCTGCGGCTGTCCGCGCCGAGCGGACTGGGCCTGCTGCGCTACGCGCACACCGACGTCGAGATCGGCGGGACGACGATCCGGCGCGGCGACGCCGTGCTGATCTCCACGGACTCGGCGAACCGGGACGCGGGCGTGTTCGACGAACCCGAGGCGTTCGACCCGACCCGCCGGCCCAATCCGCACGTCTCGTTCGGCTACGGCGGGCACTTCTGCATCGGCGCCAGCCTGGCCCGCACCGAGCTGTCGACGGTGTTCGCCCGGCTGTTCGCCCGACTGCCCGGGCTGCGCCTCGCCGTCTCGCCGGACCGGCTCGACGTCCGGTCCGACCAGGTCACCGGGGGTGTGCGGGCGCTGCCGGTCAGCTGGTGATCCCGGGCGTGTTCGGGATCGCGTCGACGGTGCCGCCACCGGCACCTACTCTCGGACCCGCCCCGCCTGGCCTCCGCTTGAACGGACGACCGCTCCCGGCCGTAGGAGCCCGGAGCCGGCTACCGGGTGCGGGTGAGGGGGAGACGTGGCGGAGGTGCGGCGCCGGCGGGCGCGTGGTGTGGCGCGGACCAGGGCGGTCCTGCTGGAGGCGGCCGCCGAGGTGTTCGCCGAGCGCGGGTACGACGGCGCCTCGGTCGACGAGATCGCCGGCACGGCCGGGGTGTCCGTCGGCTCGATCTACAGCCGGTTCGGCAGCAAACGCGGCCTGTTCCGGGCGCTGATGACCGAGTACATGGACCGCGACCTGGCCCGGGTTCGGGACGGCTTCGCCGGCGGCCCGGCGGGCGGCCTGCGCGCCCTCGACGACCTGGTGCAGGAGACGGCGGCCTCGCGGCGGGAGACCCTGCTCGACGCCGAGACCTGGGCCTCGGCCATGCGCACCCCCGCGCTGCGCTCGCTGCTCGCTGAGCACGAGAACGGCGTGCGGTCCTCCGCGGCCGCACTGGTCCGGCGCGGCCGGGCGGCGACCGGGCACGAGCTCGGCGTGCCCGACGACGAGTTCGCCGTCGTGCTCACCTCGCTGTTCCACGGACTGTGCCGCCAGCACCGGCTCGATCCCGGATCGGTCCCGCCGGGGCTCTACGCGCGCACCGTGCTCGCGCTGTCCCGCGGGCTGGCCGAGCAGGCGGGCGCCGGGCAGGCCGGCACCGGGCACGCCGGAACCGGGCAGGGCCCCGCCGAGCAGGGCGTCGCCGGACAGGCGGCCGCCGATCGGCCCGGACGCTGAGCCGGACCACCCACCCGGCGGTGGCGGCCCGGACGCCGTTCGCGACGATGGACCTGTGACAGGCACGGCACCCCCGGACACCCGCGCGGACGTCCAGCAGCACCGTTCGATCAACCAGCGGATCGCCGACGAGCTCGGCGCCCGGCCGGACCAGGTGGGGTCGGCGGTGGCCCTGCTCGACGAGGGGGCGACGGTCCCCTTCGTGGCCCGGTACCGGAAGGAGGCCACCGGCGGGCTGGACGACGCGCAGCTGCGCACCCTCGAGGAGCGCCTGCGCTACCTGCGCGAGCTCGAGGAGCGGCGCGCGGTGATCCTCGACTCGATCCGCTCCCAGGGCAAGCTCGACGAGGCCCTGCAGGGCCGGATCGAGGCCGCCGAGTCCAAGGCCCGGCTCGAGGACATCTATCTGCCCTACAAGCCCAAGCGGCGGACCAAGGCGATGATCGCCCGCGAGCAGGGCCTGGAGCCGCTCGCCGATCTGCTGCTCGGCGATCCCACCCGCGACCCGCACACCGAGGCCGCGGCCTTCGTGACCGCCGGCAGCGGTGACGACGACCCGGGCGCAGCGGTCGCCGACGCCGGTGCCGCGCTGGAGGGCGCCCGGGCGATCCTGGTCGAGAGGATCGGCGAGAACGCCGACCTGGTCGGCGGCCTGCGCGAGCGCATGTGGTCGCGCGGCAGGCTGGTCACCCGGGCCCGCGAGGGCAAGGAGAACGACCAGGCCGCGGCCAAGTTCTCCGACTACTTCGAGTTCTCCGAGGCGTTCACCACCCTGCCGTCGCACCGGATCCTCGCCGTGTTCCGCGGGGAGACCGAGGACGCCCTCGACGTCACCCTCGATGCGGGCGAGGACGAGGAGCCGACCTCCTACGAGCGGATGATCGCCGCCGAGTACGAGATCGCCGACCGGGGCCGGGCGGCCGACGCCTGGCTGCTGGGCGTCGTGCGGTGGGCCTGGCGGACCCGGCTGCAGACCGCGCTCGGGATCGACATCCGGGTGCGGCTGCGCACCGTCGCCGAGGAGGGCGCGATCGGCGTCTTCGCGACGAACCTGCGCGACCTGCTGCTCGCCGCGCCGGCCGGCACCCGCACCACGATCGGCCTGGACCCAGGTCTGCGCACCGGGGTGAAGGTCGCGGTGGTCGACGCGACCGGCAAGGTCCTCGACACCGCGGTGATCCACCCGCACGAGCCGCGCAACGACCGGGCCGGCGCGCTGAAGACGCTGACCGCGCTGTGCACCAGGCACTCGGTCGAGTTGATCGCGATCGGCAACGGCACCGCGTCCCGGGAGACCGACGCGCTCGCCGCGGAGCTGATCAAGGCCAACCCCGGGCTGAAGCTGACCAAGGTGATGGTCTCCGAGGCCGGCGCGTCGGTGTACTCGGCGTCGGCGTACGCGTCGGCGGAGCTGCCGGACATGGACGTCTCGCTGCGCGGCGCGGTCTCGATCGCCCGTCGCCTGCAGGACCCGCTCGCCGAGCTCGTGAAGATCGACCCGAAGTCGATCGGCGTCGGCCAGTACCAGCACGACCTGCCCGAGTCGGCGCTGTCCCGGTCGCTGGACTCAGTGGTCGAGGACTGCGTGAACGCGGTCGGCGTCGACCTGAACTCCGCGTCGGCGCCGCTGCTGCGCCGGGTGTCGGGGATCTCCGAGTCGCTGGCCGGGGCGATCGTCGCGCACCGGGACGCGAACGGGCCGTTCCGCTCGCGCACTGCGCTCACCGAGGTGCCCCGGCTCGGCCCGAAGGCGTTCGAGCAGGCCGCGGGCTTCCTGCGGATCCGGGACGGCGACGAGCCGCTGGATGTGACCGGTGTGCACCCGGAGTCCTACCCGGTCGTCCGGCGGATGGTGGAGCGGACCCGGCTCGACGTGTCCGCGCTGATGGGCAACGCCGCGCGGCTGCACCAGATCAAGCCGAAGGACTACGTCGACGACACGGTCGGCATCCCGACCGTCACCGACATCCTCGCCGAGCTGGAGAAGCCCGGCCGCGACCCGCGCCCGGCGTTCCGCACCGCCACCTTCGCCGACGGCGTGCACCGGATATCCGACCTGCGGCAGGGGATGCTGCTGGAGGGCGTCGTGACGAACGTGGCCGCGTTCGGCGCGTTCGTCGACGTCGGGGTCCACCAGGACGGGCTGGTGCACGTGTCGGCGATGAGCAAGGACTTCGTGTCCGACCCGCGGGACGTGGTGAAGTCCGGCGACGTCGTCAAGGTGAAGGTGCTGGAGGTCGACGAGGCCCGCAAGCGCATCTCGCTGACGCTGCGCCTGGACGACGAGCCGGGTGCCGCGCAGCGCGGCGGGAACCGTGGCGGGCCCGGCGAGCGCGGCGGGCGGCCGGGCGGCGGCCGTGGTGGTCCGGGGGACCGCGGCGGCCGGCAGGGCGGCGGGGCGCAGGGCGGCGGCGGGAACCGCGGCGGCAAGCCTGCCGGCGGGAACCGCCGGGACGACCGCAAGCAGCCCGGCCCGTCGAACGACGCGATGGCCGAGGCGCTGCGCCGGGCCGGCTTCGGCAAGGGCTGAGCAGAACCCGGTGGGCAGAACCCGGTGATCGCCGGGGTGGTGCGTCGGGCCGCGGATTCCGCGGACCTGTGCACCATCCCGGCGATCTGCATCGGGTGGCCCCCGCCGGCCGGTGGGAGCGGACAAGTGTCCGTTCAGCGACGCTGCAGTGCAGGGGGCAGCAGCATCCGGCGCGGGTCGACCAGCGCCAGCGCGGCGATGCCGACCAGCGGCAGCAGCGCCAGCTGCACCAGCCCGGCGCCCTGCCACCCGGACGCCTCCACCAGCCGGGCGAATACCAGACCGGACACGGCCGCGGCCACGTAGTAGGTCAGGATGAACAGCCCGGCGCCGCGGCCGACGTGCTCCGGGCGTACCGCCCGCTGCAGCACGGTGCTGCAGTTGGTGAACAGCACCCCGCTGGCGAACGTGCCCATGAAGAATGCCAGCACGTACTGGGCGCCGGTCCCGGTCACCACGGTGTAGCCGAGCAGCCCGGTGATCCCGGCGCCGGCGAAGCCGATCAGCAGGAGCAGCCGCTGGTCGACCCGGTCGGCGAGGTAGCCGACGGGCAGCGCGGTCATCGCGCCGAAGCCGACCAGGGACGCGGCCAGCGCGGCCTGGCCGGGGCTGAACTCCAGCTGCTCGCGCAGGAACGTGGGGTAGAGCCCCAGGAAGCCGTAGAACACCAGGCCCGACACGGCCGAGCAGATGCTGAACGCGAGGGTGTTGCGGTTCCACGGCGTCGGGGGGACGTGGTCGTAGGCGGCGGCCCCGGCGTGGCCGGAGCGGCCGGCGAGGGCCTCGGTCATCGACCGCGGGACGGCCACGACCAGGACCGCCGCCATCAGGATGCCGGCTCCGCCGAAGACGTAGAACGGGATCCGCCAGGAGTCACCGGCGGTCGCCAGGGACTGGCCGAGCACCGGCCCGAGGAACACGCCCATCCCGAAGGCCAGGCCGACGAACCCGGCCGCGAACGCCCGCCGGTGGAAGAAGAAGGCGCCCAGGATGGCGTAGATCGCGGTCGCCTGGACGCCCTCGCCGACCCCGCTGAGCAGCCGGTAGGCGGCCATGTCGACGAACCCGGCGGAGAACGGGATGGCCACCGTCCCGAGCGAGTACACCAGCACGCTGATGATCACCACGGTCTTGCGGGACACCCGGTCCAGCAGGTAGCCGGCCGGGATGCCGGTCAGCGCGAGCCCGAGCGTGAAGCCGGTGGCGAGCAGGCCGGACTGGTCGAGGGTGAAGCCGTACTCGGCCCGGATCTCCGGGACCAGCGGGTAGAAGACCTGCCGGTCCATCGCGTTGAGCATGTACGACAGGCACAGCGCCGCGAACCCGACGACCACCGCCGCTCCGGACAGGCGGGCCGGTGCTGCGGGCGGCTCGGACGCGGGCTCTCGGTCGTCGGGAACGGTGGGCTGGGCCATCGCAACTCCTGCACGCTCGGAACGTCGTTGTCCGCCTGTCGGACATATGTCCGGATTACTGGATCCTCGGTCACGGCCCGATGGGTGTCAAGAACGTTGCGATTCAGAGGAGGGGGTCGGGGGTTCCGGGGTGTCGATCACCGGCCGGAACCGTACGAGAGCGTGACCTGCGATATCGGTGGCCTCGGTCACGTCGGACCCGCCGTACGGGAACCGACAGGACGTGGAAGAATGGACATCTGACGGCCGCCGGGTACGACGGTGGCCGCGAGCCCCGGAGGTCTGGGTTCACCGGCACAACGAGTGTCGCGCGCGGGCCTGGCGGGCTGGGAGCGGGCGAGATCCGCCCGACGACACGTGCGCATCCCCATGCGCGAGCCTTGAGGACCGAGTGAACACCCTGCTGGAACAGCCCCCCTACGCCGACGCCACCGAGAACACGATGGACGACGGCATTTCCGAGCACACCCCCGAGCAGACCCCCGAGTCGGACGCCACGCCGACGTTCGCCGAGCTGGGCCTGGCGGCGCAGCTGGTGTCCGCACTGGACGGGCTGGGCTACGAGACACCGAGCCCGATCCAGGCCGCGGCGATCGGCCCGCTGATCGCCGGCCGCGACCTGCTCGGGCAGGCCGCCACCGGCACCGGCAAGACCGCGGCGTTCGCGCTGCCGATGCTGCAGCGCCTCGCCGACGGCCGGGCGTCCCGCGACCGCGGCGCCAAGCCGTTCGGCCTGGTGCTCGCCCCGACCCGCGAGCTCGCGATGCAGGTCGGCGAGGCGATCGCGAAGTACGGCGCCGGGTTGGGCGCGACCGTCGCCACCGTCTACGGCGGCGCACCGATCGGCCCGCAGCTGGGCAGGCTGCGGCGCGGCGTCGACGTCGTCGTCGCCACCCCGGGCCGGGCGATCGACCTGATCAACCGTGGCGCGCTGGCGCTGGACGCGATCGAGGTCGCCGTCCTGGACGAGGCCGACGAGATGCTCGACATGGGCTTCGTCGAGGACATCGAGACGATCCTCGGTGCCACCCCCCGTGGCCGGCAGACCGTCCTGTTCTCGGCGACCATGCCCGGCCGGATCCAGAGCCTGGCCCGGACCCACCTGAGCGACCCGGCCGACATCCGGATCAAGAAGGAGGCCACCCCCGAGGGGGAGGCCCCGAAGGTTCGGCAGACCGCCTACCACGTGCCGCGCAGCCACGTCACCGTCGCGCTGGGCCGGGTGCTCGAGATGGAGCAGCCGACCGCGGCGATCGTGTTCTGCCGCACCCGCGCCGACGTCGACGCCGTCACCGAGACGCTGACCTCCCGCGGCCTGCGGGCCGAGGCGCTGCACGGCGGCATGGACCAGGAACACCGCACCCGGGTCGTCGAGCGGCTGCGTGCCGGTCGCACCGAGCTGCTGGTGGCGACCGACGTCGCGGCCCGCGGCCTGGACATCGACTCGCTGACCCACGTCGTCAACCACGACGTGCCGTCCTCGCCGGAGTCCTACGTGCACCGGATCGGCCGGGTCGGCCGGGCCGGGCGCGAGGGCGTCGCGATCACCCTGGTCACTCCGGGCTCGGTCCGGCACCTGCGCAACATCGAGCGGCTGATCGGCGCCCCGGTGCCGTCGGCCCCGGTGCCGACCCCGCACGACCTGCGCACCGTGCGGCTGGCCCGCACCGCGCTGGCGCTGCGTGACCAGGTCGGTGCCGACGAATCCGCCGGCGAGTCGTCGGTGGACGGTGTCGACGAGCTGGTCCTCGACCTGGCCCGCGACCACGACCTGGCCTCGATCGCCGCCGCGGCGATCCGGCTGGCCCGGGCCGACACCTCGGTGCCAGACGACGAGATCGAGATCCCGGAGGTCCGCTCCCGCGGCGGGCGTGAGCGTGGCCCGGACACCCGCGGCCCGCGCCGGGACGGCCGCCCCGGCGGCGCGCGCGGCCAGGGCGCCCGCCCGCCGAAGGCCGGCACCACCCGGCTGTTCGTCTCCGCGGGCCGCGCCTCCGGCGTGCGACCGCAGGACATCGTGGGCGCGCTGGCGAACGAGTCCCGGCTCTCCGGCCGGGACATCGGCGCCATCCAGATCCACGAGCGGCACGCGCTGGTCGAGGTACCCGAGCACGCCGCCGAGGACGTGCTGCGCTCGCTGCGCGGCGCGACCACCCTCAAGGGGCGCAAGGCGAACGTCCGCCGGGACCGGGACGGCGCCGGCGCCTGATCCGGCCACGAGAAGGGCCCTGCGACCGATCCGGTCGCAGGGCCCTTCGGCGTTGCGGGGGTGGCCGCGGTCAGCGCACCTCGACCCGGTCGTAGACGTCCAGCTCGTGGAAGAACTTCACCGCGTCGGCCCGTTCGAGCCGCACGCAGCCGGCCGACGACGTGTCCTGGTCGCCCTCGTGGAACGCGATGCCGTTCGGCGCGAAGAACACCGACCACGGCATCTTCGCGCCGTCGAACTCGACCGAGCGGTGGTCGCGCGCCTTGCGCTGCACGCCGAAGTCGCCGGTCGGCGTCTCCGTGCCCGCGCCGCCGTGGCTGACCGGGACCGGGCCGTAGGAGATCTCGCCGCCGTCGATCAGCCAGGCCCGGTCGGTCGCCAGGTCGACGCAGGCCCGGGCGGTGACCGAGCACGGCGTGCCCGGCACCAGGTCCGTACCCGGTAGCGCGACCGCCGTTCCCGCCGCGCCGAGTCCGACGGCGAGTGCGGCGGCGGCCACGGTGAGTGCGCGGCGGCGGGAGATGTGCGTCATGGCGGTCGCGGGGGTCCTCTCTCGGGGATGCTGCAGGGCTACTTGCGGTGATCAACGATCACGTCCTGCAACGGTTACGTCCGATCGGGCTACCGGCTGCGCCGTGCGGACGGCCCGCGGGACCGATCTGGGGGAGGATCGGGCGGTCCCGGACGCCGATCAGCTCAGGAGGCAGGCGCATGACCACCACCCGCAAGCCGCGCAGCCATCAGGTCACCGACGGCATCGGCGCCACCGCGGCCCGGAGCATGCTGCGCGCCGTCGGCATGCGCGACGACGACTTCGCCAAACCGCAGGTCGGGATCGCGTCGTCGTGGAACGAGATCACCCCGTGCAACCTGTCGCTGCAGCGGCTCGCGACCGCGGCCAAGGAGGGCGTGCACGCCGGTGGCGGCTACCCGCTGGAGTTCGGCACGATCTCGGTGTCCGACGCGATCTCGATGGGCCACGTCGGCATGCACTACTCGCTGGTCAGCCGGGAGATCATCGCCGACTCGGTGGAGACCGTCGTGCAGGCCGAGCGGCTCGACGGCACGGTGCTGCTGGCCGGCTGCGACAAGTCGCTGCCCGGCATGCTGATGGCCGCGGCGCGGCTGGACCTGGCCGGCGTGTTCGTCTACGCCGGATCGATCATGCCTGGCCGGGTCGGCGACCGCGAGGTCAACATCGGCGACGCCTTCGAGGCCATCGGCGCCTGCTCGCGCGGCCTGATCACGCCCGAGGAGGTCGACGTGCTGGAGCGCGCGATGTGCCCGGGGGAGGGCGCCTGTGGCGGCTTCTACACCGCGAACACGATGGCCGCCGCCGCCGAGGCGCTCGGCATGGCGCTGCCCGGATCGGCCAGCCCGCCCGCCGTCGACCGGCGCCGGGACGGCGTCGCCAGGGCGTCCGGCGAGGCGATCGTCGGGATGATCGAGAACGGGATCACCGCGCGCGACGTGCTCACCCGGGAGGCGTTCGAGAACGCGATCGCCGTCGTCATGGCGTTCGGCGGCTCGACGAACGCGGTGCTGCACCTGCTCGCGATCGCCAGGGAGGCCGAGATCGATCTCGGCCTGGACGACTTCAACACGGTCGGCGACCGGGTGCCGCACCTGGCCGACGTCAAGCCGTTCGGGCAGCACCTGATGTACGCCGTCGACCGGGTCGGCGGCATCCCGGTGGTGATGAAGGCGCTGCTCGACGCCGGGCTGCTGCACGGCGACGCGCTCACCGTCACCGGCCGGACCGTCGCCGAGAATCTGGCCGAGATCGACCCGCCCGGCCTGGACGGCTCGGTCATCCACGACCTGGCGGACCCGATCCACCCGACCGGCGGCATCACGATCCTGCGCGGGTCGCTGGCCCCCGGCGGCGCCGTCGTCAAGTCCGCCGGGTTCGACGCCACCACCTTCACCGGCACCGCCCGGGTCTTCGACGGCGAGCAGGGCGCGCTGGACGCCGTCGACGCCGGCGAGATCGGCCCGGGCACCATCGTGCTGATCCGCTACGAGGGGCCGCGCGGCGGGCCCGGGATGCGCGAGATGCTGGCCGTCACCGGGCGGATCAAGGGTGCCGGGCTCGGGAAGGACGTGCTGCTGGTGACCGACGGCCGGTTCTCCGGCGCCACCACCGGGCTGTGCGTCGGGCACGTGGCGCCGGAGGCCGCCGACGGCGGGCCGATCGCGCTGGTCCGCGACGGCGACCCGATCACCCTCGACATGGCCGCCCGGACCCTGGACATCGGCGTGGACGCCGCCGAGCTGGACCGCCGCCGGGCCGGGTGGGTGCGGCCGGAGCCGACGAACCGGCGCGGTGTCCTCGGGAAGTACGCGAAGCTCGTCTCGTCCGCGGCGGACGGCGCGGTCTGCGGCTGAGCTCGGGGTAGGGGCCGGGGCCGCGGCCCGGGTGGCGCGCGACCGGCCGGTCACACGGCCCCGGTGACGCGGGTGGACCGCGGCCGGTGCAGCGCCGGGGCGACCAGGGCGATCGCCACCACCGTCACGACCAGCGCGATCACCACGGCCGTCGCGAGCGGGGCGGCCATGCTCGACAGGTCGAGCACCGGCAGCACCGCGGTCACCGCGTTGACCACGACCACCGTCCACAGTGCGGCCCGGCTGCCGCGCCACCACCACAGCGCCAGCCCGGCCAGGGTGAGCACGCCGACGGCCGGGCCGAGGTACCAGGCGAAGGCGGGTGCGGTGGGCGGCGGCGGCAGGACCAGGTTGCCGGCCAGGCCGAGCACGCCGCCGACGACGGCGAGCAGGACGGCCCCGGTGACGACACGGTTCGAATGCATGACGGACCTCCGACGGGATGGGGGACGCCGGGCGGGTCCCGGCGTCGTCGAGGATCACGTCCGGCCGGGGCCGCGCACATCGTGGTGACCGCGGAGCCCGGCCTCCGTGCCGGCACGGATACCACGCCGGCCGCGACCGCCCTACGCTGCGACGATGCCGTGGCCGCGCGCCCTGACCCTGCTGCTCGCGGGGGCCTTCGGGGCGCTCGTCGCGGCCGACGCGCTGCTCGCCGACCGCTCCGGCGCCCCGGTCGCGGTCGCCCTGCTCACCGCGCTGCCCGCGCTGGTCCCGGTCGCGCTCGGCCTGCTGGTCGCCGCGCGCCGCCCCCGGCTCGTCGTCGGGCCGCTGCTCGCACTGGCCGGTGCGGGCGCCGCGGCGAACGGCGCCGCCGACCGCTATCTCGCCGCGGTCGCCGCGGGTTCCCCGCCGGCAGGCGCGTGGTGGGTGGTGCCGCTGCTGCTGCAGCTGAGCTGGATGCTTTTCTTCGTCCCGTTCGCGCTGCTCGCGCTGGTATTTCCGGATGGCAGGCTGCCGGGCAGGCGATGGTGGCCGGTCGCGGCGGGGCTGGTCGCCGTGCCGCCGCTGGCGGCCGTGCTGACCGCCTGGGCGCCCGGGTCCTACCGGGACCCGGTGCCGGACTTCCCGCACCCCCTGGGCACCGGGCCGGGCTGGACCGGCCCGGTGGCGCTGGTGCTCGTGCTGTGCCTGCTCCCGCTGCTCGGCGCCGCCGCGGCCGCGCCGGTGGTCCGGCGCCGGCGCAGCACCGATCCGGTGCTGCGGGCCCGGTTGCGCTGGCTGATCCTGGCCGGGCTGTGGCTGCCCGCGACGCTGCTGCTGTGCTGGGCGAGCTACCTGCTGTTCGACGGCCCCGACCTGGTCGTGGTCAGTCTGCTCGGCACCTACCTGGCGATCCCGGCGGCGACCGCGGTCGCCATCCTGCGGCACGGCCTCTACGACGTCGACCGCGCCTACGCGGCCACCCTGACCTGGTCCGCGCTGGCGGCCTGCCTGCTCGCGGTCTACAGCCTGACCGCGTTCGCGGCGGGCGCGGCGTTCGGCCAGGGATCGGCACCGGCCGCGGCCGCCGCGACCGCGATCTGCGCGGCCGCGCTGGCCCCGCTGCGGGTCCGCCTGCGCCGCCGGATCGATGCCCGGATCGACCCGGCCCGGCGGGCCGCGCTGGACGCGGTCACCGAGCTCACCGGCGCCAGCCGGGACGGCAGCGCCCGGCCCGAGCAGCTGCAGGACCGGCTGCGGGCCGCGCTCGGCGACCCGGGCCTGCTGGTCGGCTACCGCCCCCCCGGGGACGACGCCGACGCACTGGTCGACGCCGACGGGCGGCCGCTGCCGGCCGTCGCGGACCGGACCGCGGTGCCGGTCGTCCGGGACGGGCGGCGGGTCGGCGTGCTCGCCGGCGCGGCCGGGTCGCGCCCGCTGCTGCGCGAGATCGCCGCCGCCGCGGCACTGCTGGTCGAGGTCGTCTGCCTGCGCCAGGAGGCGCGGCTGGCGCAGGCCGAGGCGGAGGCGGGCCGGGCCCGGCTGCTGGAGGTCGGCGACACCGAGCGGCGGCGGCTGGAACGGGACCTGCACGACGGTGCGCAGCAGCGGCTGGTCTCGCTCGGCATGACGCTGCGGCTCGCGCAGCGCCGGGTCGCGGACGATCCGGCCGGGACCGACGTGGACGGCGTCCTCGACGCGGCGGTGGCCGAGATCGGCACCGCGGTCGCCGAGCTGCGCCGGATCGCGCACGGGCTGCGCCCCTCCGGGCTCGACGACGGCCTGCCCGCGGCGCTGCGCGGGCTGACCGCGAACCTGCCGGTGCCGGTCCGGCTGGAGGTGACCGACGGATCCGTCCGGCCGGACCCGGCCCCGGTGGCCGCGGACCCGGTCCCGGTGGCCACCGGACCGGGCGCGGCGCCGCCGGAACCGGCCCGGCTGGTGCCGGCCGGGCCGGACCCGGACTGGCTGGACGTGCCCGACGGGATCGCGCTGACCGCGTACTACGTGGTGGGGGAGGCGCTGACCAACGCCGTCCGGCACGCGGACGCCGACCGGGTCGAGGTGGTCGCGTCGCGGTCCGGCGGGACGCTCCGGGTCCGGGTCCGGGACGGGGGCCGTGGCGGCGCGACCGTCCGGCCCGGCCACGGGCTGCACGGTCTCGCCGACCGGGTCGCGGCCGCCGGGGGCGTCCTGCGGGTGCGCAGCGACGGCTCCGGGACCGAGGTGCACGCGGAGCTGCCGTGCGGATCGTGATCGGGGAGGACTCGGCGCTGTTCCGGGAGGGCCTGGCCCGGATCCTGGCCGACGACGGGCACGAGATCGTCGCGACGGCCGCCGACGCGCCCGCGACCGTCGCCGCCGTCCTCGGGCACGGCCCGGACCTGGCCGTGATCGACATCCGGATGCCGCCGGAGCACGCCGACGACGGCGCCCGGGCGGCCCGGGAGATCCGGGTCGCCCGGCCGGCCCAGCCGATCGTGCTGCTGTCCCAGCACGTGGAGTCCCGGCACTCGGTGGAGCTGGTGAGCACCGGGGCGTTCGGCTACCTGCTCAAGGACCGGGTGCTCGACGTCGGCGACTTCCTCGACGCGCTCGCCCGGGTGGCGGCCGGTGGCTCGGCGCTGGACCCGGAGGTCGTCGCCCGGCTGATCGGGCGGCGCCGGGACAGCGACCGCCTGGGTGCGCTGACCCCGCGGGAACGGGAGGTGCTGGCGCTGATGGCCGAGGGGCGGACGAACCGCGGCATCGCGCGGCGGCTGCACCTGACCGAGCGGACCGTGGAGACGCACACCGGTTCGATCATCGGCAAGCTCGGGCTGGCCGCGTCCGACGACGACCACATCCGGGTGCTCGCCGTGCTGGCGCACATCGACGCCGGATCCGGCTGACGCCGCCCCGCAGCGGATGGCACACTCGGCGGCAGGACGATCGAGAACGGGCAGCACACCTCTCCTGCGCACGGATCCGCGGCGCGGAGACGGAACCCACGGCCTCCGGCGGGCGTCCTGACCCCCGTGTAACCGCCGTGACCCCCCGCGGAAACGGCGGCCGTCGATCGTGTGCGTGTGGAGGCCGTGATGGGTGATCGTGAGTTCCCGGAGGCGGGCATCGGCGTCGTCGTGCCCTACGACTTCGCGCAGGACCGCGAGATGTGGCGGTGGGTCCCGGCGCCGACCTCGCTGCACGTCACCCGGACCCCGTACGCGGCCACCCCGGCCGACGCCGGGCAGGCACTGCTGATCTCGGCACCGGAGACCGTCCGGCAGGCGGTGCGCGACGTGCTGGTCCCGGAACCGGGCGTCGTCGCGTACTCCTGCACGTCGGGGAGCTTCGTCGCGGGCGCCGACGGCGAGCGGGCGCTGCGCGGGGTCATCCGCGACGCGGGTGCCCCGCGGGCGGTCACCACCGCCGGTGCACTGGTCGCCGCCTGCGCCGCGCTCGGCGTCGACCGGCTCGCGCTGGCCACCCCCTACATCGACGACCTCACCGCCAAGCTGGAGGCGTTCCTCGCCGCGCACGGGATCGGCACGGTCGCCCGGTACGGCCTGGGCCTGCTCGGCCGGATCTGGGACGTGCGGCCGGACCAGGTGGTGCGCGCGGTCCGCGCGGCCGACCACCCGGACGCCGAGGCGGTGTTCGTGTCCTGCACGAACCTGCCCACCTACGACGTCATCGCCGGGCTGGAGGCCGAGCTCGGCAAGCCGGTGCTGACCGCGAACCAGGTCACCATGTGGGCGGCGCTGGGTGCGGTCGGCCGCTCGGCCGTCGGGCCCGGCCAGGCGCTCGTCGAGTGCCGGGCGCCGGGGGACCGGGCCGTGCTGCGGGTGGTACACGAGGCGAGCACCGACCTGGCCGCGGTGCCGTCGGTCCGCGGCTCCGGCGACGACGGGCTTCCGGCGCTCTACAAGGTGCGGGTCCGGCTGCCCGACGAGTCCGGCGCGCTGGCCCGGCTGACCGCCGCCGTCGCCGAGGTAGACGGCAACATCCTGGCGCTGTCGGTGCACGGCAGGGACTCCCGCTCGGTCGTCGACGAGATGCTGGTCGGCGGCCGGATGAGCGCGGCCCGGCTGTCCCGGGTGATCCGGCGCAGGCTCCGCGCGGCCGGGCCGGACGCGGTGCAGGTCGTCGTCGCCGACCCGCACGAGCTGGTCGACCCGCCGACCCGGGCGCTGGACCTGCTCACCCGCAGCCGCACGGCGGGCGACGTGGCCCGTGGGCTCGGCGAGCTGCTGCACGCCGACGACGTGGCGGCCGGGCCGGACGGGCCCGACGGGACGGAGCCCGCCGACGGGCACGTCCTGGTTCTGCCGTCCCCGCACGGCGGCCGGCTGATCGCCCGCCGGTCGTGGGCACCGTTCACCGTCACCGAACGGGCGCGGGCCGAGGCGTTCCTGCGGGCCGCCACCGCGCAGCCGGTCCGGGCCGGGCACGACGTCCTGCTGCCCGGCGGCGAGGAACTGACCGCGCTGCCCGCGGCCGGCGACGAGACGATCGAGCTGGACGTCCTGCTGCGCACCTGCCTGGCCGGGCTGCCGGACGGCGGCCCGGCGGTCGACGAGTGGACGGCCGCCGATCTGCGCTCGGTGCTGGCCCCGCCCGGCGGGATCTGCCTGCTGGTGCGCACCGCGGACGGCACGCTCGTCGCGGCCGGCTCGCTGCTGGACGCCGACGGCCCCGCGCCGGAGCCGGTCGTCCTGGTGCACCCGCTCTACCGCGGCCACGGCCTGGCCGGATGGCTGCGCCGCAGGCTCGGGGCGCCGGTCACCGTGTGGCACTAGGCTCGCCGGCGTGCCGACCGAGCTTCCCGACGACTGGTCGTCCTGGCGGGACCGGGTCGACCTGGACACCTACGACGCCCGCTGGGCGGCGATGGCCGAGGCCGGCCATGACCCGCACGGCGAGGCCAGCCTGGTGCAGGCCCTGCTGGAGGGCGGTGCCGTGCTCGACGGCGGCTGCGGCACCGGCCGGGTCGCGATCGAGCTGGACCGGCGCGGCATCCCGGTGACCGGCGTCGATCCCGATCCGGACATGATCGCCGCCGCCCGCGCCAAGGCGCCCGGCCTGCGCTGGGAGCCGGTCGGACTGGAGGATCTCGACCTGCCCGATCGGTTCGGGCTGGTGGTGCTGGCGGGCAACGTGATCCCCTACGCGGGTGACCGGGCCGGCGTCGTCGGCGGCTGCGCCCGGCACCTGCGGTCCGGTGGTCTGCTGCTCGCCGGGTTCACCCTGCGGCCGGGCTGGCCCACCGTCGACGAGTACGACGCCTGGTGCGCCGCGGCGGGCCTCGTGCCGGAGCTGCGCTGGGCCACCTGGGGCCGGGCGCCCTACCGGGGCGGTGACTACGTCGTCGCGCTGCACCGGCTGCGCTGAGCCGGATCAGCAGCCAGGGCTGCCCGGCTGCAGCGGGGCGACGCCGAGCGGCTGGATGTAGGAGTCCCCGCCGGCCCCGGCCAGCGCCTCGCACGCCCGGCCGCGGTCGGTGAACGGGCCGAGGTACACGACGTAGATCAGCTCACCAGTCGGGGTGCGCGGGCGGAACGAGGTGCAGCTGCCCAGCGCCCGCAGGTAGTTCGAGCCGGGATGACGGTCGAGGTGCTCCTGCACGTCCTGCGGGTAGCGAAGCGGATCGACGCCGGCACCGACGATCACCACGTCGGCGCCGGTGCAGCCGAGGCGGGTCACCGGCCGGGCCAGCCCCAGGTCGCCGTCGTCCGCGGCCGGATCGATCGTCGCGGCCGGCGGTGCCGTGGTGGTCCCCGAGCCGGCCGGCTGCAGTGGCCCCGGCGTGCCGGCCGGCGTCGGATCCGGGTCCAGGGTCGGCACCGCGATCGCGGGGTCGCCGTCGCCGCCGGGCCCGCGATCGGGCAGCACCGCCCAGACCAGGCCGACCAGCACGGCCGCGGCGACCAGGGCGGCGCCGATCGCCAGGACCAGGCCGCGGGGACGGTTCGGTGGCGCCGGTGCGGGGGTGTCGTGGTCGGGGAGGATCCAGGTCGGGCCGGGCCGGGCCGCGGTGCCGGGGTGCGCGGGCGCGGGGTGGCCCGCTGCGGGTACTCCGGCTGGGGGGTGGCCGGCACCGGCGGCAGCGCCCCCGGGGGCATCGGGTGCGGGGTGGCCTGCCGCGGGTGCACCGGGGGCAGGATGACCGGCGGCAGCGTGATCGGCGGCGGCGTGGCCGGGCGTGGGTGCGCCGCCGGCGGCCGGGCCTGCGGGGACCTCGCCCAGGTTCTGCGCCCGGGTCGTCCGCGGTGCGCTCCCGGCCAGCCGGGTCACCGCGGCGGCGAGCGCCCCCGCGGTCGGGTACCGCTCGTCGGGTGCCTTCGCCATCCCGCGGGCGACGATGTCGTCCCACCCGGGATCGAGCTCGGGCCGCAGCGCGGTGACCCGCGGCGGCGGCGTCATCAGGTGCGCGGAGAGCACGGTCGCCGGCTCCGACCCGGGGAACGGCGGCCGCCCGGTCAGCATCTCGACGAGCACGCAGGCCAGCGAGTAGACGTCGGCCCGGCCGTCGACCGGGCCGAGGGAGTCGGAGAGGCGTTCCGGGGCGAGATAGCCGAGCGTCCCGACGGTGGCGCCGGTGGCGGTGAGCGCGGTGTCCGGGTCCGGTCCGACGGCGCGGGCGATCCCGAAGTCGACGAGATAGGTGAAGTCGTCCCGGGCCTCGACGACGAGCAGGTTCGCCGGTTTGACGTCGCGGTGCACCATGCCCGCGGTGTGCGCCGCGTCCAGCGCGTGCGCGGCCTGCCGCACGATCCCGGCCGCCCGCGCCGGGGGCAGCGGGGCCTTGCGGGACAGCAGCCGGGCGAGGTCCTCGCCGTCGATCAGGCGCATCGACAGGTACAGCCGGCCGTCGACCTCGCCGTAGCCGTGCACCGGGACGACGTGCGGGTCACGCAGCTCGAACGCCGCCCGGGCCTCGCGCCGGAACCGCTCGACGGTGACCCGGTCGGTCGCCAGGTGCGCGGGCAGCACCTTCAGCGCGACCTCGCCGCCGTGCCGCCGGTCGTAGGCCCGGAAGACGACACCCATCCCGCCGGCCCCGAGCCGTCCGCGGATCTCGAAGTCACCGAAGTCCGCGCCCACCGGCAGATCGCCGACATCCATGAGCCCCCCAGCTGCTGTTCGGACGAAGCGTTCATACCAGGCGGGCCGCGCGGCCGGGCCGGTTCCACAAGGTTCTTGAATCGGCAGGACGGCCGGCTAACTAAGTACACACTGGTTGACTTTATCCGGATCGCCGTCGACAGTGGCCACATGACAACCGGATCACCACCGGCGGCCGCGCCGCGAGCAGTACCGGCAGCCGGACCTGCATCGCCTCCGTCGGTCGGTGCCGTGGTGCGCAGGCGGCGCACGGCGCTGATCCTGTCCGCGGCGCTCGCCGTCGTGTCCGCCGCCGCCGGCCTCGCCCCGTACGTCGCGGTCCACCTGGTCGCCGTCGAGCTGTTCAGCGGGGACCCCCCGGATTCCGGGCGGGTGCTCGCGATCGCCGGTGCGACCGCGGCCGCGCTGCTGGTGAAGGCGGCCGCGGGAGCGCTGTCCGGGCACGTCGCGCACCTCGCGGCCTACGGCGCGCTGGCCGACCTGCGGCTGGCGCTGGTGGCCCGGCTGGACCGGATCCCACTGGCCCGGGCGACCGCCCGGCCGTCGGGAGAGCTGAAGAAGATCCTGCACGACGACGTCGAGCAGCTGGAGGAGGCGCTCGCGCACGGGGTGCCCGACGTGGCGGCGGCCGCCGCGGTGCCGGTCGCGACCACCGCCCTGCTGCTCGCGGTGGACTGGCGGCTCGGCCTGCTCGCGTTCCTGGCGCTGGTCCTGCTGCTGCTGGTCGGCGGGATCGCCTCGGCACTGGCGCGCCGGTCCGGCGCCGAGCAGATGGCCTCGCTGACCGAGCTCAACCGCACGGTCGTCGGGTTCCTGGACGGGATGAAGGTGGTGCGGGCGTTCCGCCGGGTCGACGGCGACGACCGGCTGACCGGCGCGCTGGACCGTGCGGTGCACGCCGGTGACGCACCGCTGCGCAGCCCGGTCCGCTGGCTGGCGTCGGCGCTGATGGTGGCGACCGGCCTGCCGGTCGCGCTGCTGCTCCCGGTGGCCGGGACCGGCTTCGTCGAGGGCCGGGTCGATCTCGCCACGCTGGCCCTGTTCCTGCTCATCGGCCTGGGCTACGCCACGCCGCTGATCGCCTTCGTCGGCACGCTGGCCACCCTGGGCTACCGGGTGCAGATGGCGACGGCCGGGATCGGCGCGCTGCTGGCGGAGCCCGAGCTGCCCGCCCCGGACCGGCCGCGCAGCCCGCGCTCCGGCCCGGACGGCCCGGATGTCGAGCTGGACGGCGTCACCTTCGGCTACCACCCGGACCGGCCGGTGCTGTCCGACGTCGACCTGCTGGTGCCGGCCGGCCGGGTCACCGCGCTGGTCGGCCCGACCGGCGCCGGGAAGTCCACACTGGCGCGGCTGGTCGCCCGGTTCGCCGACGTCACCGCGGGAGCCGTGCGGATCGGTGGCGTCGACGTCCGGGAGATCGCGCCCGACGAGCTGGCCCGGATCGTGTCCGTGGTCGGCCAGGACGATCACGTCTTCGACGCCTCGGTGCTGGAGAACATCCGGATCGGCCGCCCGGACGCCACCGACGACGAGGTCCGCGCGGCCGGCCGGGCGGCCCGGGTCGACGAGTTCGCCGATGCGCTGCCGCAGGGCTGGGACACCGCACCGGGATCCGGCGGGGTACGGCTCTCCGGCGGCCAGCGGCAGCGGATCTCGGTGGCCCGCGCGCTGCTGAAGGCGTCACCGGTGGTGGTGCTCGACGAGGCGACCGCGTTCCTGGACGCCGAGAACGAGCGCGCGACGGTCGCCGCGGTGCGCGAGCTGGCCCGCGGACGGACCGTCCTGGTGGTCGCGCACCGGCTGCAGACCGTGATCGACGCCGACACGGTCGTCGTGGTGGACGGCGGCCGGATCGTCGCCGCCGGGCCGCACGCCGAGCTCGTCGGGAGCTCGCCGCGGTACCGGGCGCTCTGGACCGCCTACACCGACGGCGCGGGCTGGCGGCTGGACGCGGCGGGGGCCGGCCCCGGCGGCGACCCGGTCGGACCGGATGGCGCGGCGGGGCCGGGTGGCGTGCCGGGGCCGGGCGACATGCCTGCGCCGGGGGGTGCGGCTGCGCCGGGGGGTGCGGCCGGGCCTGTCGTGACGGCCGGGAGGGCGGTACCCGCACCGCTGAACTCCGGCGACCCCGACGGCCGCGCCTGGTCGTCGGCGGTGGCCGGCATCGTCCGCCCCGGACTGGCCGGGCTGTCGTTCCCGCGCCAGTGGGTGGCGTTGCTCGGCCGCTGGTGGCCCCGGCTGCGCGGCCCGGGCTCCGGCCGGCTGCTGCTGGAGGGCCTGTTCCGCGGGGCGCCGGTCGTGGCGGTCTACCTGGTGCTGCTGGCAGCGGTGCAGGGCACGCTGACGACGGGCACGGTGGCCGCGGTGTCGGCGGCGCTGGTGCTGCTGCTGGCGGTCCGGCTGCTCGCCAACAACGCGGCGAACCAGCTCGTCTGGCGGATCGCCACCCGGGCCAAGGTCGATCTGCAGCTGTCCATGCTGGACCGGCTGCGGTCGGTGCCGCTGGGCACGCTGAGCCGGCTCGACAACGGCCGGATCACCACCACCGTCGCCAACGACACCGTGATGCTGGACTTCCAGAACACCCCGCAGCAGATCGCCGGGGCGGTGATCACGCCGCTGTACGC
This sequence comes from Pseudonocardia sp. NPDC046786, assembly GCF_040645415.1. Lineage (NCBI taxonomy): Bacteria > Bacillati > Actinomycetota > Actinomycetes > Pseudonocardiales > Pseudonocardiaceae > Pseudonocardia > Pseudonocardia sp. NPDC046786. Next base: position 20,649 of record NZ_JBEYYF010000007.1, on the reverse strand, counting down.
GACCGTCGTGCTGCTGCTGGTGGACTGGCGCCTGGCGCTCGCGACGCTCGCCGGGGTGCCGCTGTTCGTGGCCTGCACGGTGCTGTCGGACCGGGTGTACCGGCAGGTCATGGGGCCGGTCGGGGAGGCCCGGTCGGTGGCCACCAGCCGGTTGCTCGATCACGTGCGCGGCACCGCGGTGCTGCGCGCCCACCCGGGCTCGGCGGTCGCGCTGCGGTACCGGGACGCGGTCGAGGAGCTGCGCCGGACCAGCGTCGCGATGTCGGTCCGGGCCGTCCCGGCGGTTGCGCTCGGCTCGGTCGCCCTGGAGCTGGGTCTGGTGGCGCTGATCGTCACCGGTGCCGCGCTGCACACCGCGGGCACGGTCGGCTCCGGGACGCTGCTGCTGTTCCTCGTGCTGTCGCTGGTGCTCCACCAGCCGCTCGGCGAGATCGCGGCGCTCGCCGGCTACCGGCGCACCCAGCAGCAGATCGCCCGCCGGATCGCCGAGATCTGGGAGCAGCCGGTGCTGCCGGAGCCGGCCGAACCGGCGGAGCCGGCCGGCGCCGACGTGGAGCTGCACGACGTCGGCTTCCGCTACGACGGCTCCGGCGGCGGCCTGCACGGGGTGTCGCTGCGCGCTGCGGCCGGGACCGTCACGGCACTGGTCGGGCCGTCCGGCGCCGGCAAGAGCACGGTCGCGAACCTGGTCGCCCGGTTCTGGGACGTCGACTCGGGCTCGATCCGGATCGGTGGCACCGACCTGCGCGAGCTCGGATCGGCCGGGACCACCGCGCTGGTCACCACGGTGTTCCAGGACGTCTACCTGTTCCACGGCACCGTCCGGGAGAACCTGACACCGGCCCGGCCCGGGGCGACCGACGACGAGATCGCCGCCGCGCTCGCCGCCGCCGACTGCACCGACGTCGTCGAGGCGCTCCCGGCGGGCCTGGACTCGGTGATCGGCGAGGGCGGCGCCGACCTGTCCGGCGGCCAGCGCCAGCGGCTCTCGATCGCCCGCGCGCTGCTCAAGGACGCCCCGGTACTGGTGCTCGACGAGGCGGTGGCCTCGGTCGACGCCGAGACCGAGGTCCGCATCCAGCGGGCACTGTCCCGGCTGGCGCGCGGGCGCACCGTGATCGTCGTCGCACACCGGCTGTCCACGGTCCGCGATGCCGACCACATCGTGGTCCTCGACGGCGGCCGGGTCGATGCCGCAGGCACCCACGACGAGCTCGTCGAGCGCAGCACCGTCTACCGGCGGCTGCTCGCGGCGTCCGTACCCGCGGCGTCGCTGACCACGATCGAGGGAGGTACCCGGTGAACCGGGTGATCCGCGCGGCAGCACCGGCCGCCCTGCTGCTGACCGTCCTGCTGTCGACCGCCTGCGGTGCGCCGGAACCGGCGGCCGGGCCGGATCCCGGCCCGGCCGCCGGGCCGGGGTTCCCGGTGACCGTGCCGCACGCGTTCGGCGTCGTGGACGTCCCGGCGCAGCCGGTCCGGGTGGTTGCGCTGAGCGTCGCCGACGCCGACGCCGCGCTCGCCGTCGGGGTCACCCCGGTTGCCGTGGTGACGCCGTTCTACGCACCCGACGGCGACCTGCCCTGGCTCGCCGGGCGGCTCGGCCCGGACGTCACGCGCATCCCCGGCGCACCCGACTTCACGATCGACACCGAGGCGGTCGCCGCGGCCCGCCCGGATCTCGTGCTGGGCACCGGGGCGGCACTCACCCCGCAGGCCCACGATGCCCTGACCCGGATCGGGGCACCGGTCCTGGCGCACCTGGCCGACCCGGTCACCGACCGCTGGGAGGACCGCACCGCCGCCGTCGGGGCGGCGCTCGGTCGGCCCGGCGAGGCGGCCGCCGCCGTCGCCGGGACCGCCGGGGCGATCACCGCCCTGCGCGACCGGTATCCCGGGCTCGACGGGCGCACGTTCAGCTTCTCGGTGATCCAGTCGCCGTCCGCGCTGGGCACCCTGGTCGCCGACGACGACTTCCTGAGCGTCGTCCTCGGCGAGCTCGGCATGCGGCTGCCCGACGCCCTCGCCGGGCGGAGCGAGTCGGCACCCGGTTCGGGGGTCGTCGCACTCGGCCCGGAGCAGCTCACCGAGCTGGCCGCCGACCTGGTGATCGTGGTCGCGCCGGATCCGGCGGCCGCCGACGCGCTGCTCGCCGACCCCCGCGCCGCCACCCTGTCCCCGGACGGTCAGCTGCACACGATGGACATGGTCACCGCGACCGCGCTGCGGACGCCGTCGGTGCTGAGCCTGCGCTGGGGGCTGGAGCAGCTCGACGCGCCGCTGGCCGCCGTGGCGGGCTGAACCGTGCCGAGACCTGCCCGGGCCGGCGCGCCCGCCGGGGTGGGGCACCGGTGGCGGGTCGCCGGACGGCGCGGGCGGGCCCGCGGTGGCACCGGCCGGGGCCGCCCGGTGCACCGTTACCGTGACCCGGTGACCGATGTCCCGACGTCCGGACCGCCACCGGGCATCGCCCGGCGGATCGGCAGGCCACCGAAGGGCGAGCCGACGCTGACCCGGGAGCGGATCGGCCGGGCCGTGCTCGACGAGGCCGCCGACCGGGGCGCCGACCGGGTGACCATGCGCTCGCTCGCCGACCGGCTCGCGGTGACCCCGCGGGCGCTGTACAAGATCGTCCGGGACCGGGACGACGCATTCGCCGCCGCCGTCGCGGTCGCCGAACGGGAATGGCCCGACGGACCGCACGACCCGGACCGCTGGGCGGATGAGCTCGCCCGGTTCTGTCGCGAGCTGCGGGCCTGGTACCGGCGGCATCCGGTACTGCTGCGGATCGTCGCGTCCACCCCGATGGACGACGAGGTGCGCGACGCCGCGCTGCGCAACATGGACGCGCTCGCCGGGTTCCTGCTCGCGATCGGGCTCCGGCCCGCGGACGTGGCCCGCGGCTGTGACCTGGTCGTCGGCACCGTCGCCGGGTTCGCCGAGATCGAGGAGTGGGAGTCCAGGGCGGCCGCGGCGGACCCCCGCAACGGCCCGCCGGAGGAGATGACCCCGGTCACCCAGGCGGCTCGCAGCGATGACGGGCTGCCGCACCTGCGTTCGCTCGCGCACGTCCCGCCGGCCACCGCCGACGAGCGTTTCGAGAGCCACGTCGAGATGCTGCTGCTCTGGTTGGGCGCCCGGATCGGCTGAGGCTCAGGCCCGGCAGAGCAGCTCGCCGTGCGGGACGACGAACCAGCCGTCCGGGTGCGCGGCCCAGGCCCGCCAGGCGTCCGAGATCGCGGCCAGCTCGGCCGGCTCGGCGAGGCCGCGGTCGAGGGCCATCCGCCCGACGCCGGTGTGGATCCGGTCCGCCCACATCCCGCCCCAGGCGGCGCGCTCGTCAGCGGTGGCGTAGCACCAGACCGCGGCCGACGGGACCACCTCGGTGAACCCGGCGGCGTGCGCCCAGCCGAGCAGCCGCCGTCCGGCGTCGGGTTCGGCGTCGTTGCCGCGGGCGACCGCCCGGTAGAGCTCCAGCCAGCGGTCCAGCAGCGGATCGGCGGGCCACCAGTGGAAGCCGGCGTAGTCGGCGTCCCGCACCGCGACCAGCCCGCCGGGGCGGGCCACCCGGCGCATCTCGCGCAGCACCGCGACCGGATCGGAGACGTGCTGCAGCACCTGGTGGGCGTGCACGACGTCCCAGCTGTCGTCCGGCTCGGACAGCGCGTAGGCGTCGTCGACCGCGAACTCGGCGGTGACGCCGCGCTCGGCGGCGGCAGCCCTGGCCTGCTCCAGCGGCTCCGGGACCAGCTCGACGCCGCGGACCCGGCCGGGCGCGACCCGCGCCGCCAGGTCGGCGGTGATGCTGCCCGGCCCGCAGCCGACGTCGAGCAGCGACGTGCCCGGCGCGAGATGGTCCAGCAGGTACCCGCAGGAGCTCTCGGCGGTGCGGGCGGCGTGCGAGCGGACGACGACCTCGGGATGGCCGTGGGTGTAGGTGTCGTGCGGCGGCATACCGGCCACCCTGCCCGACATCACCGCGCGCGGCGGATCCGGATCGGCCCCTTCGCCGTCGACGGGTCGACGACGTCGTCCGCCCACCTGCGGCGCCACTCGATCCGCCGCCCGCAGACCGCGCAGCTCTTCTCCTCCACCCGGCCATCGTCGGGCAGGCGCGCCCGGTGCGCCCGGCGACGGTCAGCTCCGGGCCAGCACCGCGGCCTCCAGGGCCTCCCGCATCGCCGGTTCCGGCCCCGGCCGCCCGGTCATCAGCTCGACCTGCGCGACGGCCTGCTGCAGCAGCATCTCCAGGCCGGAGACGATCGTCGCGCCGGCCGCGGCGGCACCGGCGGCGACCACCGTCGGCCACGGCGCGTACACCGCGTCGAGCAGCACGGTGCCCGGCCGCCAGCGGGCCCCGGCGAGCTCGTCGGCGGCGCCCGCGGGCAGCGTGGACACGACGACGTCGGCGCCGTCCAGCACGGTCGCGGCGGCCACCGGGTCCCCGAGCACGGCGTGCACCCGGGCCTCGGAGCCGAGCCGGGCCGCGGTGGCCTGCAGGTCGCCGGTGCGGCCCGCGTCCCGGACCAACACGTCGATCCCGTCGACCTCCAGGTCGTGCAGCCCGGCGAGCGCGGCCTGCGCGGTCCCGCCCGCGCCGAGGATCACCGCGCGCCCGGCGCCCGCCCCGGCGGCGCGCAGCGACTCGGCGATCCCGGTGACGTCGGTGTTGTGCACGGTGCTGCCCTCGTCGGTGAACACCAGCGTGTTGCCCGCCCCGATCGCGGCCGCACCGGGGGAGACGGTGTCGGCGACGTCGAGCACGACCCGCTTGAGCGGCATGGTCAGCGACAGCCCGACCCACTCCGGGCCCAGCCCCGCGACGAACCCGGCCAGGCCGGCCTCGTCGACCTCGAACCGGTCGTAGTGCCAGCCCGCCAGGCCGAGCGCGGCGTAGGCCGCGTTGTGCAGGGCGGGGGACAGCGTGTGCGCGATCGGCGAGCCGAGCACCGCGGCGCGGCGCCCGGATGGGGCGGAGGTGGTCACCCCCGGAGTATCCCTGCCCCCCGGCGCGGGGTCAGCCCAGCCCGGTTCGTCCGGTTGCCCAGTAGGTTCGGCCGGTCACCCGCCGGGGCGGGACCGCCCACTGCCGGGCGTTGCGGCGCAGCATGTGCAGGATCGCGGCGTCCTGCACCGGCACGACGACCGGCACGTCGTCGCGGACCTCGCGGGCCGCCGTGGCCCATCTCACCGCGTTCGCCGGGGCGTTCCGCCGGGTCACCGGCGCCGGGCCGGCTACCTGCCGGCCCCCGGTGAGCGGGCCGGTCGGTGGCGGGGCCACCGGGTCCCGCCGGGGCGCGCACCCAGCCCACCGCACCGGGCCGGCCGGCCGCGGTGGGAGGCTGCCCGGGTGGGCGGAACGGTGCTGGTGTTCGGCGGTCGGAGCGAGATCGGGGTGGCGGTCGCGCAGCGGCTCGCCGGCCGGGAGGCGGACACGGTGGTGCTCGCCGCCCGCCGGGCGGGGGAGCTGGCCGCCGAGACGGCCCGGGTGGCGGCGGCCGGCGCCCGGGTGGAGACCGCCGAGTTCGACGCCGACGACCTCGCCGCGCACCGCCCGCTGATCGACCGGGTGCGGCACCGGCACGGCCGGATCGACGTCGCGGTGGTGGCCTTCGGCATCCTCGGCGACCAGGCCCGCGCCGAGACCGACGCGGCGCACGCGGCCGCGATCGTGCACACCGACTATCTCGCCCAGGTGCACCTGCTGACCGAGCTGGCGCAGGTGCTGCGCGCGCAGGGGAGCGGCACGCTGGTCGTCTACTCCTCGGTCGCCGGGGTGCGGGTGCGCCGGGCGAACTTCGTCTACGGCAGCGCGAAGGCCGGGCTCGACGGCTTCGCGTCCGGCCTGGCCGACGCGCTGCACGGCTCCGGCGTGCGGCTGGTGCTGATCCGGCCCGGCTTCGTGATCGGCCGGATGACCGAGGGGATGAGCCCGGCCCCGCTGTCGTCGACCCCCGACCAGGTCGCCGACGCGACCGTCGCGGCCCTGCGCCGCGGGCGCGGCAACGCCGACGTGTGGGTGCCCGGCACGCTGCGGCTGCTGTTCGCGGTGCTGCGGCTGCTACCGCGGCCGGTGTGGCGCCGGATGCCCCGCTGAGGATGTTCCACGGACCAACGATGTCCCGCGATCGGTGTGTGGCACTTCCACTCGGGTGAGCCGGGTCATATCGTCACGTGCGCATCGACCAGAGACCGAAGTGACGACGACGACGTCGGAGGAGAGCACAGTGGCACACACCCGTGGGGCCGTGGTCCGGAGCGCACCGGGCAAGTTCGAGGTCGTGGATCTCGAGATCGACGACCCGCGCCCGGGCGAGATCGAGGTGAAGATGGTGGCGTCGGGGCTCTGTCACTCCGACGACCACATCGCCACCGGCGACATCCCGGTCGGGACCTACCCGTTCGCCGGCGGCCACGAGGGCTCCGGCATCGTGACCAGGGCCGGCGCGAACAAGAAGGGCCTCAAGGAGGGCGACCACGTCGTCTTCTCCTTCCTGCCCTCCTGCGGGCACTGCCGCTGGTGCGCCAGCGGCATGCAGAACCTCTGCGACCTGGGCGCCGGGCTGCTGGCCGGCACCCGGTGGGAGGAGAACACCACCCGGCTGCGGCTGGCCGAGGACGGCACCCCGGTCGGCCAGATGTGCGGCATCTCCACGTTCTGCGAGACCACCCTGGTCTCCGAGGACTCCTGCGTGAAGGTGCCCGACGACGTCCCGCTCGAGGTCGCCTGCCTGGTCGGCTGCGGCGTCGGCACCGGCTGGGGCTCCGCGGTGAACGCCGGCGGCGTCCAGCCCGGCCACACCACGATCGTGATGGGCATCGGCGGCATCGGCATCAACGCCGTGCAGGGCGCCGCGCACGCCGGGGCGTCCAACATCATCGCGGTCGACCCGGTCGCGCTGAAGCGGGAGTCCGCCCAGCAGCTCGGTGCCACGCACGCCGTGGAGACCATGGAGGAGGCCACCGAGCTGGCCAAGCAGTTCACCAACGGGCAGGGCGCCGACCAGGCGATCATCACCGTCGGCGTGCTGAAGCCGGACCACGTCGGACAGGCGATGGCCTCGATCCGCAAGGCGGGCACGGTCGTCGTGACGGCGCTGGGCGACATCAACTCGACCGAGCCGCTGCCGGTCTCGCTGGCCGACGTCACGCTGTTCCAGAAGCGGATCCAGGGCGCGATGTTCGGCATGTCCAACCCGAACTGGGACATCCTGCGCCAGCTGGAGCTCTACCGCGCCGGTGCGCTGAAGCTCGACGAGCTGGTCACCGCCACCTACACCCTCGACCAGGTCGCCGCGGCCTACGAGGACATGCACGCCGGCAAGAACGTCCGCGGCGTCATCCGCTACTGACACCACCGGCCCAGCGCCCGCCGGGCCCCGGTCCCACCGGACCGGGGTCCGACGCATACTCGGGCCCGTGGACGATCTGCTGCTGCTGGACGGGCACAACGACCTCCCCTGGGCGCTGCGCGAGCTCGGCGGGCCGGAGCCGGACCTGGCCGCGGGCGATCCGCGGCTGCACACCGACCTGCCCCGGCTGCGGGCGGGCGGGGTCGCGGCCCAGTTCTGGTCGGTCTACGTGCCGGGCTCGTTCACCGGTGACCGCGCGGTGACCGCGGTGCTGGAGCAGATCGACCGGGTGCGCGGGCTGGCGGCCCGGCATCCCGACGCGCTCGGCCTGGCCGACGGCGCCGACGACGCCGAGCGGGTGGCCGCCGGCGGCCGGATCGCCTCGCTGATGGGTGCCGAGGGCGGGCACTGCATCGCCAACTCGACGGCCGTGCTGCGCATCCTGCGGGCGCTCGGCGTGCGCTACCTGACGCTGACCCACAACCTGAACAACGACTGGGCCGACTCGGCGACCGACGAGCCCCGGCACGGCGGTCTGACGTCGTTCGGCCGCGAGGTGGTCGCCGAGATGAACCGGCTCGGCATGATCGTCGACCTCTCGCACGTGGCGGCGACGACGATGCACGACGCGCTGGCGGTGTCGTCGGCTCCGGTGCTGTTCACCCATTCCGGGGCCCGCGAGGTCACCGACCATCCGCGCAACGTGCCCGACGACGTGCTGGCCACGATGGCCCGGGGCGGCGGGGTCTGCATGGCGACGTTCGTGCCGCGGTTCGTGTCCGCCCGGGTCGCCGACCGGGACCGGGAGCTGGTGGCCGCGATGGCCGCCGCCGGCGTCGACCACCGCGATCTCGCCGCCCGCAACCGGTTCGCCGGCAGCTGGGACGGACCGCCGGAGCCGCGCGCCGACCTGCACGACGTGGTCGCGCACGTCGAGCACCTGCGGGAGGCGGCGGGCATCGACCACGTCGGGATCGGCGGCGACTTCGACGGCACCGCCGAGCTCCCGGACGGCCTGGCCGACGTGTCCGCCTACCCCCGGCTGTTCGACGCGCTCGCCGACCGCGGCTGGAGCCGCGCCGACCTGGCGAAGCTGGCCGGCCGCAACGCGCTGCGGGTGCTGCGCGCCGCCGACCGCGCCTGACCGGCCGCGCTCCCGCTCGGCCCGATCGGGCGTCAGGGCACGTCCCGCGGCTCGTCGCGGGGGATCGCCAGCGCCGCCGCCGTCGACGCGGCCATCCGCAGCGACCCGACCGCCGTCGGGTGGAACGGATCGGGCCGGTCCAAGCCCTGCAGGTCCGGGCCCATCCGGTCGGCGGACGGCGCGCACAGCGGGGTCAGGATCGGGGCCGCGGTGGTGAAGCCGAACCGGGCGGCACCGTCGGCCAGGACGTCGTTGAGCCTGCGGTTCCGCTCGGCCAGCAGGTCGACCTTGTCCTGGTCCAGGCCCGCGGTGCCGGGCGGGCCCTGCATGTCGGTGCACGCCGGGTCGAACGTGGCCGGGAACGGGTCGTAGGACAGCGTGACGACGACCCGCGGATCGCCGGGCAGCGCGTCCAGGTCGTTGAACAGCGCGCCCACGTCCCGGGCGAACACGGCCAGCCGGGACACGAACTCTCCCTCGGAGAGCCGGTCGTCGCAGGTCTCGGAGCCATAGCAGTACAGCAGGAAGTCCGACCACGCCAGGTCGTTCGGGCCGATCGCGACGACCACCCACTGCAGTCCCTGCACCTGCTTGAGCCGCCCGACCTGCGGATCGACGGTGACCCCGTCGCGCAGCTGCGGCCCGCGCAGCCCGGCGGCGACGCTGGCCCCGGCACAGGCCAGGTTCAGCACCTCCTCGCCGCGCAGCAGCGACAGCTCGGCGGCGGTCGAGTCGGAGCTGCGGGCGCAGGCGGCGTCGTCCGGGGTGATGGTGCCGTCCGGCTGCTCGACCGGCGGGCCGCCGATCCGGGCGGCCCGGGAGTCGCCGATCACCGCGCCGGTGACGCCGGTGACCGGCGGCCCGGCCGGTGACGGGGTCACCGTCGACGCGCCGACCAGGTCGGTCACCGAGGTGACCGAGGCCAGCCCGGACGTGGTGCCGTGCAGGGCGGCGACGCCGGCACCACCCCACAGCAGCACCGACACGGCCACCGCGATCGTCGTCATCCGGCCGATCGGGCCGGCGTGGTCGTCCCAGTGCACGGGTTCGCTGTCGTGGCGCCGGGCCCGGCGTAGCGCGACCAGCAGCCGCGCGCAGCCCATCAGGCCGCTGGCGAGCAGCGCGGTGACGACCATCCCGGCGGCACCCCACAGGTACCAGGTGACGAAGCCGTCGGTGAGCGTGCGGACCGCGTCACCGGCGCCGTCGACGGTGTGCGGGCCGAGCACCGGCCCGTTGTCCTCGGGGCGCTTGAGCGGGCCGATCGAGAGCCGCGGCCGGATCGGGCCGTACACCTGGACGCTGCTGAGATCGAACTCGGCGTTGCCGATCTGCACGATCTGGGCCGGGCCGGACAGCGTCAGCGGCGGCACCCGGGCGCCGACGCCGACATCCTGGCCGAACACCTCGACCTGCTTCTCCGGCGTCGCCATGATCACCAGCGGCACGCCGACGACCGCGATCAGGGCGAGCAGCAGCAGGGTCGGGAGCGACCGGGCCTCGCGCAGCAGGCTGCGGAACCAGGGCGTGCGGGCGGAGCGGACGGGCACCGTCAGCGGGGGTCACCGGGGAGCTGCATGCCCCACATCGTGCCCGGAGGACCGCCCCCGCGTCACGGACGTCGGTCGCCGGGGTGGCGGACGGCACCACCGCGCAGCCGGGGCCGCAGCCGGTCCGGGCCTGCGTTGCGGCCGGCCTCGATGTCGTCGGCGAGCGTGTCGGCGTGCGCGGTCACGCCGTCCAGGTCCAGACCGGCCGGGGCGGGCCGGCCGAGCACCCGCCAGACCCGGATGCCCTCGGCGCCGCGGCGCAGCAGGGCGACCGCGCCGCGGGCGTTGCCGCGCTGGGTGTGGGTCAGCCCGACGGCGAGCTGGGCGAGCGCCCGCCAGAGCTCGCGGCCGTCGTCGGTGCAGTCCTTCCAGGTGCCCTCCAGCACCTCGTGCGCCTGGAACGGCAGGCCCTCGTCGAGCAGCCGCTGTGCTTCGGCGACCGCCTCGTCCGGTGCCAGCACCAGATCCTCGGGCACCCGCTCGACACCGGCTGCGCCGCGGCGGAGCGGCCGGCCGGCGGCGTCCCGGGGGCGGGCGTTGCGGGCACGGCCACGCTCGTCGCGGTCGCGGGTCGCTGTCATGGCCCCGACCCTGCCATCCGGACGGGCACCGGGCACACCGGTGCGGCCCGGTGATGATGTTGCGACACAATCCTGCAGGTGGTCGTCGCCGAGAGTCCGGTCCGGCACGCGGCGGAACCGGGTCGTCCTGCCGGCCGGGGTGCCGTGGCCGCCCGGGTGGCAGCCTGGGTGGTCGCCGTCGGGATCCCCACCGTGGTGCTCGCCTGCCACATGGCGCTCTACGGCCGGTGGCTGGTCGACGACGCCGGGATCACCTTCGCCTACGCCCGGTCGATCGCGGCCGGTGCCGGTCCGGTCCTGCAGCCCGGCGCGGTCCCGGTGGAGGGTTGGTCGAACCCGTCCTGGCTGGCCCTGCTGGTGCTCGCCTCGGCGGCCGGGCTGTTCGACGGCGACAGCTGGTTCGGGGTGTCCGACCTGGTGCTGTTCCCGAAGGCGGCGGCGCCGGCCTGCGGTGCCGGGGTCGCGGTCGCGTTCCACCTGATCGCGCGCGAGATCGTCCCGCGGCGGTGGCGGGCCGCGGTGGTGTCGGCGGTCGCCGGGTCGCAGGTGGCGGCGCTCCCGTCATACGCGGTGTGGATGGCGTCCGGACCGGAGAACCCGCTGCTGGTCCTCGTGACGTCGGTACTGGCGGCGACGCTGGTGCTGTCGGCGTCGTCGTGGTGGCAGATCACCCGCAGCTTCCGGGACGGCCCGACGGTGCCGCTGTGCGCGATCGCCGTCGGGATGGGGGCGGCGCCGAACGCCCGGCCCGGCTCGTCGCGGCGACCACCTACGCCGAGCAGGTCACCCAGCCGCGCCGGGCAGCCGCGAGCGCGGCGCCCCGCTCGGGCTGCGGGAGCCTGCGGCCCGGCTCGACGGAGGCGCTGTCGGTGACCCGGTGATCAGCCGGACTCCAGCGGGCCGAGCTCGGCGGTGAACTCGTCGAGGTAGGCGGCCCAGTCGTCGACCGGGGCGGACGGCCGCACGACGAACTTGGTGATCCCGCCGTCGAGATGCCGGCGGATCAGCTCGGCGGTCCCGTCCCAGCCGATCCCGACCAGCTCGCGGGGATCGGTGTCCGGGCGCTGCAGTGCGGCGCGGGCCAGCGCTGCGTCGGTGTCGGTGCCGGGCTCGGCCAGCCAGATGTTGGTGCCGTAGTGGTCGTCGTCGATCGTGCGGCCGGCGTCCCGGGCGGCCTGCTCGATCACGGCGCGGCCGCGGGCGGTCTCCGCGGGGGTGAGGAAGCTGGCCAGCCAGCCGTCGGCGAGCCGCCCGGCGCGGCGCAGCCCGGCGTCGGCCCGGCCGCCGAACCACAGGTCCAGCGGGCGTGCCGGGCGCGGCACGATCGAGGCGTCGTCGAGGGTGAAGAACTCGCCGTGGTGGGTGACCGAGTCCTCGGTGAGCAGCCTGCGCAGCACGGTGACCGACTCCTCGAACACGGCGGCGAGCCGGCCCGGCACCGGATAGAGCTGGCGGTCGTGCGGGGACGCGGCGCGGATCCCGAACACCGGCAGGATCCGTTTCGGTGCGAGCACCGCCAGCGACGCGAGCTCGGCGGCGAGCAGCATCGGGTTGCGCCCGGGGAGCACCGTGACACCGGTGCCGATCTTCAGCCGCCGGGTGCGGGCGGCGGCCCAGGTGCTCCCGACGGTCGCCTCGATCACCCCGGTGGAGGGCAGATCGGCGAGCCAGAGGGAGTCCACGGCGGACTTGTCGAGGGCATCGAGCAGGTCGTCGAACTCGGTGCCCAGGTCCGGGAGCGAGCGCGCCCCGAGCAGTCCGACGCCGATCCGTACCTTGCCGTGCGGGGAATCGACCACTCACTCCACGTTACGCCCCGACCACTGTCCGGTCACCCCCGTGCGCGGTTCGACGCCGAGTAGAAGATCGTGTCCCGGATGCGGCACAGTGGAGCCCGCCCGTCCCGACGATCCGCCCGGAGGCCGCCCGCATGAACGACCCGACCCTCGTCGCCCGGATCTTCCGGATCGTCGCGATCGCCGAGGCGCTGTCCTGGACCGGGCTGCTCGCCGGGATGTTCGTCAAGTGGGTGCTGGGCGCCAGCGAGCTCGGGGTGCAGGTGTTCGGCCCGGTCCACGGCGCGCTGTTCGTCGTGTACGTGCTGGTCACGCTGTGGACCGCGCGGCTGTTCCGGTGGGACCTGTGGACGACCGCCGTCGGCCTGCTGGCGAGCGTCCCGCCGCTGACCACGATCTGGTTCGAGCGGCACGTCGCGCGGACCGGCCGGCTCGACGCGGGGCCGGCCCGGATGAGGCTCGCCTCTTGACGCCATAGGTAAGCCTCGGCTAACTTCTGTCCGTCGCTTCGTGGTGGGAGCGGCGCGTCAGTTCGGGAATCACGGCCCGGCCGCCATGACCACAGCGGCCGGGTCGTCCCGCGTTCCGGGGCGGGTGCGCGCCTCGGCCGCGGCCGGCCAGGTCCGGCCCCGGTTCCGGCCCGGCACTTGACGTTGAGGTAAGCCTTGGCTAAGTTCAGGCGTGTCGCTTCGTGGTGGGAGCGGCGCGTCAGTTCGGGACGAGGGCCCGGCCGTGGTGATCACAGCGGCCGGGCCCTCACACGTTCCCGGGCTTCCCGGCGCCCGGATCCGGATCGGCCAGCACCTCGTACACCGGCCGCAGCGCCCCGGTCAGCGGCTCCCCACCGGCCCGCAGCCCCGGATCCGGCACCTGGGCGAGCACCGCCCCCGGCTCGGTCTCCGGCGGCCGCGGCGGCACGGCGGCCGCGGCCGGTGCCGACCAGAAGTCCGCCAGCCGGTCGGCGAGCGCCACCGGGGCGGCCGCCCCGGCCGTGCCTGCGGCCCGGTCGCGCTCCTCGCGCAACCGGCCCAGCAGCGTCGCCCGGTCCCGGCCGCGCAGCTCCAGCAGGGTGAACGGATCGGTGTCGCAGCGCTCCGCGAGCAGGTAGAACACCGCGGCCAGGTGCTTGCAGGGCACCATCGCGTCCGGGCACGAGCAGTCCTGCGACAGGTCGTTGCCGACCGCCGGGAACAGCGACATCCCCAGCCCGCCGAGCAGCTCCTCGATCTCGGTCGGCACCGTCCCGGCGAGCAGCGCCGCCGCGTACCAGGCGTCGGCGGCCAGCGCCTCCTCGACCCGGCGCCACTCCGGCTTGTCCCAGACCCGCAACCCGATCCGCACCCGGTAGGGCTGCGGCCGGGTGCCCTGGACCAGCGCGACGGCGGCGCCCGCGTCGACCTCGAACGACACCACCTGGCCGGAGCGGGCGTAGGTCCGCCCGCGGGACAGCCGCCCGCCGACGCCGAGCTGCTCGAGCACCGACAGGAACCGCCCCGACCACCAGGTGCGGGCCACCGGCCCCTTCGGGGCGTGGATCCGGATGCCGCCCTCGACCCGGATCGGGCGGCCGCCCGGGTAGTCCTCCTGCGCCCAGAAAGGCCGGTCACTCATCGGGACCCTCCTGGTCCTCGGCGTCCGCCACCGCGTCCGCGCCGAGCGCGAAGACCTCGCGCAGCTCGGTGACCGACAGCGACGTCAGCCAGTCCTCGCCGTCGGTGACGACCATGTCCGACAGTGACCGCTTCGACGCCACCAGCGTGTCGATCCGCTCCTCGACGGTGCCCGGGCAGACGAACTTGCGGACCTGCACCGACCGCTTCTGCCCGATTCGGAACGCCCGGTCGGTGGCCTGGTCCTCGACGGCCGGGTTCCACCAGCGGTCCAGGTGGATCACGTGGTTCGCCGCGGTCAGCGTCAGCCCGGTGCCGCCCGCCTTGAGCGAGAGCAGGAACACCGACGGCCCGTCCGGCCCCTGGAACCGGGCGACCATCTCGTCGCGCCGCTTCTTCGGCGTGCCGCCGTGCAGGTAGAGCACCTCGGTGTCGAACCGCGCCGACAGGTGCGGGCGCAGCATCGCCGCGAACTCGGTGTACTGGGTGAACAGCAGCGCCTTGTCACCGGCGGCGAGCACCGCCTCCAGGATCTCCTCCAGCCGGGCGACCTTGCCGGAGCGGTGCCGCCCGCCGGCCCGGTGGATCGGCGACCCGTCGTGCAGCAGCTGCGCGGGATGGTTGCAGACCTGCTTGAGCTTGCTCATCGCCGCCAGCACGTTGCCGCGGCGCTCGATGCCGTCGCTGCCCTCGATCCGCTCCATCATGTCGTCGACGACCGTGCGGTACAGCGACGCCTGCTCGCGGGTGAGCCGGTGGTCCTGCACGATCTCGATCTTCTCCGGCAGGTCGTCGATCACCGTCGGATCGGTCTTGACCCGGCGCAGCAGGTAGGGGCGGGTGATCCGGCGCAGCGTGCGCGCCGCGCCGGCGTCGCCGTGCCGCTCGATCGGCACCGCGAACCGCTGCCGGAACACCTCGGGCACGCCGAGCATGCCCGGGTTCAGGAAGTCCAGCACCGACCACAGCTCGGCCAGCCGGTTCTCCATCGGGGTGCCGGTCAGCGCGATCCGGTGCGCCGCGTCGAGCGAGCGCATCGTGCGGGACACCGCGGCGTACGAGTTCTTGATCATCTGGGCCTCGTCGAGGACGAGCCGGTGGAACCGCCACGATCGCAGGTCCTCGGCGTCCCGGGTGGCGGTCGCGTAGGTGGTGACGACGACGTCGACCTCGCCGAACCGCTCGTGCAGCCGGTCGCCGCGGGGCCGGTCCGCGCCGTGGTGGGCGTGCACCCGCAGCGCCGGGGCGAACCGGGCCGCCTCGCGCTGCCAGGTGCCGACCATCGACATCGGGCAGACGATCAGCGTCGGCGCCCCGGCCGCGCCGTCCCCGGGCGCCCGGTCGTGCGCCTCCAGGGCGAGCAGCTGCACGGTCTTGCCCAGGCCCATGTCGTCGGCCAGGCAGGCGCCCAGCCCGAGCGAGGACAGGAACGCCAGCCAGGCGACGCCCCGCTCCTGGTAGGGGCGCAGCGTCGCGGTGAACCCCGGCGGCGAGGGCAGCGGCTCCAGGTCGCGGTCCGCGGTCCCGTCGAGCAGCTCGCCGAGCCGCCCGTGCGCCTGCACGTCGGTCACCGGCAGCGGCGCGTCGACGTCGCCCCGGGCGGCGGCCAGCACGTCGTGCACGGTCGGCGTGCGGTCCCGGGACCGGCGCAGGAAATCCAGGCCGCGGGCCAGCGCGTCCGCGTCGACCGCGACCCAGCGCCCGCGCAGCCGGACCAGCGGCGCCTTCGCGGCGACCAGCGCGGCGATCTCCGTCTCGCCCAGCTCGTCGTCGCCGACCGCGATCGACCAGCGGAAGGTGGCCAGCTCGTCGCGGCCCAGACCGCCCCGGGTGACCACGCCGGGCGCCGCCGACGACGACGCCGACAGCTTCAGCCCGAGCGTGCGCGCGCCGTCCCAGCCGCGCGGCAGGGCGACCCCGAACCCGGCGGCCAGCAGCGCGGGCGCGTCCCGGGTGAGGAACCGGTGCGCGCCATCGACGTCGAGCGCCAGCTCGGCGGGCCGGGGGCTGCGCAGGGCCCTGACCAGCGCCGGCAGCACCTGCGCGGCCCGGCCCAGCTCGGCGAGCAGCACCTCCTGCGCGCCGGTGACCAGGTCGTCGGCGGTGCCCGCCCAGACGTCGGCGGCGTCGATCTGCAGGCTCGGGTCCTCGGTGGACTGCAGCACGAACTGCAGCTCCCAGCGGGTGCCGTCGCCGGTCTGGTCCAGCTGGTCCGGCCCGGGATCGGCCGGATCGTGCATCGACGAGACCTCCGCCAGCCGGAACAGCGCGGTGCCCGCGCCGGGCTGCTCGCGGCCGACCCCGGCCCACTCGTCGAGCGCGTCGCGCAGCGCGCCGAGCCCGGCCGATCCGGCGGCGACCACCGGGTCCGGGCCGGTGAGTGCGTGCAGCAGCGCGGCCGCCGAGTCCGGCCGCGCGGGCAGCAGCACCGGCATCGACGGCGACCGGCCCAGCCGCTCGCGGACCGCGGCGTCGGTGAACCTGGACAGCGCCGAGTCCACCAGCTCCTCCGGGTCGGCACCGGCGGCGTCGCCCGGGCGCCGCTGCTCGGCGCGGGCCACCGGCGGCAGCCTGCGCACCAGATCGGCCCGGGCCACCGCGTCGAGCCCCTGGACCACCGGCCGCCAGCGGGCCACCGGCCGGCCGGCCTCGGTGCGCAGCACCGGTAGCACCCGCCCGCGGGCGGCCAGCTCCGCGGCGAACGCCGCCAGCTCCGCAAGATGGGCGACGTCGTCGCCGTAGCGCACGTCGGCCGACAGGTCGGTCAGCTCGGACGGGTCGACCAGCACCGCCGGGACCGTCCACGGTGCCAGCGTGAGGGCGCTGCGGGAGCGGGCCCTGGCGGTGGACCGGACCAGGCCGGGGGAGTCCTGCGGGCCGCCCGGGTGGGAGGGCAGCAGCACCGTGACCGAGGCGTTGCGGCCCGGGTGCACCGCGGCCAGCTCGTCGGACGGCACCGCGAACGGGTGCGGGCGGGCGGTGCGCAGCGACCGCCGGGTGGTGCGGGCCGGGCGTTCGCCGTCCTCCGCCCAGAGCAGCACACCGCGGCCGGGGGAGTGGAGGGCGTGGACGACGAGCACACCCCCACGCTAGAGGCCACCCCCGACAGCGAGCGCACGCAGGAGCGCCGCGGCCGCCGAGCACGCCTCGTCGGTGATCACGTGCTCGTCGCCGGGCTCGATCCGCAGGTCCACCGCGGCGCCGCCGGCGGTGAGCAGCGCGGCGGTCTGCTCGACCCGGCGGCGCGGCACCCACGGGTCGTCCGCGATCGACCGCAGCACCGCCGGGGTGCCGGCCAGCGATCCCGGCGGCGGCGCGGGCAGCGGGTCCGGGCCGACGAAGCCGCCGGTGAACAGCACCAGCCCGGCGAGCGGGGCGGTGCGGCGGGCGAGCACGTGGTGCGCGGCCAGGCAGGCGCCCTGGGAGAAGCCCCAGAGCACCACCCGGTCCCGGTCGTGGCCCTCGGCGGCGAGCCGGTCCAGCCGGTCGTCGACCACGTCGAGCGCGGCCTGCAGGGCGGCCCGGTTCTCCTCGAACGGCTCCAGGAACGGCTTCGGGTACCAGGAGCCGCCGGGCGCGCGCGGTGCGGCGAACCGCGCCGGGACCGGCCCGAACCGGCTCGCCGTCGCCCGCATGTCCGCCGGGTCGCGGTCCCGCCCGTGCAGGGCGAGCACCGTGACCGGGGCGGCCGGGTCGCCCCAGCGGAGCATCAGATCTCGATCGGCTCGAGCCTGCCGAAGATCTCCTCGCGGCGGTGCTCGAACTGCTCGGGGAGCTGGAACCGGGTGCCGAGCTCCTGCGGGGACTCGTCGCAGGTCCAGCCGCCTTCGGGATGGGTGACGGCGAGCTCGAACAGCGCCCCGCCGGGCGTCCGGACGTAGACGCTCTTGAAGTACTTGCGGTCCTTCAGCTCGGAGATGTCGGTGTAGCCGGCCCCCTCGATCGCGAACTTCACCTCGTCCTGGTTGCGCAGGTCCGACACGTTCCACGCGAAGTGGTGGTGGGTGCCCGCGCCGTAGCGCCAGGTGCCCTGGTCGTCGCGCCGGTTGACGGTGATCTCCAGGTGGTTGCCGAACTTCGCGTCGCCGATCTGCAGGGCGGCGACGTCGCCCTCCTCGACCGGGGCGCCCTGGGCGAAGAACGACTCGTCGGCGAACTCGACCATCCGGTCCGGGGTGGTGACGTGCAGCCCGACGCCGTGGATGCCGTGGATCGCGTGCTCCGGCGGGACGCCGTGGCCGGGATGGCCGGTCCGCGGGTCGCCCGCGTTCGGCACGAACACGTACTCGATGCCGGACGGGTGCCGGAACGCCAGCCGCCTGCGGCCGAACCGCTCGGTGTCGGCGACCTCGACGTCGTGCGCGGTCAGCCGGCGGGACCAGAACTCCAGCGAGCCCTCCGGGACCGACAGCAGCACCTCGCGGGCCTGGTTGGTGCCGCGGGTGCCGAACTGGCCCGCCTGCGCCCACGGGAACGTGGTGACCACACTGGACGGGTCGCCGTCGGCGTTGGAGTAGTAGAGGTGGTAGATCGGCAGTGACCCGTCGAAGAGCACGGTGCGCTTGATGAAGCGCATCCCCAGGATCCGGACGTGGAAGTCGACGTCCTCCTGGGCGTGCCCCACGGACAGGGTCACGTGGTGCGAGCCCTCGACATGGGCCATGGCTGAGCCTCCGCTGCGTCGCCGGATCGGTCGGTCCCGACGGTAGGAACCGGGCCGCCCGGTGCGCATCGGCGGGCAGCGCAGGAACCTGTCGTGTCCGTGCACGGCGGGCTACCGTGGGCGATCGTGGGCCACCGGGTGACGACGACCGATCTCGCCGACGCCGTCCCGGCGGCCGGGGCCGTGCAGCGGTTCGTGCCGTGGACGGCCGCGGTCCGCGAGGGCATCGCCGGGTTCGGCTTCGAGTGCGAGCGGCCGCAGCTGTTCACCGGGTCGGTCGGGACCCGCTCGGCGGACGGCGTCGATCTGGTGACGCTCAGCGGCGCCGGGCACGCCGCCGACCGGGACGCCGGTGAGATCGCCGTCGCCGACACCGGCTGCTACGTGCTGAGCCTGCAGCTCGCCGGCGGTTCCCGGGTGACCCAGGACGGGCGGACGGCGGTGCTCGGGCCCGGCCGGTACGCGCTCTACGACGCGTCCCGCCCGGTCCGGGTGGTCGCCGCCGACGGGTACCGGGCGCTGTGCGTACGGTTCGCGCACGACCGGGTCGAGCCGCGCGGCGGCGAGCCGCTGACCGGGATCACCGCGACCGCGTTCGACTACCGGCCGGGGCTGGCGGCCACCGTGTGGGACACCGTGATCAGCCTCAACCGGAACCTGCCCGCGCTGGGCCCGCACGGGGCGCTCGCCATGCGCGGCGCGATGGACCTGGTCGGGGTGCTGCTGCGGACGGCCGCCGGGGCCGAGCCGCAGCCGCGGTGCGACCTGCTGGACCGGATCAAGGCGCACGTCGACGTCCATCTCGGCGATCCCGATCTCAGCCCGGCCGGGATCGCCGCCGCGCACTACGTCTCGCCCCGGCACCTGCACAACCTGTTCGCCGGGACCGGCACCAGTGCCGCGGCGTGGATCCGGTCCCGGCGGGTGGAGATGTGCCGCCGCGACCTGGCCGACCCCTCGGCGGCCGCGGTGCCCGCGGCGGCGATCGGGGCCCGCTGGGGCTTCCGCGGGCCGTCGCACTTCGGCCAGGTGTTCAAGCGGGAGACCGGACTGACCCCGGCCGCCTACCGGGAACGCGCCACCGCCCAGCCGGCTGCCCAGCCGGCTGCTCAGCCCGCGGCGAGCAGTTCGTCGAGCTGCTCGTAGCCCTCCCGCACCCCGACCTCCATGCCGGAGGCGAGCATCCCGTCGCGGGCCTCGAAGGAGTCGAACAGCGACGTGCCGACCAGCCGGCTGCGGCCGCCGTCGAGCGGGGTGACGGTGAGCGTCTCCAGGCAGACGCCGTCCGGGAAGCCCTCGAAGGTGAACGTCTGCACGATCCGTTCCGGCGCCCTGACCTCGTGGAACGATCCGTAGAAGCGGTACTCGCCGTCGGCGTCGGCGTGCGTGTAGCGGTAGCCGCCGCCGGTCTCGGCGTCCCAGCGCTGCACGGTCATCGTCAGGTTGCGCGGGCCGAGCCAGCGCCGCACCTTCTCGACGTCGACGTGCGCGTCGAAGACCCGGTCCGGCGGGGCGTCGAACTCGCGGGTGACGCGGACCATCGGAAGGTCCGGGCTCTGGCGCACTTTGCGTGATGGGGCGCGTGGGCCTGGACTCAGCGGGCGTGGAGGACGCGGGTGCGGAGCAGCTCGAAGCCGGCTCGGCCGAACATCTGACGCTTCAGCATTTTGATCTTGTTGACGGTGCCCTCGACCCGTCCGGAGCTGTGGTCGAGGGTCAGCCCGGCTTGGACGGCGTCGTGGTCGCGACGCAGGTTGCGGGCGAACCCGGCGATCGGGGTGAGGTCGTCGACCTCGACCGTGTCGATCCAGCCGTCGAGCTGGTGACCGGTGCGGCCAGTCATCATCGTGGCGAACTCTCGGACGTGGCCGGTCAGCCTGTCCAGGTTGGGGTCGGCTCTGCGGAGCCGGGCGAGCCGGATGGCGTCGTCAGTGGCCAGCCGGTCGGGGTGAG